>NZ_JAUHJM010000004.1:0-478316 GCF_032381235.1 Bradyrhizobium sp. SZCCHNR1053
TCGCCGCTCTTGAACGGCCGATTCGTCATGCCCCCAAATCTTACCGTGAACACTGAGTTCTTGCCCAGCCTCGTCGGCCAAATCAGCTCGGTCGGGCCAACCCCTGTCAAGTCGTTCTGAAAAACATAAATCGCTTTGCGGCTTGCCCAAATCAGCATTATGGTTCGCGCATCCCGTTGCACGGTATGGGGACGGTTCGCGGTCGTCACGGACGTTGGCAGCGGGATGCGGTGGACGCGGGCGGCGCAGTGCTGTTGGCACGGACGAACGTTAGCCTGCGGACGGTGAAGGCGCGTGGTTCCGATACTCCGATGCTAGTATCCAGCGCAATGCGCGAGAAGCGCATTGTCGCGACATGGTGGCCAGAAAGCCCGGTGCACCAGGAAGAGCGCGCTATAGCCCGTTAAAACCATCGCGCGGGGAAGGCCGGGTGTTCTCGGCCAGACCTGTGGTGACTGCCGCCTGCTTTTTTTCTGCAGGCGGGCCACGGGCGCGGCCAGCGCCCGGCCTTCCCTGCGCCCTCCACTCGGTGAGGGCGGGTTTCGAGAGCATAGCTCGGGCGCGGAATGCGTCGCGAGGACGCGGATGCTCATCTCATCGCGACAGGCTGTTCGGATAGATGTTTGAGATGTGGATCAATGAAGCGGCGAACTCGGGACACCCTCCCCCTCCGGGGGAGGGGCGATCGCGCGCGTAGCGCGGGATCGGGGTGGGGTGATCTCTCCGTTGGCACAAGCATCCGCGGAGAGATCACCCCACCCCGCCTCACGCGTCGCTGCGCGCCCCGCGAGGCGACCCTCCCCCTCCAGGGGAGGGTGGGAGCCCGGCAGCGAGCTTTGGTGCGGGAGGCTGAACTCGCTGGTCTGGGTCGCGACGCTCGCCGCTCACGCCACCAGCACGGCCTCCGCCGCGAGCACGGCGTCGGCGCCGTCGGTGACGGTCTTTTCCAGGGACGGGGCCTGCACCGCGAAGGTCTCGGCGAAGAACCGGGCGAGCGCGACGTGACGCGCCCCCTCGGTCTCGTTCTCGCTGCGCGCGGCCAGCGCCTCGTTGGCCAGCATGCAGCCGCCGAGCGCCGAGCCGAACAGGCGCAGGTAAGGCGTGGCGCCGGCGAGCGCATCGTTCGGCGCGGTGCCGAGCTTGTCCAGCAGCCAGCGGCTGGAGCGGTCGAGCGCGCCCAGCGCCTCGCGCAGCTTGGCGCCGGTGGTGCCGAAGGCCGGATCGTTCGAGGCCTCGACGCGGCGGACGATCTCGGCGAGCTCGTCGAGCAGCTTGAACACCGAGGCGCCGCCGTTCGCACCCAGCTTGCGGGTGACGAGGTCGATCGCCTGGATGCCGTTGGTGCCCTCGTAGATCGCGGTGATGCGCGCGTCGCGATAGTGCTGCGCGGCGCCGGTCTCCTCGATGAAGCCCATGCCGCCATGGATCTGCACGCCGAGATAGGCGACCTCGTTGCCGATGTCGGTGGAGAACGCCTTTGCGATCGGCGTCAGCAGCGCGCCGCGCGCGGCGGCTTCAGTGCGCACCGCCGGATCCTTGGCGCGCACGGACACGTCGAGTGCGACGGCGGTCGCGTAGCAGATCGAGCGAGACGCGGCGGTGAGGACGCGCATCTGCATCAGCATGCGCTTGACGTCGGGATGGGCAATGATCGCGTCCGAGCCTGTGCCCTTAGCTCCCACGGCACGGCCCTGTTTGCGCTCCTGCGCGTAGGCCAGCGCCTGCTGATAGGCGCGATCGGCGACGCCGACACCTTCGAGGCCGACGCCGAGCCGCGCCTGGTTCATCATCGTGAACATGCAGCGCATGCCGGCGTTTTCTTCGCCAATGAGATAGCCGATGGCGCCGCCATTGTCGCCCATCGTCATGGTGCAGGTCGGCGAGGCGTGCATGCCGAGCTTGTGCTCGACGCCGGTGGCATAGATGTCGTTGCGGGCGCCGAGCGAGCCGTCGGCATTGACGAGGAATTTCGGGATCAGGAACAGCGAGATGCCCTTGGTGCCGGCCGGCGCATCCGGCAACCGCGCGAGCACGAAATGCACGATGTTGTCGGTCATGTCGTGGTCGCCATAGGTGATGAAGATCTTGCTGCCGGTGATGCGGTAGGTGCCATCCGCGGCGCGCTCGGCGCGGGTGCGCAAGGCGCCGACGTCGGAGCCGGCCTGCGGCTCGGTGAGCTGCATCGTGCCGGTCCACTCGCCGGAGATCAGCTTGCCGAGATAGATGTCCTTCAGCTCCTTGCTGCCGTGGGCGTCGAGCGCCTCGATGGCCGACAAGGTCAGCAGCGGGCACAGGCCGAAGGCGACGTTGGCCGCGCTCCAGATCTCGGTGCAGGCGGCGTTGATGGCGAGCGGCAGGCCCTGGCCGCCATGCGCCTCGGGACCGGACACCGCGTTCCAGCCGGCCTCGGTCCAGCGCTTGTAGGCGTCCGGCCAGCCGGGCGCGGTGGTGACCTTCTTATCGGCGAGCTTGACGCCGTTCCTGTCGCCGATGTGGTTGAGCGGGGCGAGCACGTCGCTCGCGAATTTGCCGGCTTCCTCGAGCACGGCCGCGGTGATGTCGGGGTCGAAATCGCCGTAATGGCCGGCCTCGACCGCCGCCTTCAGCCCGGCGCCGTGGTTGAGGGCGAGCAGCATGTCGTTGAGCGGGGCGCGATAAGTCATGGCGTGTCCTCGGGGCTCGATGTGGCCGGTTTGGCCGCCGTCATCCCATGAAACCGGCCGGGTCTCAACTTTTTCGCGTGGCGCTGCGGCCGGGCGCCGCGGCGGCTTCCAACGAGCAGGATAAGGGCTTGCCGGCATTGACGAATTGGCCTGGGCGGCGGATCACCGGAGGGGCCTGCAAAATTCCTGCGGCGACGCGGTTGAAATGGGCGGGCGCGCTCTGTAGACCACGGGCGCCGACCCGGAATCGCATGGCGCCCGCGCGCCACGCCGATCCGCCGGGCCTGATGGGGCGTAGCCAAGCGGTAAGGCAGCGGATTTTGATTCCGCCATTCGGAGGTTCGATCCCTCCCGCCCCAGCCAGATTTCTTCGCGATTTTGTTGTTCTGAAACTCTCAGGCGTGCCAGGAGTCTGGCCCTCCGAAGGCGGTTGCTGCGAAAAGATTGCCCTGCACTCTCATGATGCCCGCTTGTTTCTGGCAGCCGATTTACTTGGACCCGAGCGAGAGTCTGTGCTTCGCCCAGGTCGTCTTGCCACTTCTCGCGCAGGCATCAGACGCTGGCGAGCGAGATTCCGTCGACCGATCCACACCGAGGCCCGTCACCTCAATCCGGGTCGTCCAGCAGGGATCGGCGGACAGCATCCTCGGAGAGGAGCCGGTCGAAATAGGCGATGGTCCTGGTCAGGCCTTCGGTAAGGCCAATCCTCGGCCGCCATGACAGGACAGCTTCGGCGCACGCTATGTCGGGCCGTCGCCGACATGGATCATCCACCGGTCGCTTCCCGCATACGATGGCAGACCGCGAATTGCACAAGTCGATGATGGTCCTGGCGAGTTCCTGGATCGAGATCTCGGCGGGGTTGCCGAGATTGACCGGCCCGGTCACATCGTCGGGTGTCGCGGCGAGGCGGACGAGCGCATCGACCATGTCGTCGACATAGCAGAACGATCGCGTCTGCGACCCGTTGCCATACAGGGTGATCGGCTTGCCGAGCAGCGCCTGGACGATGAAGTTCGAGACGACGCGCCCGTCGTGGGGGTGCATGCGAGGCCCGTAGGTATTGAAGATTCTGGCCACCTTGATCTGTAATCGGTGCTGGCGCCAATAATCGAAGAACAGCGTCTCGGCGCAGCGCTTACCTTCATCATAACAGGACCGCGGACCGATCGGATTGACGTTGCCCCAATAATCCTCCGTCTGTGGATGCTTCTCCGGGTCGCCGTAGACTTCCGAGGTCGAGGCCTGAAGGATCATGGCCTTGAGCCGTTTCGCCAGCCCTAGCATGTTGATGGCGCCGTGAACGCTGGTCTTGGTCGTCTGCACGGGATCGTGCTGGTAATGGACCGGCGAGGCGGGGCAGGCGAGGTTGTAGATGCTGTCGACCTCGACATAGAGAGGAAACGTCACGTCGTGCCGAAGCAGCTCGAAATTCCTATCGTCGAGAAGGGGCTCGATATTGCGGCGTGTGCCGGTGAAGAAATTGTCGACGCAGACGACCTGATGGCCGTCGGAAATCAGTCGCTCGCACAGATGCGAACCGATGAAGCCGGCGCCGCCCGTAACCAAACTGTTCTCGCTGATGCGCCTGGACGCTCTTCTCGACACGATCCTTGCTCGCTAGAATGTTCGGCAACCAATAACAACCATAAGATGAGTCGAAGGGCAAGGCGACGGTCCTGCGGACTGTCGGCACAAGGAATGAACCGGCCGATGGCGAATTATCTTTCGCGGCGCTGGCCGCCGCCCCACCCGTCTGCCGGCGCGTCGGTCTGAATTCATGGCGCGCATTCTCTATGGCGTGCATGGGACCGGCCGGGGGCACGCGATCCGCGCCTTGACCCTGGCCCAGCATTATTCCCAGCACGACTTCCTGTTCGTCTGTCACGGAGAAGCGGCGCGCCTGCTCGGGGGCCAATTCCGGGTGTTCGAGTGTCCCAATCCGGTCACGCCCGTGAGCTCGCATCGGGTCGATGCTCCGGCGGCGTTGCTGCGTACCGCCGCGACACTCAGCAATGGCGCACATTGGCGCCGCCGGGTCGAGCAGGCGGCCGAGGCCTTCGTCCCGGACTTTGCCATGACCGACTACGAGTTCTTCGTGCCGCAAGTGGCGCGCAGGATGGGAGTGGCCTGCCTGTCGCTCGACAACCAACATGTCATCACCATGGGACGGATCACATGCCCTCTGGGCCAGATGTCGAGCCGGTTAGCGACGGCTGCGGCGGTCCGGCTTCTGTTCAGTTCGGCCGACCAGTACCTCGTCTGCAATTTCTTCGACGTTCCCGCGCGGGCGGCGAGCCCCTGGCTTCGGCAACTGCCGCCGCTGCTGCGGCGCGACGTCGTTGCGCGCCGGCCGACGGCGGGTGACCACGTCGTCGCCTATCAGGGCTATCCGACGTTCCCGGCCTTCGTCGAGCATCTCGCCACGCTTGGCCGGCCTGTCCGCGTCTACGGACTGGGCGAGCGCTGCAGCCTGGGTCGCGTCGACTTCAAGGCATTCGACGAGCAATCGTTTCTCGATGATCTGGCGTCCTGCGCCTTCGTCGTCTGCGGCGGTGGCCATACGCTCATCTCCGAGGCGCTGCATCTCGGCAAGCCGGTGTTATCGATTCCGGTCCGTGGCGCCTTCGAACAGTTTCTCAACGCGCACTATCTGGAGCGGCTCGGTTACGGCATGCGTGCCGATCTGGCGACTTTCTCGTCGCGGATCCTGCACGAATTCGAGGTGCGGCTGGAGAGCTATCGCGATCGGATCAGTTGCGGAGATTTCTGCGGCAACGATGCGGCCTTTGCGGCGATCAATGCGTTCATCGACGGCCGTTGGCGCCGCTCCCCGCGCTCCGGGCCTCGAGCACGGATTTGAACAGCGTTTCATAGGCTTCGACCACGCGATCCGAGCCGTATTGCGACAGCGCGCGGATCGCGCCCCTGGCGGCAACGCGGGCCCGTTCCTCGGGATGGGCGACGACATGGCCGATGATCTCGGCGAGCGCGTCGGGATTGCCGGGCGGCACCAGCCAGCCGTCGACGCCGGAGGTGATCAGGCTGCGAAGCCCGTCGACCGGCGAGGTAATGACCGGTTTGCCCATGGCCATGGCCTCGAGGACCGCGAGCGGCAGGCCCTCGAAATAAGTCGGATGAACGAAGATATCCATCGCGGCGATCCAGTCGCGAACGTCGCCGCGGTCACCGGCGAAGACCACGCGATCGGCGATGCCGAGCGCGCGCGCCTGCTCCATGAGTTGCGCGCGATCAGGTCCGTCGCCGACCAGCCAGAGGCGAACGTCCGAACCCGCCAGCTTTGCGAACGCCGCGAGGAGATCGGGGTGGGCCTTCTGTGGGTGCAACCGTGCCACCATGCCGAGGATGGTGGCGGCGCCGCCGCCATGGTCTCGGCGCAGGGCGGATGCTGCAACGGAACGGTCACGGTCGTCCGCATCGACCCCGTTCGGAATGACCTGAACCTGGTCGCGCCGGACACCTTCATGCGCGAGCGAGAAGGGAACGATTTCGGCGCTCTGGAAGGCCACGCGGTCGGCCCAGGCCGCGGTCTTGCGATCGAACCACAATTGCAGCCGCGGCTTGTCCGCGTAGCGGGCGGTCACAGTCGAGACAATCGGGGCGATGCCGGCGACGCGAGCGGCGGTACGTCCGATCAGATCGCCCCACGGGAGTTCGGTGTGGACGAGATCCGGCCGGCGCCGCCGCAATTCCGCGGCGAGGTGCCAAAGACCGATCAGGCCGTACAGGCGCGGCCGCCCGATGATCTCGACGCTGGCTCCGGCGGAGCGCATGGCAGCGACGACCTCTTCGTTGAATATCTCGTTGAGGCAAATGATGTGCTGGATGTGGCCGCGCGCCGTGAGGCCGGCTACCACGCTCCGCAGCATGGTTTGAGCTCCGCCACGATCGAGATTGTCGAGGATATGAACGATCTTCATCGCAACGGGGCTCCCACGCGCAGTGCCGCGTCCTTCAGGCCGTCGCGATACAATGTCGCGTAGGCATCCGCCATGCCATCCAGTGAGAAATGCTCGCGAACGTGCCGCAAGCCTGCCTGGCCGATGTCGGCTGCCCGGGCGGGATCCGCCAGGATATCCATCATGCAGCGTGCAAGAGCGTCGGCGTCGCCCGGCCTGACCATCCAGCCGGTTTTGCCGTGGATCACCAGTTCGCGGATGGCGTCGACATCGGAAGCGACCACCGGCCGGCTCGCGGCCATGGCCTCCATCAGTGCATTGGGCATGCCTTCCCACAACGAGGGAAGCGCGAAGAGATCGACGGCATCGAGGATGTCGCGCACGTCGCGCCGGGTGCCCGCGAAGCGGACGAACGTCGTTATCCCGAGCTCGTCAGCTTCGCGCTCCAAGGCTGCTCGACACTCACCGTCGCCGACGAGCCACAGAACCGCGCCGGGGTAGCGTTCGCGAACGAGACGGAAGGCGCGCAACAGATATTGTTGTCCCTTGGACGGATGGAGGCGGGCGACGGTCGCGAGCACGGTCGCTTCCGCGGACGTCTGTAGTTCCCTGCGCACGTCGCCGGGTGGCCGGCGCGCCGTCGTGATCGAAACGCCATTGGGAATGTAGACGACCTGGCCTGCGCGTATACCCTCGTGGCGGATCGCAAACGGCACCGCCTCGCGGTCATTGAAGACGACCGCCCTGGCCAAGTGTGCGGTGCGGCGATCGAGCCACCTCTGCCAGCTTGGTTTGTCGACGTTCCGGCCACGGATGGTAGAAAAGACCGCCGGTACCCCCGTCAGCCATGCCAGCAAGCGGCCGATCATGTCGGAGGTCGGCAGTGCCGTCTGCACGACCTGTGCCGGCCAGGTCCGGAGCTCCTGCGCCAGGCGCAGCAATCCGGGTCCTGCCCACAGACGGCCTTCGCCGATGATTTGAACTTCGGCGTAAGGCGCCAGACGTTCGAGGATTTCGGGATGTGCGATTGCACGCATGCCGTAGACGCGCACTGCGAAACCGCGCGCGGCCAGCGCCGGCACCAGGAGAGTCAGCCAGTTCTGGGTCCCGCCGACACCAAGATCGTCGATGAAAATCGCGAGATTGATGAGCTTCTGCATTGCTGCTCAGTGAGCCTACGCTTCGTGACGACAGTACCGCGTCGGTCGGTTCCGTCGGCGGTTGGTCGGGGCGTCCACACGGCGGGGTCGGATGGCTGTGGACGTGGAAAATTGTCCAAAGACGTCATTGCCGCGAACCATTGACCGTATTCGGCCGCTGCCCGCAAGAGCGGCGCGAAATGTGGACGGCCGGCGGCGTTTTCATGACATGCTCGCCAAGATAGTATAATTTTCGTATGTCTAGTGTCGGCGGTAAGAGACAGTCGCCGGCAATACGGCTTTGGGGGCCGTGGTGGGAACGATTCCTAGGAAGGA
Organism: Bradyrhizobium sp. SZCCHNR1053; assembly: GCF_032381235.1. Taxonomy (NCBI): domain Bacteria; kingdom Pseudomonadati; phylum Pseudomonadota; class Alphaproteobacteria; order Hyphomicrobiales; family Nitrobacteraceae; genus Bradyrhizobium; species Bradyrhizobium sp. SZCCHNR1053. The sequence goes on from NZ_JAUHJM010000004.1 coordinate 8,059, forward strand.
CCGTCCCCCCGGAGTGGAACTGCTGCCAGGGGCGAAGCGTGCTAGTTGGGGTCATTGACAGATATCTGACACGGCAGATTTTGCTTGCTTCGGCCGTCGCCGTTGCGGCTGTCGTCGCGCCGGTGATTCTGATCTCTCTGATCAGCCATCTGGGCGAAGAGGCGCTCTATACCAGCTTGGTGTGGCCCGCGCTCGCCAGCACGGGGCCGATGATCCTCTTCCATGTTCTCCCGGCGTTGGTTGCGATCGCGATCGTCTGGTCCTACGGCAGGTTTGCAGCAGATGGGATCCTGATCGTGATCTATTCGAGCGGTCGCTCGACCTTCGCTGCGCGGTTGCCGGGTTTTGCCGTCGCGTTCGCCGCGGTGGCGCTCGGCTATTTGCTGACCTGTTGGGTCGTTCCGCTAACCTCAGGGCATCTCCACGACGTGCTGTTCTCGCTGCGGCGCGGGGTAAATCCGGCGTTGCTCAAGGTCGGCGTTTTCAATCAGTTCGATCATGGTCGTCAGGTCTTCTATTTCAGGAACTACATCAAGGGCAACGAGCTGGCCGATGTCTTCATCCGGCAGGCGATGTCCGACGGCGAGGAGCGGGTCTTCAAAGCTCGTTACGCGGTGTTCGAAAGGCAGGGGGACGAAAGCGGCTTAGTGCTGCTCGACGGGACCGTTCAGAGCTTGCGGAGCGGACAGTCGGAGGTCAGGGGCGTCGCCTATGCTCGTATATTCGTACCACTGAACGAATATGGCTTCGGAGGCGTCAAGCGTGACTATACGATCATCGACGAAGTGCCCCTGCAGGACTTCCTCGATGGCCGCTCCAAGGCCATGGCCGACCCGGGGACGGCGCGCGAATGGATTCATGAGGCTCTCAACCGCCTGGGAATCCCGCTTCTCGCGCTCCTCCACACCTGGCTCGGCCTCGAACTGCTTCCCGTCTGGCGCAGCTTCGGCGACCGCCGAGGTCCGCGTGCCTTGCTCGTCTGCGCCGCGATCGGGGCGCTGCATTTCTTCATGGTGCTCACCATCGAGCAGACGCTGGTGGACTTGCGGACGACATGGGCGGTCGGCGGGCTCTTTCTGGCCGAGTTGGCGCTGGCACTCATCCTCGCCCTCAGGCGCCGCGGCGGGGCGATGGCCGCACCGTACGCCACGCCCGCCGTTTCGATGCGGCTCGGAATGACCGGCGTGCCGGCGCTGCACGCCGGATTAGCTTTGTGGGACGGGGGCGCCGCCGTTCTTGCCAATGGACCGCACGATCAATTGCCGAACGCGATCGCGCCGCCGTGTCCTTGACAGGTAGTTCGGGCGACTCATCGATTACTTGGACGGATCGGCTTATGGACAACGGCGGAAACGGGATATTGGCGCGTGCAGATCGCCTCGGCAGCTCGCTGGAGAGGCTGGCCGATTCGCGAACCAACCCGCTGAGCATCGTCGTCGATGATGTCGTGGACACCGTCACCGCTATGGTCGCAGGCCGCCGAACGTTGATGTTCGGTACCAACAGCTATCTTGGGCTCAACTTCAATCCGGCGTGCATCGAGGCCTCGGTCGAGGCTGCGCGACACTACGGGACGGGCTCCACGGCTTCGCGGGTCGCTGCAGGCAATCACCGTCTCCACGTGATGCTCGAGGAGGACATCGCGACCCTCTATGGTCGGCGCGACGCGGTGATTTTCAGCACGGGATTCATGGCCAATCTGGGCGTGACTTCGGCGCTCGCCCGCAAGGGCGACATGATTTTTGTCGATGCCCATTGCCACGCCAGCATCTTCGATGCCTGTCGGTTGAGTGGCGCCCAGGTGGAGAGCTTCGCTCACAATGACCGCAGCGATCTCGACAGCCGATTTGCGCGCAGCAACGTCCCTGGACCGCAGACGTTGGTGATCTGCGAGGGGCTCTACAGCGTTCGAGGCGACCTTGGCGAGCTCAAGGGGCTGACGACCGTCGCGCGGCGCCATGGAGCGGTGGTCATCGTCGACGAGGCCCATTCGCTCGGCATCTATGGGCGCTACGGCCGCGGCATCGCCGAACACCTCGGCGTCGAAGCCAATGTCGATGTGATCGTCGGCACCTTCAGCAAGAGCCTTGGCGGAATCGGTGGCTACGCCGTGAGCGATTCGAGTGCGTTGCGCGCGCTGCGCTTCATGAGCAGGCCGTATCTCTACACCGCATCGCTCCCACCTCCGATCGTGGCGGCGGCGCGGCGGGCGCTTCACCTCATCGGAGGGGAGCCGAAATTGCGGGACGACCTCTGGCGCAACGCGCGAGCCATGCATGACGGCCTCGCCGGGATCGGCATCCGGCCATGCGCGGACCCCGGCCCCGTGGGGAGCATCCGGATGCCGGGGCTGGCCGCCGGCTATGAATTCTGGAAGGCACTGCTCGATCGCGGCATCTACGTCAATTTGCTGGTGCCGCCGGCGACACCCGACGGAGACGTGGTGTTGCGCTTCAGCGTCTCCGCTGCCCACACGCCGGATCAGATCCGGGCGGCGGTCGACGCCGTAGCCGAGGTGTCGAAGTTGGTGAAGCTGGCTTGATTGGAAGATGATGCTGGCGCCGCACGGCGTCGCGGCTTCGGATCGGGCTTGATGGGACGACGACGGTCGGGAAGTCATGGCAAAGACGAGCAGCCTGGGGATACTAACTGCGGCGCGCTACGCGCGACGAGTCCTTCCGCATCCATGGATCGCAACCAAGCTGATCCAGATGGAGGCTGACAAGCGGATTTTCAGCAAGTTCCGGATCAGTCGTGCGGAAGGCGAGGCCGGTAGGATTCGCCAAGCGAGCTTCCGTCTGACTGACCGCTGCAATCTGCGCTGCCATACCTGCGGCCAGTGGGGCGACAATGGCTATCTGCTCAACTCCAGCCTCCGGCATCTGAAGGAGCGCGAGATCCCGACCGGTCGCTATCTCGAATTGCTGCACGACCTCGTCGACCATGGTCATGGCCCGCTGGTCTACTTCTGGGGCGGCGAGCCGATGCTCTATGACGGCATCCTCGACCTGATCGAGGGCGCTACCGAACTCGGGCTGCCGGTGAGCATCGCGACCAACGGTACGCGGGTGGCTGCCTCCGCCGAACGGCTGGCCAAGGCGCCGCTCTTTCTGTTGCAGGTGTCGGTCGACGGCCATCGCGCTGACCTGCACAATGCGCTGCGACCGGCCGCGGGGGGCGGCGGCGACAATTTCCACGAGCTTTGCCGCGGGCTGGATGCGGTTGCCGAGGCGCGAGCGAAGCACGGCCGCGGGCTGCCCTTCATCGCCGCCCTGACCGTGATCTCGCAGGCCAACTGCAAGCATCTGGTCGACATCTACGATGCCTTTCGGGACAAGGTCGATCTGTTTGTCTTCTATCTGTCATGGTGGATCGACCAGGGTAACGCGGAGGCGCACGAGAAGGATTTCTTTCGCCGCTTCGGCTTCTATCCGACCCGCCACCACGGCTGGGTCGGAAACTGGAAGCCCAGCAGCACGGAGGCGCTGGACGATCAGCTACAGGCGGTGATGGAACGATCGTCCGGCTGGTCATCGCCTGCGGTCGCGTTGATCCCGCCGATCTCCGGCTCTGACAAGCTGACGACGTATTACACCGATCACCAGGAGCACTTCGGCTATGACGAATGCGCGGCGATCTTCCAGGCGGTCGAGATCAACAGCAACGGCGATGTCTCGCCGTGCCGCGACTACCACGACTACGTCGTCGGCAACGTCAAGACGTCGACGATCACCGAATTATGGAATTCCGAGCCGTACAGGAAGTTCCGGGCGAGCATCGGTCGCGACGGGCTCATGCCTGTCTGCGCCCGCTGTTGCGGTCTGATGGGATACTGAGCGGCGGCGGTCGGCAGGATCGGGAGGGAATTCATGGCAGCGACACGATGCAACGTCCTCCTCGTCTATCCTCGTTTCGATCTGACGTCGTTCTGGAGCCTGACGACGACGTGCCGGATCGCCGGCAAGCGGCGCATGGAGCCTCCGCTCGGCCTGATCACCGTCGCGGCGATGCTGCCGAAGGAATGGTCGGTCCGCCTTATCGACCGCAATGCGGAGGAGGTCGGCGAATCCGATCTCGCCTGGGCCGACATGGTCATGACCGGCGGCATGATCCCGCAACGGGCCGATACGCTGCGCCTAATCGAACTCGGTCAATCCCGCGGCAAACCGGTCGTCGTCGGCGGGCCGGACATCACCTCCAGTCCGGATGCCTACAGTCATGCGGACTTTCGCATGCCGGGTGAGGTCGAAGCGACGATGGCCGCCTTCATAGAGTCCTGGGATGCGGGCGAGCGCCGGGGGCTGTTCGCGGCGGAGAAATTCACCGTCGATGTGACTAGGAGTCCGCTCCCGCGTTTCGACCTTCTCAAGCTCGACCATTATCTGGCTTTGTCCGTCCAGTTTTCGCGGGGCTGTCCGTTCATCTGCGAGTTCTGCGACATCATCGAGCTCTACGGACGGGTGCCGCGCGCCAAGACCGTTGAACAGTTGCTCGGCGAGCTGGAGAATCTCTACTGGCTCGGTTATCGCGGCCATGTCGATTTCGTCGACGACAATCTGATCGGCAACAAGAAAGCGGTGAAGCAGTTTCTGCCGCATCTCTGTGCCTGGCAAAAGGCGCACGGCTATCCCTTCACGTTCAGCACGCAGGCCTCGATCAACCTCGCCGACGACGACGTCCTCCTGCACTTGATGCGCGACGCGAATTTCGGGGCGGTCTTCATTGGGATCGAAAGCCCCAACGAGGACGCACTGCTGTCCACCCAGAAGAAGCAGAATATGCGGCGCAATCTCGCCGACTGCGTCCACAAGGTCTACCGTGCCGGAATGTTCGTGACCGCAGGTTTCGTGGTTGGATTCGACAACGAACACGAGCGGGTCGCCGACGAGATGGTCTCCTGCATCGAAACGGCCGGGCTGCCGATCTGTATGGTCGGCCTGCTGACCGCGCTGCCGCAGACCCAGCTCTCGCGACGACTCGAACGCGAGGGGCGGCTGAACCCTGACGTCGATTTCAGCTTCGTCAGCAGCGCCGATGGCGGCGATCAATGCACCGAGGGCCTCAATTTCCGAACCGCCCGGGCGCGGCGCGACGTGTTGGGCGACTACCGCTCGATATTGGAACGGGTCAATCGGCCTGCGGCCTTCTTCGGCCGGATCCGGGCGGTCGCCCGCCTGCTGGTCCCGGCTCGCATCAATGCCTCGGTGCCCTGGCGGGTGGTTTTGAACGATGCGGCGACGGTCGTGCGCCTGCTCTGGTTCGTGGCCGCGCGGCGGCCGGACCTCCTGAGCGGATTCCTTGCGACCATCGCCGAATGCGCAATCCGCAATCCGAGGGCGCTCAAACAGGTGGTCTCGCTATTTCTACTCTACCTCCATGTTGGGCCGTTCTCCAAAGAGGTGATCGCAAGCCTGAACCGGCAGATCGGATCAATCGATGCCGGCCTTGCGCGGCGGCATGAACCGCCGGTGGCGATCGGTCAGGCGGCGGTCCGATCGGGCCTCTGATCAGGCGGTCTTGTCAGGTGGTCTAGTCAGGTGGTCTAGTCAGGTGGTCTTGGCGGGAACGTCGAACGGCAGTCCGGCCCAGGTCACACGGCGGTCGAGCAGCGCCTTCAGCCACATCACGGGAAGCAGGACTTCCCGGCACAATCCAGAGAGTGGGGACATCCAGGACCAGCCCCAGCCTTTGGCCGCGAAGAAGGTGACGTCGAGCAAGACCCAGCCGAGCAGGGTCCCGCCCGCCATCAGCCACCATGGCATTCCGAAGGCTGCAGCGCCCACGGCGCCGCACAGGGCCGTGAAAGCGCCACTGACCAGCGGCTCGCCGCAGAAGGCCAGCGGTGCCTGGATTCGACGAATGACCATCCAGCGCTGGTGGCGGTCCCAGACTTCGCTGAACGGCCGCCGGCCGATCGCCTGACGGATCTCCTTGGCTGCGAACACCGTTCGCAGGCCGATGCGTCCCAGTCCTTGCGACAGCGCGTGATCGTCGCCGAAGGCCGAAGCCATCAATCCGATGCCGCCCGCCCGCGCCAGATCTCGGCGGTCGAACAGCATGACCTTGCCGAAGCCGACGTTTGCGCCGGCGGCGGACAGTGCCAGCGTCAGCGGAGCGGCCTGCCCATTGAGGAATGCTCGCTCGAGTTCGGCGGCGAATCCGGTCGGGGCGACGGCAACCGGGATCGCGCAGACGAGGCCGACGCCGGCGGTCAGGTTCGTCATCAGATCGGCGAGTTGGTCGGGGCTCAGGAGAATGTTCGAATCCTTGATCAGGATCAGGTCGTGTTGCGCCGCTGCGATGGCCGGCGCGAGATTGCTGACTTTCGGGTTCGGAGTGATGCGCTTGTTTCCGATCAGGATCCGCGCGCCGACCGCCGGGAATTGCGCAGCGACCTGCCGGGCGATCTCGATCATCGGCGAGCGGACTTCCGCGGCGGCGACCAGAATCTCGCTTTGCGGATAGACTTGCGCGAAGGCGGACGTGAAGGCCGCTTCGGCTTCGAACTCCAGCCGGCGGATTGGGATCACGATCGAGACCGGCGGTCGATCATGTCGCGTAGCCAACCTGTGCCGTAAGCGAGGGTGCGCCAATGCGGCCGAGATGGTCGTGATGCGAAGAGCGCAGGAGATCGCCCACCATGCCGCTGCGGCGACCGGGAGCATCGAGAGCGCGTCCATCGCCGTCGCCTGTCACTCGTTGTAGAGTTCGGTGCGCTCGGGCACGTCGACATGGACTGCGGCGAACGCAAGGTCGGTCAAGCGCCGCGGCAACAGGCGGGTCAAATGCAGACCGAAGGCCAGCAGGCGGGGGAATGCGATTACCGCATCGCCGCGCTCCAGCCGCCGCCGTATGATGGCGGCTGCACGGTCGGCGCTCATGATGAGGGGCTTCGGACAAACGGTGTCGCGGTTGAGCGCCGTGTCGACGAATCCAGGCGCAACGGTGCTGATGGTGACGCCCTGGGCGGCAAGAGTAGGACGAAGCGACTCGGCATAGGCGTGAAGGCCGGCCTTGCTGGCGCTGTATGCGGGACAGGAGGGCAGGCCGCGCAAGGCGCCGATCGACCCGATGACGGCGATCGTCCCGCGCCCGCGCATGCACATCCGCTCCGCCAGGGGATCGATGGTGTTGATGGCGCCGATCAGGTTGATTGCGATCACGTTGCGCACGACGGCCGGATCTTCCCGCAGCCGGCCGATGCCGAGCCCAGCGGTGACCCCGGCGCCGGCGATCGCGAGCCCGATCGGGGCGGCGTCGTCGATGGCGCGGATCCATCCCGCCATTCGATCGCGATCCCGGACATCGATTGATGCGGTCGTGACGGCTGCGCCTTTGGCCCGGCATTGTGCTGCCGTTTCTTCCAGGCGGCCCTCGTCCCGACCGGACAGCGCCATGTGGATCCCCGGCGCGGCATAGTTCATCGCGAGCGCGCGGCCGATGCCGCTGCTGGCTCCCGTGATGACGATCGAGCTTGGGGCGGACATGATGTGCGATCCTCAGCCGTCGTGGCGCGCCGCGATTTCAGCGACGCATGCTGCATACCCCGCATCGGTCGAGACGATGACGCGCAGGATCAACTGCTCGGCGCGACCGCTACCCGGCATGTCCGATGGCATTCGCTTGACAACACGACCGGAGAAGATGAGGCGGCTGCCAACTGGAACGGGCAACAGGAAATTGCCGTGGATGCGATTGATCCGCAGTGCCGGTATCCAGTCGCGGAGCGCGCCTTCGATCTGCCCCATCGCCAGCATGCCGTGGATTATCAGGCCGTCGAGACCTGCGGCGCGAGCCGTTGCGGGATCGCTGTGGAGCGGATTGTCGTCGAGCGATGCCGCCGCGTAGCTCTCGGTCTGCGCGATGTCGATCGGCCCGGTCTCGATCACTGGAAAGCTCGAGTCCGGCATCGGGCGCGAGCGGAGTGCGGCGTCGCGTGCTGTGTCGGGACGAAACGTGCGCAACAGCGTGTCGAGCGTTGCGACGATCCGCCCTTCGGAATCGCACACGGTCCCGCGCAAGAGCGTCCGGTCCGTTGGGGTCCGCTCGCGACGGGCTTCGACTGCGAAGCCGTAGTCGCGATCGGGGCCGAGGCCTTCATGATAGGTGAAGGTCTGCGATTGCTGCACGACGATTTCATCGGTGAGCCCGAGCCTGCCGATCACGGTTGGTCGGATTGCGGGAAGGCTGAGCCAGCGGATCGGAAACGCAAACGGTACGGGGCCGAAGCGGCGCTGCAGCCCCAGCGCGGACACGAAGGCAGCGACGTCCGCCCTGTCAGCCCGGACCGCAATCGGACCGATGCTGACCTGATCCTGCGCGCTGTCCGGCCCGCTCACATCAGATCCCTCAGGGTCAATCCGCCCGCGCGACGGCGAGGCATGCGTTGACGCCTCCGAAGGCGAAGGAGTTCGAGATGGCGACGCGGATCGGCATTGCGCGCGCCGCATTGGCGACCGGGTCGATGCCGCATTTCGCATCGGCACCGAGCCAGTTGATGGTCGGCGGCGCAATGTTGTCGCGCATCGCCATGATGGTGATCGCCAGTTCGATCGCCCCGCCGGCGCCCAGTGCGTGGCCGTGGATCGGCTTCGTGGACGACACTGCGAGGCGGGGCAGCCGGTCGCTGAACACGCGCTGCAGCGCCTCGGCCTCGGCGATATCGTTGGCGACGGTGCCGGTGCCATGGGCGTTGACATAGTCGATATCGCCGGGCGTCAGCCCGGCGTCGGCGATCGCCTGTTCGATCGCGGACCGAGCGCCATTGGGGTCGGGACGAACGATGTCGAAAGCATCGCTCGACGTGCCATAGCCGACGATCTCGGCCAGCGGTTCGACGTTGCGTCGGCGCGCGGTCTCGAGTTTTTCGATCACCATGATGGCGGCGCCCTCGCCGAGCACCATGCCGTTGCGGCCGGTGGAGAAGGGCCGACAGGCATCCGGGGTCAGCACTCGCAGCAATTCCCAGGTGCGGATATTCAGCGCGGTCATCGACGATTCGCTGCCGCCAACGATCGCCCGCTCCACCGCGCCGGACCGGACCAGCGAGGTACCTACTCCGATCGCCTGGGCCGATGAGGCGCAGGCGCTCGTGATGGTGAAGGTCGGGCCAGTGCAGCCGTAGCGTATGCTCAGGTGCGAGGTGGCGGCGCTGCTCATGATGCGCGGAATGGCCAGCGGATTGAGACGGGACTTCGTCGCGTAGGCGCTGTAGCACTGCTCGTCGATGGTGGTGATGCCGCCGACGCCGGTTCCGAGAATCACGGCGGTCGTCGGCCCCTGGCGCTCCTCGCGCGCAAGGCCTGCCTGGGACAGGGCTTCGTCCGCAGCGACGATGGCAAGCTGCGCGTATCGGTCGCAGAACGGCAGAACCTTGGCCTCGACATAGCTCTCCGGGGCGAAGGATTTGATCTGCGCTGCGAGCTTGATCTGGTTCGAGCCCGGCCGCTCGAACTCGAGCGGTCCCACGGCGCTTTGTCCGTCGCGGGCTGCGCGCCAGAGGGCGTCAATGCCCTTGCCGGTCGCGCAAGCCGCGCCCATGCCAGTGACGACGACGCGAGGGCGCGACACGTCAGCTGCGCTCCACCAGAATGCGGGCTTCGATCTGTTGCACGAATCCGCTCAGGTCCTTGACGTCAGCGATGCCGCCGTCGATCGGCACATAGACGCCGAACTTCTCCTCGATCGCCATCAGGATCATGACGACGTCGATGGATTGGATCTCGAGACTCTCCAGCGTCGCATCGGGGGTCGTCTTGGCCGGGTCGATCTTCCCTTCGCTGACAATGACTTCAAGGATCTGGTCGGCCAGGGAGGCGGCAAGAGCGGCCTTTTCCACATTCGATTGGGTCAATCGTGCCTCCGATTGCGTGCCAAGTTGCGCTGCCTAGTTACGGCAACTTCAAGTCAGTCTACAATGCTCTTCTCGTAGACTCCATAGGTGTGGGACTGTCGCAATCCGATCCGGGTCAGGGATTGCGCCAGGGGGTTGTTGTCGAGAACCCACCCGGCTATTGCCCGGTCGATGCCCAGCGTCGATCCGCGCTTCCAGAGTTCCTCGACCATGACGGCCGCAATCGCTGCGCGGAGAGCGCTGCTGCGGTATTTCGAGGCCATGCCGAGTAGGACAATTCTGAAGGAACGGTACTTCGCGCGTTTGATGCGGATCAACAGCTTGAGCCAGCCGACGAGGCTCGGGACAGGCCCGAGCCCGGCGGCGACATCGAACAAGTTGGGAATCGCCAGCATGAATGCTGCGGGCTCGCCATCGACCTCGATGAAGAATCCAGCGTCCGAAAACAGCATCGGCTTGAATTGGGCCGTCAGTGCACGCACATCGGACTGCGTGGTCGGGGTGAAGCCCCAATTGTCCTGCCAACCATCATTGAAGATCTGCCTCGCCAGCTCCATGTCGGCGTCGAGGGCGTCGAGATGAATGTCGCGCGTGGTGATGCCGGCGTGACGTCGCATGGAGGAGAATCGTTCGAAACGCCCCTCGGTGCCGACGTCCATTCTATTGTACTCGAAGCAGAGCAACTCTCGGACGAGCGCGTATCCGGCGTCGCGAACGCGACCATCGAGATAGCCGGGATGCCATGGGAACAGCGTCATCGGCGGCTCCTGTTGCCCTTCCAGGAGGAGGCCAGATTCGCCATTGATCGACAGCAGGAACGGTCCCCGAGCCACCTTGCGCCGCTGCCGACGCAGCCACGCCTCCGCGGCCACGAACAGCGCGTTGACGACGTCGCCGTCGTCGATCGCGTCGAGACACCCGAACAATCCGATGTCGGCCGCTTCCGGCCCGGTGGCAGCGTAATCGATCTGGGCCGAGATGCGTCCCTGCGGCCGACCATTCCGCATAGCGATCCAATAGGCTGCCTGCCCGTGCGTGAAGAATGAGTTGTGCCGGGGATCGAGCATCTGCCGCCGTTCGAAATCGAGCGGAGCGACGAAACCCGGCATCCCGTTGTAGATCACTCGCGGCAGGACGATGAAATCGTGTAGTTGCGCGCGGGTGTGGACCTGCTCGATCGTCAGCGGCGACGAGGTCGTGCGGCGGTGCACCACGGCAGAAGAGGAGTGGCTGCTCTCGCCGGTTGCGGTCATGTGCGGTCTCGGGGCAAGGCAGCGGGATGGGTACTGTCGTGGCGGTTGGGCCCTTCGGCCCCACCGCCGAGGAACCAAAGCCACTGGGCCGCGGTTCGAGCCGTATTGTAATGCGCGCGCATATGGGCATGTCCCTGACGCGCAATGCGATCCAGCCGCACATCATCGTTCCAGATCTGCCGAATCGCGTCGCGCCATTGATCCGCGGTCTGCGCCGACGGCATGCCGCAGATCTCGCTGAAGGCGACAACATCCGGCGACCGGGCGTCGCCGATGGCCGGACATCCCCGGGCGAACAGGCCACGCATGCGGCCGGCAGACTTGAGATAGGAATCGGGAACTGACGGCCGCGCCGGGACGATGCCCAGCCGGGCCTGGGCTGCCAGCGCGCACAGCGCTTTGGGCGACCAAGCGGCGTAGCGGACCGGCAGAGCGCCCCACCGTTCGCTCCGCTCCGGAAGGTTCGTGAGGATGACGAGTTCGGCATCGGTGTCGCGGCCGAGCGAAGCGAGCGCGTCCTTCAGGGCGACGAGACCATCGAGGCTTTCCCGCGTACCATGCCACAACAAGAGTGGCGGTCGTTGCGAGGGTGCCGCAGCGTCGAGCGCGGCGCCGCCGCTTTCGATGAGATCGACCGTTTCGGTCTCCTCGATGAACCAGGTGCGGGAATGGGCAGTCCCTAAGAACGATGCGAATACCGGAGAGGAAACCGAGACGACATGAGCGAAGCGGTCGAGATCCGCCCAGACCCGGTCCGCGTCGTCGGGCTGCAGCAGGACGGTACGATGCGGTGAGCACAGGCCACGCGGCGGGACGGCCTTGAGGCAGAGCAGCCAATCCACCGGCGCGGTGGGGAGGCCTCCGGCATCGATCTGCCAAGGCAGACCGAGAGCTGCGACTTGACGGCGCAACTCCGGTACGACCCGATCGACATGGATGGCGGTGCTGGGCCACGGATTGGGTGTCCAGAAGTGAATGCGGAGTGGCGCGCGGCGCGGGTCGGGCGGCGGTTCCTCCGGGACAGCCACGAACCGGCCTGTTGTCCGTCCGCCGTGATGCGCCGCCAGCATGTGCCGGAAGCGAAGCTTGGCCGGCAGAAGCGGCGCCCAGCGGGGCAATGTGTTGTCCCAGATCAAGAAAGAATACCGGTACGAATTGTATTCAACGATTCTGTCGTTCTTCTCTACCGTTCTTCGCCCCGGATTGATAGATATCGGACATCTTCAAGGTTGCAATTGCCAGAGCCTGCTCGTTGATGTTTGATGGCATGGCCCTCGTCCGCAGTCTGCGCAGATGCCATCACTCGCCATCAAAGTCGAGAACGTCTCCAAAGCCTATACGGTCTGGTCGTCGCCGGCGGCGCGCCTACATGGGCCGATGCTCGGGCGGCTTGGCCAACTGCCGTTCCTGCCGGCCGCGGTGCGAGACACCTGCGAGCGATTGTCGCATGGCGCCGTGCGCAACTACTACGCCCTGCATGACGTCTCGCTCGAGGTGCGGCGCGGCGCCAGTGTCGGCATCATCGGCCGCAATGGTTCAGGCAAGAGCACGCTCTTGCAGCTGCTCGCTGGGACGCTGACGCCGAGCCAGGGCGAGATCGCCGTCGTCGGCAGCATTGCCGCCATGCTCGAGCTTGGCAGCGGCTTCGATCCGGACTTTTCGGGGCGTGAGAATGTCTATCTGAATGCGGCCATCCGCGGTATGAGCCGGCGGCAAACCGACGCGAAATTCGACGAAATCGCCGCGTTTGCGGACATCGGCGACTTCATCGACCAACCGACCAAGACCTATTCCAGCGGCATGACCGTCCGTTTGGCGTTCGCCACCTCCGCCTGTCTCAAGCCGGAGGTGCTGCTGGTTGATGAGGCGCTGAGCGTCGGCGACATCTTCTTCCAGCAGAAGTGCATCCGCCACATGAGGGAGGCGATGGCTGATGTCACCAAGGTCTTCGTCACGCACGACCTCCAGGCGATCCGCAGCGTGACCGAATACGCCTATGTGCTCGACCGCGGCGAAATCGTCTTCGCCGGAAGCTCCAGGGATGCAGTCGATTTCTACATCAGGATGTCGCACCGCGTCTCCGACGGACGCGACCGTTCCGTGGCGGACGCCGGCTCCGCAGCGCTCGGCAGACGCGCCGCGCCGGGCGCGGACATGGACGCGAACAGGTTCGAGCGGCTGCCATGGATTGATCTCAAATCGTCGCAATTGAGCGGGGCGGGGGACGTTCTGATCAGGCGGGTCGCCGTCACCAAACCTGATCTTGCTCCGGCCGGTACGGTTCAGGCGGGCGACCGGATCAGCGTCGACCTGTTGCTTGGCTGCGCCGCAACGAAGACGCACGTGATCGTCGGCTATCTGCTCAGCGACCGTCACGGCAATCAAATCTGCGGCGAGAACAGTTGTAGCCTCGCCTGCGGCGTCGTCGCACTCGATCCCGGCGAACACCTGGTGCGGCTCGAATTTGTCTGGCCGGAAATCCAGCCGGGCGACTACACTCTTACGGTCGGCATTGGCGAGGGGACGGATCCGCTGCGGCACGTCGTCCAATGCTGGGCTCATAGCGTCGTCAAGCTCAACGCCATCAGTCCTGGTCGGGCGATCCACGGCATCTTCAACAACCCGATAACGAAGCTCGACATCGTGCCGTTTGGCGATTCCACGGCCTGGCCAGCCCCCGGTTCGGCAGCGCCTCCATCAATCCGGTGTGGCGTATGATCGAGCCCGAGCATTCCGCCGACTTGTCGCAGCAACCAGTCTGGGTCGTCAGCGAACCAGCTTACGAGTCGGATGTCCTGAACCCGCAGCTCGCGATATCCCCCTGGCAGGGGCACCGCGACTTCGCGTATGATCTTGTCGGCTTTTCGCGGCCGCGTCTGATCGTCGAACTCGGCGTTCACTACGGCTGCTCCTATTTTGCCTTCTGCCAGGCGGTCAAAGATCGCGATCTGCCGAGCCGGGTCGTCGGCATCGATACGTGGGAAGGCGACGAGCACTGCGGCCACTACGGCGGCGAAGTGTACGAGACGGCCGCGAAAACGATGGCTGGCTCGTTCGCCGATGATCGCTTTGTGCTGCATCGTGCCCGCTTCGATCAGGCGACGGAAGCGTTCGACGACGATTCGATCGATCTGCTGCATATCGACGGCCTGCACACCTATGATGCGGTTCGCAGCGATTTCACCACCTGGTTGCCAAAGCTTGCCCCGGACGGAATCGTCCTGATGCACGATATCGCGCCGTCATCGGGCTACGAGTCCGCCCGTTTCTGGGCAGAGATCAAGCAGCGCCATCCGCACTTCGAATTCCTGAACCGGTGGGGGCTCGGCATCCTCTTTCCCAAGGGCGAACGCTGGTACCGCGCCGGGCTCGCGGAAGGCGTGCCGGACAAGATCCGCGGCTATCTCTACCGCGGCGAATGGCTCGTCGAGCGCTACCGCGCCGCCATCGACTTGCAATGGCAGAGGGAGCAGACCGACCGCTGGTGGCAGGAAAGCGAGAGATTCAAACAGCGCGTCGGCGAGCTGGAAAGACGGCAGCCTTCTGGCTGGTTGCGCGCGATCGGCCTCGTTCGTCGCTCCGACGGTGATTGACGGGATGGATTGGGGATATCATCAGATGGATGACACTGTTGCGGTGATCACGCGGACCAGGAACCGTCCGTTGCTGTTGCCGCGCGCCCTGGACAGCGTGTTGGGCCAGAGCTTCGAGAATTGGATTCACGTCGTGGTCAACGACGGCGGCGATCCTGCCACGGTCGACGGACTGATCGCCCAGCGCACGGGCCGCTATGCAGGTCGTTGCCACGTCATCCACAATAATACATCGCGCGGCATGGAAGCCGCGTCAAATCAAGGCGTTGAAGCGACATCCAGCCGCTATATCGTTATTCACGACGATGACGACGCATGGCGACCGGACTTCCTCAGTAAGACTGTGGCCTATATGGAGGCGAATGCGACGTTTCCGAAACTGGCCGGCGTGATCACCCACACGGAGAGAGTCGTCGAGTCCATCAGGGAGGACCGGATCGAGACCGTGCAACGACACGATTTCAATTCCTGGGTGAAGGGGGTGCATTTGTTTCGCATGCTGGCGCAAAACATGTTCCCGCCGATCTCGTTCCTGTTCAGGAGAGATGCGCTGGTGAAGATCGGCCCGTTCCGGGAGGATCTTCCGGTTCTGGGTGACTGGGAATTTAATGTCCGATTCCTGCAATCCTTCGAGATCGGAGTGCTGTGCGAATGCCTGGCCTATTATCACCATCGTTTGCCGGCAGGCGCGGTCGAATACAGCAATTCGGTCGTCGATCAGAGCCACCAGCATGAGAACTACAGCGTCTTCCTCCGCAACGAATGGCTTCGTCAGGAACTGAATAGCGGCCGCACCGGGATCGGCACCCTGGCCAATATTTCGTGGCAGATGTTTCTATTGGAGGCGTGGCTTCGAAAGCGGCGCCAGGACAAGGGCTTTCTTCATCGCGTCTTTCGCCGAAGAAAATTCGATTGAGCATGCAAAGCGACATGGACGCGGAACTCCAATCCAGACTTGATGACGCCGACGTCGTTTCATTCGACGTCTTCGATACGTCGATTCTTCGCGCGTTGGCGGAGCCCGATGATCTCTTTCTGTTGATGGAGCCGGCTGTGCGCCGCAGGCTCGGCGCCGATTCAATTCAGTTCGGCGTGGCGCGGCGCGATGCGGAGCGGTTGGCGCGCGAACGCGCCTGGCAAAGCCATCGTGCCCGGGAGGTCACGTTGGACGAAATCTACGGCACCCTTTCCGAGTCCCTGGCTATCGATTCGGAGTTATCTAAGGCTGTTGCTCAAATGGAGATCGAGGCGGAGCTCGACGTCTGCCGGCGCAATCCGTTCATTCATGATGCCTATCGTTGGTGCCGCGATCGCGGCAAGCGAATCGCCTTCATCTCCGATTCGTACCTTCCGGAGCAGGTGATTGCCGACCTGCTGCGGAATGCCGGCTATGACGGCTATGAAGCCTTACTGGTTTCGTCGGTCTCGAAGAAGACGAAGTCAACCGGCGAGCTCCATGCCGAAGCGCGAGCGCGCCTGCCCGGTGAAGGTCAGCGCTGGCTCCACATCGGCGACAACATCCGTGCGGATATCGAGATGGGACGGAAGCATGGAATGTCGACCTGGCATTACCGGCGCTGCATGGACGCGTATATGAGCTCTCACCGCGCCTCGAAGGTGTGGAAGACATCGGAGCCTGCATCTGCGGCAAGGTCGGTCGCGCAGGGGCTGATCGCCAACCGGATCACCCATGCAAGACGGGACGCCGTGCCGGTCTCGCGCGAGGAGAGCTTTTGGGAGGATTTCGGCTATGTAACGGCCGGTCCGCTGTTTGTCGGCTTCACGGAATGGTTGATTGAGCAGGCTAAGGCGCGCCGCTTGGACGCCCTGTATTTCCTGGCCCGTGAAGGGCTCGTGATGCAGCAGGTCTATGACAAGCTGGCCGCCGCGGCAGATGGAGCGGTCAAAGAGACGCACTATCTTTATGGTTCGAGGCGTGCGCTTAACGTGGCGGCGATCAAGGACCTCAATGAGGATGTCATCCGGTTTCTGTCGGGCGGGACATCGGTGCTTACAGCGGCGCAATTCATCGAGCGCGCTGGCGTCGACTGGCGCAAACATCAGGGAGCTTTCGGTGCGGCTGGATTTAGCGGCCCCGACCACGAGGTCAAGACGGAAGCGGACTATGGACGCCTGCGGCAATTGTTCCTCGGGCTTGCAGGACCGATCTGCGAGAACGCGCGCGAGGAACGTGAGGTTCTGCTGGACTATTTGAGCGCTTCCGGTCTGGTGGGGGGCCGCCGCGTTGGCCTGATCGACGTCGGGTGGCATGGTACGATGCAGCGGTCGATCACCGATATGCTGCGCGAGAGGGGGGATTGCCCGGAGATTACCGGACTCTACCTCGGCACATATGGGTTCGCGCACGAGATCGTTCTGCCCGACGAGAAATATCCCCACGACGCCTATCTTTTCCGGCGGGGCGAACCGGACGACTACCGGCGCTTGATCTGGGAGGGGGTCGAAGTCGTCGAATTGTTGTTTTCGGCGACGGAGGGCACGATCGTTCGTATGGAGCGCGACGCCGACGGCAACTATTTTCCCGTTAGGGCGTCCACCGATCTCGAGCCCTACAGGGTCGAGAGTATCGTGCGCATGCAACAAGGGGCGATGCAATTCGTCGACGACTATCTGGCGCTGAAGGTCCGGTTTCCGGACCTCGCCTTGTCCAAGGACGCGGCGGCGGCGCAATTGAAGCGCTTCCTGCAGTATCCGACCGAAGCCGAGGCGCGTCATGTCGGCGATATTCCGCACGGAGAAGGATTCGGTGCCGTATACGCAAGACGACTGCTGGCCTATCCGCACAGTCTGCGGATGCTGGCGCGACCGCAGTCGTTCCGATGGGTGCTCCGGCACGATTATTGGCACGCCGGCCGCAATCGTCGGGGCTCACCGGTGCAGCGCGCGGTTTATTGGCTTCTGACCCGGTAATCCCGCGGACGTCGGCGCCGGCGCGGCCAACCCGCCGGCGACGCCCTCCGCCTTGGTCCCATGGTCATCGCCCACAGTCCGCGCTCGTTCCATCAGCGCGAGATCGCGCGACGTCAACCCAAGGATCAGGAAGAACAGGATCACGCACGCATATCCGAACCGATAATCCGGCACGACGATGAGGGGAAGCAGCATGACCTGATAGGCGATAGCCACGACCAGATAGACCATCCACTCCGGTCGACGCCGATGCAGCTTCAGCCGCACTATGGCCGCCAGAAGGACGACGGCTCCGATCATCGGCAGCCAATGGCTGGAGAGCCATCGAGGCGCGGCATCGAGATAGGCATTCACCATTCCGTTCGCCTTCGGCCAAAAGAGGTGAATACGAGGATTTGAATCGATGCCGGGATGGTACGTCCAATGCCCGCGCAGGTACTCGCGCACGATGACGCTACGGGTGTCGAGATATGCGAGCGGATAGGCCACAACGGCGCTCTCCCAGCGGCGACGCAGTTCTGCCAAGTCGTCGCCGACGACGAACCGCACCATTTCGCTTTCGGGATTCGCCCATGCGATCGGAGACAGGCTGTCGCTCCAGTAGTGCCGCTGCAGCACAGCAAGATCGTTGGCGGGAAAGCTCGCGGGAGTCAGCAAGAGCTGATCGGTCCGGATCGAAATGCCGGCGAGGTCGAACAGAAAGATCCCGCCCTCGGCATGCCGGGCTTCAGGCTTGACGACTTTTGCGACGAACAGGCCTAGCGCGGCGGCGGTGAGGAGCAAGACCCCGGCGAAGCGGACGGCGGGGAGCAATTTTCGTCCGGCCAGGACGTACTCACCCCAAATGAACAGCGGCAGCAGGAGAACGGTCTCCGGGCGTATCGATGGCGCCAGCGCAATCAGGGCTGCGCGCGTATGGACGAGCCTGGTTGGCGCGGCCGCCGAGGACATCGCGAAGGTCGCGACGAATAGCGCGGCCACCCAGGTGTCCTTCGAGACCGCAACGAGGTGGTTGAGTACGGGGGGGAACAACGAGAATCCGAACGCGGCCAGCAACGCCGCCGGCGACGAAAGGCCATTGGCGCGTAAGGTGAGGACGACCGCATAAACGATCGCGAAGACGATCAGCGTGGTATGCCCCGCGACCAGGGCCGGAGAGGCGCCGATCGTTCTCCACAGCCAGGCCACGAGAGGAGCGTGCCAGTCGTGAAAGCGGTCGCCGAGTGCCTGGCCATACAGGTCGAGCGCATCGGCATTCATCCGTCCGGGAAACGAGGGCAACGCGATCAGCGCTGATCCGACGAAGGTCAAGAGCGCCAGAGCCCAAGGCGGAAAGCGATCCTGATGCCCGGTCGTCATGAGCGCTGTGCCTGAGAAGGATGCGGAATCGTCGCTGTCGGCTTGCGAAATTCAGCTATTTGCTTGCACTCGTTTGGCGCTACTGTCAAACTTGTTGATACTTATGGTTTCGTAGCGGGGGCGACGTAACATGGCGGCCGTGCAGCAATCGCGAGATCATTTTTCCTGGCCGCAACTGCTGTTGCCGTGGGAAATCGTGCGCAGACTGGTCGCGCACGGCACGCTGCTTCGGCAGTTTACCTTGCGCGATATTCTGGCGCGCTACCGCGGCTCGTATCTGGGCGTTGTCTGGTCGCTGTTGCGGCCGCTGGGGATGCTGACTGTCTATGTGGTCGTCTTCGGCTTCATCCTGCAGCCGCAACTCGGCGGTGGCGCGGGCAAGCTGGACTTCGTGCTCTCGATGTTCTGCGGGCTGATCCTATTCGATTTCTTCGCCGAGGCGGTCGGACGCTCGCCCGCTCTGGTCGTCTCGAAACCTAACTTCGTCACCAAGGTGGTTTTCCCGCTGGAGATTCTGTCGCTGTCGGCCGTGGCGGCCGCGCTCGTGCAGATGATCGTCAGCTTCGTCCCATTCTTCTGTGGCGTCCTGCTGGCGCACGGTACGGTTCCGGCCACGGCGACGCTGCTTCCGCTCGTGGTCGCGCCGTTGATCTGCTTTGCATTGGGCTTTAGCTGGCTGCTGTCCAGTCTCGGCGTGTTTGTCAGGGATCTCAACGCGATGGTGCCATTGTTGCTGACAGTGCTCATGTTTGCCAGCGCGATCTTCTATTCGCTGAGCAGTGTCCCCCCGGAATTCCGATGGTTGTTCAATCTCAATCCGATTGCCGCGCTGGTCGATGATGCGCGCAAGGTCGCCGTGCTGGGGCTTGCGCCGGAATGGGGGAGGCTGGGCGCGATGTTCGCCGCTGGCGTCGTTGTCGCTGTCGCTGGCTATGCCTTCTTCATGCGCACGAAGCGCGGCTTCGCCGACGTGGTCTGACGGTCTGCGGACGCGATGAACAGCACAACGTGCGCTTCGGCCGGGGCGATGAAGGCGCCCACACCGTTCCGATTGGCAATTCTGTTCGACGATGCCGACGCGGCATCGCTGGCGCGAGCCGCTACCTTGCGCGACGGTTTCGATCCCACTTGGTTTGCGCCGGAACTCTGGCCGGCCGGACTCACGCGGTTCTCCGGCCTGATGCGGCTGGCTTGGCAGTTGCGTAGCTGTCGACCCGCGGCTCTCTACGCGCCGTCGTCGCGCGGTGCGAACTGGGGCGCCGTTTTGGGCGTCCTGTTCGGCATTCCCGTCGTGACGGACAGTCCCCAACCCGGCATTGCGCGCCTCGTGCGGCTGGTTCGTGGCCGCTATGCCGCTGTGGGCTTGGATGCAGCGGCGTCTTCAGCCAAGACGTTGGCGCTGCCAGCCATCGAGGGCGTCGAGCATGTTCTGCGCGGGGTCCTGCAGATGGGATCGTCGTGGACGACGACGGGCGACGGGCGGCTGCCGATCGAGTTGGCGCTGGGCACCAGGAACGGCGGATCGGCGATGGCCGATCGGATCGAAGAGCGTGGCGTCAGTCGTCCCGACCGGTCGGTGCGCGTCGTCGGCCGACCGACCTTGACGGTGTTCCTCCCCGAGCGGCGGATCGCGACCGGAACGGCGATCGTCATCTGTCCGGGCGGCGGCTATGCCGGCGTCACCATCGACAAGGAAGGTCATGACGTCGCGCGCTGGCTGGCGGCGCGGGGCATCGCCGGCCTTGTCCTGAAATACCGGCTGCCGCAATCGGATCGGGCGGACACCGCCCTGCCGTTGCCGATGGCCGATCTCGACGAAGCGCTGGCGGTAACGCGCGCCCATGCGACGGTGTGGGGGATTCGCTCCGATCGGATCGGCGCCATGGGCTTCTCGGCCGGCGGGCATATGGTGGCATGGGCCTCGCGGTCGGCGGGATCGCCGGCCTTTGCCATCCTGGTCTACCCCGTAATCTCAATGGATCGAGCCATTACCCATGCTGGATCACGCAAGGCCCTGCTCGGGAAGTCTCCATCCGATGCCGTGGCCGGACGTTACTCGTTTGAGCGGGCCGTCACGCCAGGCGTCTGTCCGACATTTGTCGTTCACGCTCGGGACGACACCATCGCCAAGCCAGAGAATAGCTTCGTCTATCTTGAGGCGCTGCGCGCGGCGGCCGTGCCTGTGGAGGCCATGATCTGTGATCACGGCGGCCATGGCTTTGGCCTCGGAATTCATGGCGGCGAGGTCGCAAACTGGCCGGATCGTTGCCTTGAGTGGATCGCTACGACGACTGCAGCACGTTGGAGGCCGTCACCCGAATGAGCGGGACTCGAGCAAGCCGGTCGACCACAACGATAACCCATGGTATCGATCGAAAGGTGTCGTGTCGATATTTGATCGCATTGGTTGAGGTTGTGGGGCGGGAAGGTTGCGGCTGAAGAAAGCGAGTTCTTGCATGGGTGCTGGGCGGCGGATTCTTGTTACGGGCGGAGCCGGATACATCGGGTCACATTGTTGCAAGGCAGTTAGGGAAGCTGGATTTGAGCCTGTCTGCTACGACAACCTTGCAATCGGCCATCGATCGTTTGTGAACTGGGGCCCTCTTGTTACGGGGGACATCCTGGACGAACGGAGCCTCGTTGCAGCGCTGAGGGAGTTTGAGATCCAGGCCGTTATTCATTTGGCGGCATCGAGCCTGGTGGGTGAGTCTGTATCGCATCCTCACATATATTATCGTAACAACGTGGTCGGCACGCTGACGCTGCTCGACTCCATGCGCAAGGCCGGATGCTCCAACATTGTTTTTTCGAGCACCGGCGCAGTCTATGGCGAAGTACCTAGGATGCCCATCAGAGAAGCCCAAGCAGGGCATGCCGTAAATCCATACGGCAGATCGAAATGGATGGCCGAGCAGATCATCGGGGACTTCGAGGCTTCATATGGGTTCAACGCGATTCGGTTGCGCTATTTCAATGCTTGCGGGGCAGATGATTGCGGGCTCATCGGCGAACTTCGGGACCCCGAAACTCATCTGATTCCGCGGGCGCTGATGGTCATTCAGGGACACCTGGATGAGTTCGCCGTCTACGGGGATGATTACGATACTCCCGATGGATCGGCAGTCCGGGACTACATTCATGTCAGCGATTTGGCAGATGCGCATGTGAGGGCGATCCATGCCTTGATGAGAAACGAAAGGAAAATTGTCGGACGAGCGTTCAATCTCGGAACCGGCAAGGGTTATTCGGTCAAAGAGGTGTTGCACGCCATTGAGCGGGAAACCGGTTCTGCGCCGCCCACAACGATGAAGGATCGTCGCCCCGGTGACCCCTCCACGTTGGTGGCGGACCCCACAGCTGCCAACGACGATCTCCAGTTCCGCCCATTGCGATCGGACCTGCATACGATCATCAGGTCAGCCTGGGCATGGCATACGAAGGCGCATCCTCGCCGGGTCCGCGAGCTTTGACCAAGGGGAGCCGCCGTGCGTCCTTCTTTCCGGCTGCCGGCCATGTCAAAGTCGCGAACGACGCGGCCCACCGGCGAGATCGGCCAGCAGATCTCGAGCATCCAGTCCGCCACCCAGCAATCGGTCGGTGCCGTCCGCGAGATCGGCATCACGATCGAGAAGCTGCAGGAGATTTCGTCGACGATCGCATCGGCCGTGGAGCAGCAGGGCGCTGCCACCCGGGAGATCTCGCACAATGTCCAGCACGCGGGCGCGAGAACGCAGTTGGTCTCGGCCAACATTGCGGATGTGCAGCGTGGCGCAGTCGACGCCGGAACCGCCGCATCCCAGGTTCTGTCCGCCGGGTACGAGGGCTAGAATCTGCGCCAAATTCAGAATTGGCGTTGATTTTGCTGCGGACGCCCGTAGCTTTTGATCCCGCCATTCGGAGGTTCGATCCCTCCCGCCCCAGCCAGATCATCAGATGCCCTTGATAATTCAGCAAATCTGGGCTGGCTGGGGAGGTGATCCACAGCTCTGCGACACGATCCTGTTGCACAGGAGTGTCGTTTGCGATGGCCTTCCACATCGTTCGCCGAGACGCGACGTACTATTGGCGTCGTCGGGTCCCTCAGCCCCTTGCCAAGGTGCTGCAGCGGCCACATGTCTTTTTAAGTCTGAGAACGACGAGTCTTGCCGTCGCCCGCAGGCTAACCCTTAAGCTGGATACGCTATTCGAAGACGCCGTCATGCTGGCCGCTGATGCTAATTTGCAGCTTTCCCCGGCCCAGCTTGATGGGATGCTGCGTGCCGTTGTGACGACCCACCTCGATAAGCTTGAACGGGTGGCTGCGGCGGCCAAGAGTTTTGAAAGCTTCGACGCCGGCCTGGCGAGGGTTGACGACAAGCGGGCCTTCTGGGCCTACAAGCTGCTCGATGCCCAAGGCTTTTGCGCGGTCGTCCGTCCAGAGGATCGCGCGGAAATGTCCGCCGAAGGAATGGGAGACGGCGATATCGACGCGGTCATGGACCATCTCGCCATGCTTCGTATCAATGAGTTCGTCCCGACGAAGCCGCACATTCTTCGCCGTTTGTTGGACCAGGTCCATGCCCAGCCAAGCGCTATGAACATGGCGCAAACTCAGTCGATCTACTTCCGAGGCATGAAGCTCGCGCTTGCCGCTGTTGAACGCCGCTACGGCGGCTCGCGGCTTGAAGACCAAGATACGGTCGATCGGCTACTGCAGTCGCATGCGCCGGCGGTTCAAGAAGCGGATCCCATCCGCAGCGAACAGCCGTCAGCGGAGGTAGGATCGCGTTCGATTCATGTGAAAGAGCTGCTCAATTTCGCTGAAGGAGTCATCGCTGCGAAGAGTAAAGACGAGTTGTGGGACGAAAAAACGCAGCGGCAGGCCAGAAGCATAACCGATTTGCTCGTGCGATTTCTTCTCCAGAACCAGCGCGTTGAGGACCTCAACGGGGTCAGCCAGGAAAATTTAGCGCGGTTTGTCGATTTCCTGCGTCACGACATCTACACGCACTACGGAAGATCCTCGCGAGACAAGTGCCGCACCATCGCGGAGCTTAGGGAGATTGCGGCTCAGAAGAGCCAGAACAAGCGCGGCATCGAGCGCGACACGCTGAACCGTCATCTCGGTTTCCTGAGCCAGATCTTTTCTCACGCGGCCATTCGGGGTGCCAGTGGATTGGACAAGATTGATCTCTCCAAACTGCGTGTGAAAGGAAAGAGCAAGCGAGCGCGCGACGCTCGGCCGAAGTTGCCGTTAGACAAGCTAAAGGCGGTATTCAATACTCCGCCATTCATCGGCTGTGCGGGGTGGAATCGCATGACCGAGGCCGGCACGGGCGGTACCGCGGCCGTGTTCCACTGCGCTCTCTACTTCGTCCCCGTCCTCATTTACTACACCGGATGCCGACGTGAGGAGCTTTGTGGCCTGATGGTCGACGATGTGATCGTCGACAATGGTAAGATACCGTATTTGCACATAGCCAGGAACGCTCGTCGCCGTATCAAGAACGCTCAATCGCAACGCAATATTCCCTTACATCCGGAAGTCCTGCGGCTTGGCTTCCTAGCTTATGTCAAGACCATCAAAGCGCTCGGATACGATCTTGTCTTTCCGGATCTTTTTTCGCCCTCCAGTCGTTCTCCGCTGGGCGACCGCTTTTACAAGGAGTTCACTCCGATCCTGCAGGCTGCGGGTGTGACCGAGAAAGGCTTAGGCGCGCACGCCGTTCGTCATCTGTTTGGTGCTCAATTGAAAAAGAAGCTGGTTACGGAAGAAGAGCGAGCGGATTTGCTCGGTCACGGTGGTGACTCGGAAACGAGCGAACGCTATTGCGAACCACACGAACTAGAGACGCTGATGGAGTTCGTGCTGAAACTGCCGGTTATTACGCGAGATCTTGAGCCGCACGAAATTTGTCTCATCCCGTGGGTTGCCGAACGACAGGTAGCACCGTTCTCACAGCCATCCCGATCGAAGAAGGACAAGAATTTGTCTCGGGTCGAGACGTTCCGGCCCGCGCGTTAACCATATGGTACGAAGACAGCGAAAAGAGAGTGCTGGCATCGTACCTGGCGTACCAAGCGTTGGAGCCGCAGAGGCGCTGCAATTTCACGAGCGGATACTCGTTGACAACCGTAACGGCATGCTTGCGGTTACCGCGATGGCATCTTATTTCGATAAACGAGCGGCTCTCATCGCTCGCATTTGGCCGCGCTCGCGCGGGTGAGATAAAGATCCTTCTGCCGCGCTTGCGCGGGTAAGCCGATAACCTCCGTGTCCGCGCCTGCGCGGGTCAGGTGGGCCGTCGTGGCCCACCCATAGCTTCATGGAGGCAAGTCATGAAGTACTACCAAGTCTACTCGGTCGTTGAGAGCGAGCGCTCCTTCACGAACTTTTTCAAGCGAGATGCCACGGTTCGAGCCATCCGCGAGGGACAAATTCGTGGCGGACTGCTCGTCAAAGACATCTACACTGCCGGTCAGGCCGCAGCCAACCAGAAAGCCCGCAAGTGGGGCCGGACGGCGGAGGCTTTGACCAAGGCGGATGGGTATACCTCCGATGGAGGCATCGTTTTTCATGCCGAGATCTGGACCCACCGCCGGACGCGTCTCGTTGATGAGGTGCGCTTCGCCGTGAAAGGCAACACAGAGGGGTAGACTGCTAACGCCCCGGAGAACTCGTTCTCCGGGGCTATTTTCAACGAGAAGCCGGCGCATTGTTGCGCTACAAGATACGAATACTGAGGCGCTATTGAGCTGTGCCCACCTTGTGAATCGCTAAGATCTCCCCCGCGCTTTGAGAAGATGTCCGATATCCCTTAAGCGCGGGACGCCGCCGCAACGAAGATGCTCATAGGTGTTACGGTGGTGTACCGATAACAGAGCGGCCAGCTGCATTTACCGGAGAACCGAGCTCCGCTACCGCCAACGTAACCAAGTCATTCGGATGTCGGAATTGTGTGACGGCCTTCGCCATCGCCAGTTCTGCGCGATCTCTCGCCGCATCCAATTCTGCTTTTTTCACTAGCGGGTCCCGCCTGATCGGCTCCGCATCCTGGAGAGCAGCCTCAAAAAGGCGTCCTAGGAATTTCCCGTCGACGGTGAGTGACTCGTTCTCTTGTTGAACAACGATCAAGTCTTCTCCTTGGTGATGACCTTGGTCATCCTGGTACCTTGCCAAAAAGACGGCAAAGAACTTCGGAAGGAGAGCGTCTTCCGCAAATGTGGCATATGAGCCGCCGAACTCCGCCGCCGTCACGGAGTTTACAAGATACCTCAAGAAGGCGCCCGAGAAGTCGATCAAGGCCACATCGCTCTCCGGATTCCAATCTCTTCGCCGAGTTGTAGCCGTTACAACTGTTCGGTTCCCAAATTCGCGAAAAGTGCCCTTCAAATGGGAGGGTAGACGCAGTGTAAACCGTTCGAGGTCAGCTGAGGGCACCACTTCAATATCAAACCGGATGGCCGACCGTTGCACGAATGCGGCTAAGTTGGCGGTGGTGTATCCGCCGAGGGACCGCTTTCCGATATCAAGTTGATCAATCTGGCTAAGAACTTCGTCCTGCAGTTTTTTGGCCCTACTTGCCTCCGCGATGGCAGCATCAATGCGTTCCTTAGTTCGTTCGACATTTCCATTGCGAGCCTCGTCCAATAATTCAGAAATGTCGACACGCTCCAAGAGCTCGCCCATGACCTCCGCCGCGTACCGCTCGTCGAATTCTGGTCCAACGCTCCTCATCTCACGCACGATAGTATCGATGCGGTCAACGACAGTTGAGACAATTTCGTTGTCGATCGTATCGCGCGCATGGAAATTGATAGCCACAACGCGTTCTTTCTGGCCGTAGCGGTAGAGCCGTCCCATCCTCTGGGTCAGGCGCGCGGGATTCCAAGGCAAGTCAAAGTTCACAAGGATGTGGCACCGTCGATGGAGGTTCAGACCTTCGCCACCCGCCTCGGTGGAGATAAGGACAGGAACCTCACTTTCGAAGGACCGAACGGCTTCTCGCTTCTCATCCACAGTCATGCCGCCATGAATTATTGCCGGTCGCACTCCCAGGAGACGCTGAACTTGATGGAGTAGATAGGCCTGAGTAGATCGAAACTCCGTGAAAATCAGGATCTTTTCGCCCTGATCGCGTACCACTTCGCGCACGATTTCAACGAGAGCCGCTCCCTTCCTGTCCGTTCTCATGCACGCTTCCCCACGCGCGATCAGATCCTTGAGCATGATCTCTTCGCCTTCGAAGAACGGCTGACGTTTTTGGGCTGGTCCGTGCTGGTCTAAACTGTCATCGGCCTCGGGTTGATCATCTTCATCAAATGTATCCGCTTTATCTTCCTGAGCCGCTGGCTGCTCAGACAATCGATCAAGCCGCCGTCGTAGGGCAATCCAAAGTGCAGCAACCGACGAGGAGGCGAGCTTTCGATAGATCGTCATGACGAAGCCGACAGCTCGTCCTTCCTTGCCGCCAATGGCATCGCCTGCGCCATACCCCCGAGCCAGGTACTGTCTTAGACGCGCTTCCAGATCTGCAAACTGTTCATCAGTCTCCACTTCAACGCGCCGGACCAGCAAACCGTGGAAAAGAAACTTGCCGTCCATATCAACGGCGTCAATCTTTCGGTTCCTTAGAATGATCTCGCGCACCACATCGGGAGTGTGATCGATGTTACTGATTAAGGTTGCCAAATCAGGGCGCACCAAGGTCAGCAAGTTGCGAAATTTTCCTTGATCACCTTGATGAGGAGTACCCGTCAGCAAGACAAGCGCATCGGTACGTTCACGTAGCCCTTGGGCAAGCCGAAACCGCAATGTGGATCGACCCTGTTCGTCGCGGGACAGGCGGTGGGCTTCGTCAAATATTATGATATCCCACGCGCCGGCCGCCATGAACATTCCAAAGCTTGTATCAGCGTCCCGTCCGTCATCCTGGGCGCTGCGCGGCTTTGCGAGATCAAGAGACACAATGACGCGTTCATAGAGACCCCACTCCCGAGCATCCGACACGCGAAAGTCGATTCCATAAATGAGAAACCGGCGATCAAACTTGATGAGCATTTCCTCCTTCCATTGCCGGGTCAGGCCGGAGGGAACAACAATCAGGATACGACGGATGTTCTGACGTCTTTCGAGCGCAGCTAAAAGGAGGCCGATCTCGATCGTCTTTCCTAACCCAACATCGTCAGCAATCAGCCAATTTGTCTGACCTGAATTTAAGATGCGATGAACTAGCCCGATTTGGTGAGGAAGCGGATCGACGTCCAATCGATCCAAGGCGCCGGTCGCCTCATTCCATGACCGAAGGAGATGGGCCATGACGTTTAGTGCGAGACGATCGGCCGAATCCCGTGTTGCCGGTTCAGAACGGCGATAGCGCAGGTCGGGATCCATGATTCGGCGCAAGCGTTCAAATGGCAGCCAAAGCGTGTGACCCGTCATGTGAAATTGAACGAGGGCTTGATGGCGCGTGGCGAGTTCTCGGACCTTCATCACCGTTCCGGTTCCGAAGGTTTCGCGAACGCCTGACAATGGGACGTCTTGCACCGTGAACCCGGGGCGCAAACCGCAGCCCCAGTCTCCGGACTTTAGCCGTGATACGCCATTTGGCCCGAAATCGACCTCGATGATCGGTCCATCATCGAGGTCGAAAACGCGTCTTACGAAACCGATCTCGGACGGATTGCTGACTCGGCACACCCACGCATTCTCGATGGGTACTAACTCGTTCATGCGCGGACCTTCTTAGGAGTAAGGACGTCTTCGGAGTTTGCATTTGTTACCGCCACCGCTTCAGTTTGACCGCGGCACAAAAGCCCAGTGCGTGAAAAGCTATCGAACAAATTGAAGCCGTCTATAGTGACCATTGGGCGCGCACTAACGTGGCGCCGTGGAGGGGCGGGAGAGGCTAGCACTCCGGCAGCAAATGCCTCAATCTTTGCCTCCGCGTAATCGATAAATCGCCAGTACAGCGGATCGCCTATAGACAATTCCAACCAATCATCGAGCCAGTCGGATTCAATGATTGCCTCTGGCGGAAGACCTTTTCGATTCACCACGAACCGATATGAGCGTGCCCAGCCGAGCATGTTTATGCCGCCATCGGGTATGAGCGGCTGACGGGATCCCCTGCGTCGCGTACTCCACCACAAAGGCGACGACGCCCAAATCTGCCGTAGCGCGAAGGCTGACCAAACGTCGTCGGCGTCGGCATTTTCTAGGGCCAAGTCGGCGAGTGCAGAAAACGTTGCTGCATGGGGATACTGGCAAAACAATTCCGAAAAGCGTTGCTCAAATCGTCGCCGGCGTTCGATCTGAGGCAGGTCCAGCAACGACACAAGCCACCGAGCTCGTTGAAGGGCTTTGTCGCTGCTGCTCGGAGCCCTTAGCTTCAGATAGAAGGGATTTTCTGCGGCATGTGGAATGAAGTCGGGAAGCCGTAGATCGGCCTGCCAGCTCGAAACGTTGGCAATCTCCAGGTCGGTTTGGCCCGCAGGTGCTGGGTCCCAGAAGTCGCCCGAGCCGATTGCGCCAGCGCGACAAAGCTCGGCATCCGGAGGAGCAGGCGCGGGAAATGTCGATAGTGGGTCCCAAGGGTCGACATCGGTCATCGCCTCGGGCCCGATTTCGAAATCCTCCCGGAGCCAATGAGTCAATGGCGCAGTGACCGTCTGCGATGGCAATGCTGGCTTTTCAGACGGCGTTTCCCCCACGCGCATCTAGCGATTCCCCAATCCTTGGCCTGTGTCAGGTCAGCAGGACAACTGGTCCAGTTTCTTGGTTTCGTCCAGAGGCTGCGCCTCAGACTTCCGGCTACCGGTGTCTGGGTCGCTCACCCCAGAAATCCTCCGCCAACTTTTTGTGCCGCGCCGCAACAAGCGTTACCGTTCGACAATTCGACAGATATCTTGACGAACAACCGGCGATTGTGCATGTTGATGATGCTTCCGGACGGAAGCTGAAACAAGAACCCGAGACGGTTCTGGTCGTGATGTCGCTGGATAGCGATGGCTTTATTGGGATAGTTTTGTTTTTTCGCGCCCCTTGAGCCGTCATATTACGTGAGTCCGCACTAGAATCGGTCTCTCCTTTTTGGAGAACCGAAATGAATCCCGCTAAAGTCGTTATCCGTTTTGAGCAGGTATCCGAGCAGACGGAAGGACCTGTCCGCCGTATTGTGGGCTTTGTCAGAGCGAAGAATATGCTGCAGCTGTTTGATGCAGCGGATCTCGAAGCGAACCCTCGCGAAGCCAAGGCTGGTCCAGTAACCGCAGATATCATCGAGAGCATTTGCGAGACGCCCGACACTTTTCCCTTCAAGACAAAGGGGGTTCTTGTCGGCGCGTCAAACTACGCCGCGCTTGAGCGCAAGCGGTATGAAATCCGTTTTGAGAATACGAAGATCGAGGGAATCTTGGATGGCGGGCACAACATGCTTGCTATCGGCACCTACGTCTTAGCGCGGGCTCTCGGCGATGATCGGATCTTCAAAAAGATCAAGCGATGGACGGAGTTGAAGGACGCCTGGGCCGCAAACCGCGAAGAGATTGCCGAGCTCAAACGCGTTGCGGGCGAAGAAGCGGGAGGTGGGCCGCTCGACTTTCTCGTCCCGGTGGAGGTCCTTGTCCCCGCCGACATCACCAACAGCGAGACCGTGGACGACTTCAACAGCTCTCTTCTTGATATTTGCGCGGCCCGCAACAACAACGTTGAACTAACGTTGGAGACCAAGGCAAACAAGAAGGGGTTCTACGAATACCTCCGCAAGTCCCTTCAGCCCTCAATCGCGAATCGCGTCGAGTGGAAAACGAACGATGGTGGCGAGGTCAAGGTACGCGATTTGATCGCCCTCGCATGGATTCCGTTGTCGGTAATTGATTTGCCGGTGGAATTCAAAATCCCGCCTCAGAATATCTATCGGAACAAGGGCGAGCTCGCCAAGCACTTCGATACGCTGATGGGCGACGAGCGTGTCTCCAGAGCCTCCAATGGAGACTACACACATGAACTTCACAACACCGCGGTGCACAGCGCGCTTGTCATCGCCGGCCAGCTGCCTGAGCTTTACGACAAGATCTATCGGGAGTTTCCAGCGGCCTACAATGGCGATCGCGAAGGTCGCTTCGGGGGCCTTGCCGTGGTCAAAATGGCGGACCGGATGCGATCGAAGCCCCGCGCTCATTTCACGGATGTGGAAGTCGACTACGCCTATCCAGACGGCCTGATCATGCCTCTGGTCTATGGGCTGCGGGCACTCATGGAGAAGGACGCAAATGGGCACGTGCGTTGGAAGGAAGATCCTTTCCAGTTCTTGGACGAGCACTTGGAAGCAATTGTGAAGAAATACCGCGTGATCCTCGATGCATTCCGTGCGGATCCTCAGAAGGTTGGCAAAAATGAGGGCTCCTACGATCTCATCCTTGATGCCTTCGAGACCGAAGTTCTGAAGCGTCATGCCGTGGTTGCGTCTGCTCGCGGAGCTCGGTCATGAGCGAGGAACGAAAGGGCCGCGATCTTTTCATTGTCGACAACAGTGTCTCGGGTTGGACCGCCCTGCGGTATCTCGAAGAGTGGACCGAAATAGCCAAGGGCTTTGACATCGCAACTGGCTATTTCGATGTCGGCACCATTCTGGCGCTTGACGGCAAGTGGCAGTCGCTTGACAAGATTCGAATACTTATGGGAGCCGACACCTCGCATCGAACGAGAAAGGCTTTCTTGGACACTGTAGTCAAAAAGGCGGTTGATGAGCTCGACAGAAGCCTGGAAGCGACGAAAGAACCAAACCCGTTTCTCCGAGGTGTGCCGGCGATTCTAACTGCGCTGCAGTCCCGGCAGATCGAGTGTCGGGTCTATGACCGTGATAAGTTTCACGCCAAGACGTATATTACACACGCGAGGCTTGATGTCGTCGGCTCGCAAGCGTTGGTTGGGTCAAGCAATTTCACGATGCCGGGCTTGACCAAGAATATTGAACTTAACGTTCAGATCCAAAGCGCGCGCGAGGTCACCCAGCTCCAGGAGTGGTTTGATGCCCACTGGAATGAAGCGGTTGACGTAACCGATCTCATTTTCGAGGCGATATCGCGCCATGTGCGGCTCTACTCGCCTTTCGATGTTTACGCCAAGTCGTTGCACGAATTCTTCCGTGGTCACGAACTGACTGCGACCGAGTGGGACGAGACGCGCTCTAAGATGTTCTCGAGGATCGATCGCTACCAGAAGGAGGCGTATTGGGCCTTGATGAAGATCGCAAGGCAACACGGAGGAGCGTTTCTCTGTGACGGCGTCGGCCTAGGCAAAACCTTCGTTGGGCTAATGTTGATCGAACGCCTAGTTTTACATGAAGGGAAACGTGTCGTGCTATTTGCGCCGAAGGCTGCAAAGGACGGCGTTTGGGATCCTCATCTGCGACAATATCTCCCTCATATTGGCGGAGTGGGGGGTAACGCCGACTTTAGCAATTTGGCAGTGTTCAGCCATACTGATCTCGGGCGGAAAGGTGAATTTCCGGAGCGATTTCGTCGCATTGCAGAATTGGCCGATGTCGTCATCATCGATGAAGCTCATCATTTTCGCAATCCGGGAGTTCGCAGGTCGTCGGACGGCGCGAGCCTCCCGTCACGATATTATCAGCTCTACGATCTCTTGGATTCGACGGTGCGTCCGAAGAGCGTCTTCATGCTCACGGCCACACCGATCAATAACCGTATCAGTGATTTTCGTCATATGGCGGAGCTGTTTACTCGGCGGGACGAAGCCTATTTCGCCCGAACGCTTGGTGTTAATAACCTCCGATCGCACTTCAACAACATCGAAAAGCAATTGCGAAAATCGGTTGGCCCTGAAGTCGCGGATGTGTCGGGTCATATTGGCGAGGTGCAGGAATTTCTCGCGAGCGATGAGATTTTCAAGAGTCTGGTAGTGCAGAGAAGCAGGGCTTACGCGCGCGAAAGCCAGATGCGCGAGTCGAATAATGCGGCGGTGTTCCCAGATCGAAGGCCGCCCCAAGTCGCCGAGTATTCCATTCGGAAGACCTATGGGCGCTTGCTGGAGATGTTTGAGAAAGCATTCACCCGCAAGAAACCGTTGTTTACTCTGCCCATGTATTATCCTCTCGCCTGGTATAGGGGCCGCGATAAGAGCATAGACCCTCTCGAAGAGGGACGCCAGGAACAGGTCGTCGGCCTGATCAGGACCAATTTTCTCAAACGCTTTGAAAGCTCCGTCGCCGCGTTCGAGCTGTCCTGTGATCGCTTGCTCCGGAAATTGCTTGCATTTCTTGAGGTGCACAGTGAAACCGACTCGGAGAAGAGACGTCTCGAACGTTGGAAATCTCAAAATGCTGAGATCCTGGGCTATGCGGCGGCCCGGCAGCTCGAACTCTGGCCAGACGAAGATAGCGATCTTGACGACGATGTCGTGCCGCAGGAGATGCTCGATGCGGTGGAACGCCTCAAGAGAGAGGATTACGACGTCGCAGAGATGATGTCAGAGACGTTTCTAGACCTGGATCAGATCGTTCAGTTCATAGAGGAGGCCAGAAAGTTCGAAACGAAACACGATGACAAACTACAGAAGCTCATCCGTCTTCTGAAATCCAAGGAGCTGGCCAGCCAGAAAGTCCTGATCTTTACCGAATTCGCCGATACTGCCCGGTATTTGAAGCGTCAATTGGAGACGGCAGGCATTACGGGAGTCGCGGAGGTTGACAGTGCAACGAAGACAAATCGCGCAGATGTCATCCAACGGTTCTCGCCGTACTACAATGCGCACACGAGTAAGATGTTGCTCGATGGCGGTCGCGACGAAATCCGGGTGTTGATCTCAACGGACGTTCTTTCAGAGGGCTTGAACCTCCAAGATGCATCCCGGATGATCAACTACGATATTCACTGGAATCCGGTTCGACTGATGCAACGCATTGGCCGTGTTGATCGTCGTATGAATCCAGAAGTTGAGAGGCGCCTTGTAGGCGATCACCCGGATGTTGCCTCGTCGCGTGGTAAAGTGAGTTTCTGGAATTTTCTGCCCCCAGAGGAATTGAACGAAATTCTGACTTTGTACACCAAGGTAACTCAGAAGACGCTGCTAATTTCGAAGACTTTTGGAATCGAAGGAAAGAAGCTTCTGAGGCCCGATGATGATTATGATGCGCTCAAAGAGTTCAATCACGCATATGAGGGAACAAAAACGGCGGTTGAGGAAATGCACCTCGAATATCAATCGCTGATTCTGACCGATCCAACGCTTCAAGATCGCCTCGGGAGAATGCCGGGCGGGTTTTTTAGTGGAAAGGAGCGGCCGCGGAAGAGCGCGGCGGGTGTGTTCTTTTGCTACAGCCTGCCCGCGCTCGATAAGGAGACCGGCGAATTTTCTCATGAAGCCGGTACGACTCGTTGGTATCTGTACGATCTCGACCGAAATGCCATTCTGGAAGAACCGGGTGAGATCGTTGCCAGTATTCGCTCCAAGCCAGACACGCCGCGGTATTGCAAGATGACGGAAACGGCTCTGATCGACCTGCGCGGCAAGATCGAGAGACACATTAAGAACACGTACTTGAAGCGCGTAGACGCGCCTGCGGGTATAAAGCCGGCGCTCAAGTGCTGGATGGAAATTAACGAGGGTTGAGCTTGTGCCGACTGATCATCGTTCTGAACTCGCCGCCATTAAACGTTTCGACCAGCTTGTCCGCTATCTGCGGGATCCCATGGGGTGGCCAATCGATGGTGGCGATTTCGAGGAGCTGACCTTTGAGTACACGCCAGAAGAGCTCGGGATTGACGCTAAAAACGCAGCAAAGATCCAGGAGATAAAGCGCCTACGCCCACTGTCCGCAAATCAACCTTGGGGCATATTCTTCGTAAAGTTCGAACCGAAGAGCCTTCCGGTCGTCGCCCTGCGCCGCATCCTCAGCTCCGTCGCGCTGAAGAAGCGTGCTTCCGCCAATGCTGCTGAACGCGCCGCTTGGGCAGCGGATGATTTGCTCTTCATCTCTAACTACGGGGAAGGCAAGGAGCGACAAATTAGCTTCGCGCACTTCTCAAGGGCCGATGACGGCCGTGACCTTCCAACTCTTAAGGTGCTGGGCTGGGACAACCTCGACACTGCGCTTCACCTCGACGCGGTGGCCAAAGAACTGACGCAACATCTCGCCTGGCCCAAGGACGATACGGACGCGGAGGCTTGGCGAGCAAACTGGCGCACCGCCTTCAATCTGCGACACCGGGAAGTTGTAACCACCTCCAAGGAGCTATCAATTCGGCTGGCCGAGTTAGCCCGAAGCATTCGCGATCGTATCAAGACTGCACTCGCCATCGAGACTGACAAGGGCCCGCTCAGTAAGCTTATGAAAGCATTCCGGGAAGCGCTGGTCCATGACCTCGATTCCGATGGTTTCGCCGATATGTACGCGCAGACGATCGCATACGGACTTCTCTCAGCACGCATAGCCGATCCGCACAAGAAAACGGCTGATGACTTCGCGGCCCACATGCGAACGAACCCATTCCTGCGCGAGCTTATGGAGACCTTCCTTAAAGTAGGCGGACGGCGCGGTAAGGCGGGTGGTCCCGGTATCGACTTCGACGAGCTGGGTGTAGGCGAGGTCGTGGAGTTGCTTGATAGTGCCAATATGGAAGCCGTCGTTCGCGATTTCGGCGACCGGAACCGGGCGGAAGATCCGGTGATGCACTTCTACGAACTGTTCCTGCACGAATACGACAAGAAGCTCAAAATTCAGCGCGGCGTCTTCTATACCCCGCAGCCCGTCGTTTCGTATATCGTCCGTGGTGTCCACGAACTACTCCAAAACGAGTTTGGCTTAGCTGATGGTCTCGCCGACACCACCACTTGGGGCGAGATGCTCAAGAAGCACGCCGGCCTGAAACTCCCGCCGCTCAGTGAGGGGTCGAGCCAAGAGCTCTCCGTGTCTCCCGATGAGCCCTTTGTTCAAATCCTCGACCCGGCGACCGGCACCGCCACCTTCCTCGTCGAAGTCATCGACGTCATTCACCGCGCCCTCATAGCCAAGTGGAGGCGACAAGGCCTCACCGACGCCCAACAGCGCGCGGAGTGGAACGAGTACGTGCCGAAGCATCTCCTACCGCGCCTCCACGCTTTCGAACTGATGATGGCGCCCTATGCTATCGCCCACATGAAAATCGGCCTCAAACTTGCTGAGACCGGTTACCGCTTTGGCGCCGAGGAACGTGCCCGCATCTATCTGACGAACGCCCTCGAACCGTGGTCGAAACAGCTCCCGCTCGTCGGATTAGATGCGCTCGCCCACGAAGCCGAAGCGGTGAATGAAGTCAAGAGATACAAGCGGTTCACTGTCGTGATCGGCAATCCACCGTATTCTCTATGGTCGCAGAATCTGACTGAGCATCTCCGAGCCATAGTTGATCCGTATCGTTATGTTAACGGTGAACCAATCAAAGAGCGGGGAGCCCTTCAGTTCGAGAAGATCCTTCAGGACGATTACATCAAGTTCTTTCGGTTCTCTCAGGTGCAGATCGACCAAGCGTGTTGCGGCATACTAGGCCTTATTACCAATCACTCATTCGCTGATAATCCGACGCTGAGGGGAATGCGAGAGTCCTTGCTCCGTTCGTTCCCAAAAATCTTCTGCCTGAACCTGCACGGCAATTCTTCAAAAAAGGAGAAATGTCCAGATGGATCTGCCGATGAGAATGTTTTCGACATACAACAGGGTGTTGCGATTTTCCACGGGATCAAGGCCATCGGGGAGACTGCTGACGCCAATTCCTGTGCGGACCTATGGGGAAGTCGAGAAAGCAAATACGCGACCTTAGCCGGATCAAGCATCCGATCTGTGGATTATCGGACCTTTACACCTGCGCCGCCGTTCTTTTTGTTTAAGACGCAGGATGGTAGCTTCGCGGCAGAATACGATCGCGGTTGGAAAATTGGCGATATTTTTCAGCAGGGAAGCATGGGCGTCGTGACGGCGCGAGATCATGTATCGATTGCGTTCGATGATGCGCCCTTGCTTCACACCGCAACGGAGTTTCGGGACTCTTCTCTCTCCGACAAAGCCGTCTGTGAGAAACTAGATATTCCGGAAAAGAAAGGGTGGGACGTGGCTAAGGCTCGGGCACTCATTCGTCAAGAGAGAAACCTGAAGTCGCTTATAGTCAATATCGATTATCGTCCCTTTGATACGCGGAGGATCTTTTACCACCGTTCCCTCGTTTGGGGCATGTCGTGGCCGACAATGCAGCACGTCCTCGGAAAGAAGAACATTGGGATCTCAACGACTCGCAGTATCGAGGCTGGGAACTTCCGGCATGTATTTGTGAGCACCAACGTTATTGGACATCACTTCGTCTCTTTGAAGGAGGTAAATTACTTTTTCCCGCTTTGGATCTTTCCGCCCGAGGAGGGCCTTGCCTTTCGTCACGCCAAAGCGCCGAACCTAAGACCTGCCTTCTTGCAAGCAATGGCCCAAGCCTTGGGGCTTCGTCAGTCGGGAACGGATAGCCTTCCCGACGGCCTGACGCCGGAAGAAATTTTCCACTACGCTTACGCGGTGTTTCACAGCCCGAACTACCGGACCCGTTACGCCGAGTTCCTGAAGATCGATTTCCCGCGCCTACCATTGACTGGAAGTCTAGAGTTGTTTCGCGCGTTGGTTAGTCTCGGCGGAGAACTTAGCGCATTGCATCTCTTAGAATCGCCCAAGCTCGCCCAGCCCATGACCGAATTCATCGGTGGACGAAATACGGAGGTCGAAAAGATCTCGTGGTCTAAAGATACCGTCTGGATCGACAAAGGACAGGCCGCTGGCTTCAGAGGCGTGCCGGAAACTGTCTGGGATTTTCACATCGGCGGTTACCAGGTCTGCGAGAAATGGCTCAAAGACCGCAAAGGCCGCACGCTCTCCAAGAAGGATATTGAGCACTATCAGGAGATCATAGTCGCCCTCGCCGAGACCATCCGCTTAATGAAGAAGATTGACGAGGTCGTAGACGCATACGGCGGCTGGCCACGTGCTTTCGCACAAAGAGACGGGGGTACGGCAACGGAGGGGCATGCAGCCAATGTGATGACTTTGCAGCGTCCGAGCTCCGCAGTTGCCGAGTATTGGAGGCCCCCGTCGGAGCTGCTCAAAGCCGCTGAGGTCGACGCGCCCTCCTACGAGGCAGCCGTATCGGTTGAGCTTGATGCGATCCGTCCTGGCCCTGACGAGTTGGATCGGGAGGACTTGATTTGTAGAATTCGCCATCTGTTCGGCGGCCAGGAGAGAGAGCGGGAGGCAGCAATTGACGCGCTTGCGCGTGAGTTAGGTTACCAGCGCACCGGAGCGCGGGTTTACGATGAGCTCGACAATGCCATACGGGCAGCAGCTCGGCGCGGAATTACCACAAGCGAGCGTGGGGTTATCCGTCTCTTCGCACGTGCGATTGAAGATTACGACCGCGACTTTCTGAAGGAGCAGTTTTTGGCTTCTTTGCAAGGGCGTCAATGGACCGCACGCGAAGAGGCCATTCGTTCCTTTGCTCGGTGGATGGGTTTCCGTCGAACGGGGCCGGCGATAGAAGATACTGCGCGATCGCTGATCAATGGACTACTTCGGGAGGGGCGGTTGGAGAGCGGTGGTTCAGAGATCCGAAGATCCGACTGAGAGTCTTCTGGAATCAGGAAAGACAAGTTAGCGCGGTGCGATGCAGGGTATGTTGGCCCAAGCCGGCAGTTCAATGAGAAAATCTTCTTGGTGAAGGGGGGCTTATGATCCAAGGCGCGAGGCAGTTG
This sequence comes from Bradyrhizobium sp. SZCCHNR1053, assembly GCF_032381235.1. NCBI lineage: Bacteria > Pseudomonadati > Pseudomonadota > Alphaproteobacteria > Hyphomicrobiales > Nitrobacteraceae > Bradyrhizobium > Bradyrhizobium sp. SZCCHNR1053. The sequence goes on from NZ_JAUHJM010000004.1 coordinate 46,807, forward strand.
CCGACAATGCATGTTTCCGTTCGTGTGCCGTGGCACGACGGGCGATGGGCCGGCAAAGTGTGCACCAATCCGCGCGGCAATACGTCCTGTTTGATCCTCCCTCGGATTGCCGAAACGAAAGAGGATGATTTCGAAGCCCAGATTGCAGGCAAAGCCTGGAACACTGACGGAGTTGGACTACCGGCATGCGCTGCGGAGCGGGGCGCTTTCATGTCGCCCTTCGGCTATTCGCGCAGCGTTAAACATCCGTATAGCCACGATCCGCTCTACAAGCACTTTGTGGGGAGTCAATTTCATCATCCCGCATATTCCGCGGCTGCGGTTCCTTTCGCATGGATGATGAAGGAAGCCGAGACGGGCATTCCGGCAAAGGCGGAGCAATACAAGATTGGCTTCAGGCCTGAATTAGAGCCAGATCTCGCCTTCGACAAGTTGTGGGTGCAGGAACGCCGCAACCAGCTTTCGATGCTGGAGACGTTTTTTGGAGCGGTCAACCCGGAAGAATCGCTTGTTTTCTTCTACGCAAAACGCACTCCATTGACTGAAGATGGCAGGCGGGTAATTGTCGGTATTGGTCGCGTTCTCAAGGTCGATCCGCTGGTCGAGTACGTTTATGAGAAAGATGCGCCGTCTGACGCGATGCGCTGTGTTTTGTGGGAGGGTAATCTACATCATTCCATTCGTCCGACGATTGGCGACGGTTTTCTACTGCCCTATCACGATCTGCTCGAACTTGCGGCAAAGGATCCGAACGTCGATCTGGCGAGCTTGGTCCTGCATGCTCCCGATGAGCATCGGGATGCGTTCTCGATGGGGTCCGAGCATGTCACTCACGATCAGGCCATCACTGTCCTTCTCTCATGCGCTTCTTTGCTGGAGAAGCTGGAGAAGCTGGTGCCGGGCGATTGGCCCATCGCTCGCGCTTGGGTTGATGCGCAACTTAATCGGCTATGGCGCCTTCGAGGGGCGTTTCCCGGACTCGGCTCAGCCCTAACGGCGTTTGGACTGACCCATGGGACTTTGATTGCGCACGCCATTGGACAGCGGCTTCACGCGGATGGTTCTAACGAAGTCCGGGATCCCTGGCCGGCGGTCGACAAAATCCTTCACGATCCAAAGCCGCTGCCGGCCGACCTCGCATCCACCATAGGTCCAAGTGCCGCAAAATTATGGGACGGCCTTAAGCCAGAACGGCGCGCTTTGCTGAAGCTACTTGCGCGCTTCGAGATTTCGTCCGACCAAGCGACGCGATGGTTTGTGCCAGAAGAACGCGCCCGCGCGGGAATTGTGGCAAGTGATACGGAGATTATTGCCAATCCATATCGGTGCTTCGAGGACGATAGGCCGCGCATCGACCCGATTTCGGTGAGAACAGTCGATCGCGGTCTTTTCCCCGACGCTACAGTATCGGAAGCCCTGCCGATTCCAGAACCATCGCGTTGCGCTGAGGCCATCGACCCTCGGCGCGTTCGGGCATTATGTATGGCAACGCTCGACGAAGCGGCCGGTCAAGGGCACACCCTCTTGCCACAGTCATGGCTCGTTCAGAGGGTGCGGGATCTAGACGTTGTACCCGGTTGCAGCATAAGCAGCGATTGGGTGGAGACATTTGGCACGTCTTTGCACGAGCGGCTGACGCCGGCGCAGATGGCAGATGGCGCGCCTGCCTGGCAGTTGAAAGAATACGATCGATCCCGAGAGCTAATTGCTGCCCGCGTGAAGCGACGTCTCGCGGGTAAGATCCACGGAGGCGAGTACGAATGGCGCGCGCTAATAGATGAACAGCTGCCGCCGTTTGCCGAAGCGACAGATCCTGAGACGGAAGAGCTCGCCCGGCGCGAGAAAGCGGCTGCGCTAGAGGAGCTTTATCGGTCGCGATTCTCAGTGCTAATCGGACCGGCAGGCACCGGTAAGACGAGTCTTCTCACCGCGCTGCTTTCCCTTTCATCTATCGCCGAAGGCGGCGTCCTTCTGCTCGCGCCGACGGGCAAGGCGCGGGTCCAGATGCAGAAGCGCGCGAAGAATGCTCAAGCTTTTACGCTCGCACAGTTCCTGTTGGGTCTCAGGCGATACAATCCGGAAACGGGTAGGTACAGCGTCACGGACGCTCCTAACCGAGAGCGTGGCTTCAAGACTGTGGTCATCGATGAATCGTCGATGTTAACGGAAGATCAGCTTGCTGCGACTCTCGATGCTATCGAGACCACTGCGGTGGAGCGTTTGATTCTTGTAGGCGATCCCAGACAACTGCCGCCAATAGGAGCCGGACGGCCATTCGTCGATATTGTCGCATTTGTTGCAGCGAGCGGCTCGAAAGAAGCCGCTAAAGGGCCGCGAGGCTATGCCGAACTGAAGATCGTCCGCCGCCAGACCGAGCAGATGAACGCGAGCACTCGCGGCGTGCGCGATGACATCATTCTCTCTCGATGGTTTGGAAATGAAGCGCCAGATCCCGGCGCCGATGAAGCTTGGGATCGACTGGCGTCCGGCAAAGCCGTCGGTATCCGCGCAATCCGATGGGAGAGCGATGTTGATCTCCAATCGAAACTACTCGCGGAGATCAAGACTGCAGTCCGCACGATAGCAGAAGGCGAAGTCCCAGCCGGTGCTGCTGACAGTGCATGCTTTGAAGTAAGCTTGGGAGGTCGCCTCTACAACGATGTTGTGTATTTCAATCTTTCGAGGAATGAGCCAGACGCGGAAGGCGTCGAGCGCCGCAAGGGCGGGGGCGTCGACGTCGAATCCTGGCAAATCCTATCGCCGGTGCGCGCAGGTGAGACCGGCGTCGACGGTCTGAACCGATGGTTGCAGAAATCGTTTCGCCGACAGTCTCGTGCCTGGGCAGAGCCCGAAAAGCATTGGGACCGTAAGACGTGTAAGCCTTTAGGACCACAAGGCATTCTGTACGGGGACAAGGTCATCAATATTTCAAATGCGCGACGCTACGACGTGTATCCCAAGGTCGACAAACCCTATTTGGCCAACGGCGAAATCGGACTCGTCGTGGGGCAATTCAAGGGAAGAAATTGGAAGCCGAAGGGCTTGCCTTGGAAGATGGAGGTCGAGTTTTCGTCTCAGCTCGGCTTCAAATACGGGTTCGCAGAGCGTGATTTCGGCGACGAAGGCGATGCGCCTCTGGAGTTAGCCTATGCGCTAACCATTCACAAAGCCCAGGGCAGTGAGTTCGGTGTTACCTTTGTGGTGGTCCCAAATCCGTGTCGGCTGCTGTCCCGAGAATTGCTCTACACAGCTCTGACCCGCCAACGGGAGCATGTGGTTATCCTTCATCAAGGCGACGTGCGTTCCCTTCTGAAGCTATCATCTGCTGAGCATTCGGAGACATTCCGCCGAATCACCAACCTGTTCAGAGACCCGAGGCCGGTCGAATACGTCGGCAAGTTCCTTGAAGACGGATTGATTCACCGCACCGCCAGGGGCGAGCTCGTCCGATCAAAGTCAGAGGTAATAATCGCGAATCTACTTCACGGGCTTGAAATCCCGTATGCTTACGAGCAGCCCTTTACCGGTCGTGACGGAAGCGTCCGTTATCCCGACTTCACGATCGACGACGCCGAAACTGGTCAAAGAATTTTTCTAGAACACCTCGGGATGATGGCCGAGCCTGCGTATCGCCGCCGCTGGCAAAGCAAGCTGGATTGGTATCGGGCGCAGGGCGTCCTTCCGAGCGACGAAGGCGGCGGCGAGTCAGGGACCCTGGTGACGACGAGCGAAGAGCGCGGCATCGACTCGGCGTCAATTCAACTTCAGCTGAAGGAGCTACTCGGTATTTAGAGGGCGGCGTGCCCCAGGTGGCGGAGACGTGAACCTCCGGGGACTCACGTCAGCTCGCGTTCGGATTTGAGTGCGACCGTCGTCAGCGGGGCAGGCCGGTCGACCTCAGAGCCTTTTCCGCTCTCGTTCGCCGATCCTCCTTGATAGTTGGCATATCCGGCCAAAGCCGCAAGTCCCGGCAAAGCCTCGCCTGGCTAGACCGGAAAGAAGCCGTACCGGCCACGATGCGCGTTCTTGCTGAAGAAAACGGTCTGAGGAAGTCTCTTGATGTTTTCCGGAGGATCGTTGTTTTCAAGAACGATCACCTGCCGGTCCTTCATGGTTCTAAGATAATCATAGAAGCGATCCTGCACGTCAGTGCCGGAAAGGTCATCTTCATCACCCTCGGGTTCTCGGTATGCCAGGAGCGGGGTGTCAAGAACGACAAAACCGGGATGAGAGCGTTCGTTGATGCGAGTGAATTCCAGCAGTCCAACGGTAAATGCAGCGTGCGTAACGGCACGCATGCCTTTACCGCGCGCTCCTCGCGGTTTCCCTGCAATCACGAAATCTCGGCTTGCTTTATCGAAGTACACGCGCGAAGCGTCCGGGAAATTCCAGCTCTTCAATATCCCTTCTAGTTCGGTCGAGAAACTATCCAGCGTGCTTGTGGACAAATCTGCCGAGGATGCTTCCTTATCTTCGCGTCGCACAGGCGGCGCCTCTATCGCAGCCTTACGACCCTCAAGCTCCTCAATCGCGGAAAGCAAATTCAAGGCGCTCTGAACGGTTGAGCGCTTTTCGAAAATATCTGTATATGCAGCTCTTTGGTCCGAAAGAGAGGGACTCACTCTTTCGAGCTCTTCATCGACTTCCTTCAGATCCTCAAAGAGGCGTGGCGTCACCTCGTCAAACCGGTTTGCTTCGCCACGCAGCTGTGCAAGCGAATCTTGTAGCTCCGTACGAAGAAGACCAATTTTTTGAGCCTCTGCGTCAGCCGCGCTGACCACCTGATCGACATCGCCGTCACACCCGCTGTCATGTCGTTGCGCTTCAGGCAGCGCGCCGCAAAGCGGGCATGCCTGCTTACTGAGAGCGCCGAGGAGGGTGCCAGCTTCGCGGACGCCATCGAGTCTCGACAAATCAGATTCATAGTGACGATCGAGCAAATTGAAGCGAGCAATGAGCTCGTCAATCTCTACGCGACGCGATTCCACGTACTCGACATTTCTTCTGATCGTGTTTCGCTTATGTATTACCGCTCGATGCGCTTCCTCGCTCTCCCGAAGCGCAGACCTCTCGCGCAACAATGTCTCATCCAGTCTCAGAAGCTGGTCGTTGAGTTCGGTGACGCTGTCTTCCTCGCCGACCAACTCGGTAAGCTTGGTTCGATTCTCGGCAATCAGTTCGGCGATGACCTCTGCCTTGGCCGCACGGGACAATCCCTCCGTGCGATCTCGGTCTATCGGTTCAATCGCGCTATCGTCGACGCCGGTAAGAAGAAGTTTAAAAACCGACATTTCCAGGGTCTTGCTCGTGAATTGGCCCGTTTCAATCGGCGATTCTCGCTTCTGAATATCACCTTCAGAAATCAGACAAAGATGCGCCAAATTCCGAAAGCTGAGGCTATTCGTATCGCCGCTTGCATTTCTCCTAACCCGTTTGTCAGAAAGACCAATCTTTTCGAGCAAGAAAGTCGAGAGATTATCTCGGCGGGTAGGGTTGTGCTTCGCGGCCAGGACATTCGCCTCGACATCGCGGGGGACGCTTAAGTGAAGACCTTCATAGCATCTGAATTGGCCACCGCTTGAGCTGCGTTCAAGGGTTACGGTATTGCCGTCGCCATCTTCGATGCCAAGGAACATGCGGTCGTATCCGACGCGCTCCGGTATGTCGCGTAATTCGGTGCCCGACCCAAGCATAAAATCGAGAGCTTCAAGTATAAATGACTTACCTGTCTCTGAGGCTCCATAAATGACGTTGAGCCCATGGCCAAACGTTACGTAGGCCGGTTCTTTGTCGGGCCCTGTCAGGCAAAGATGGCGAAGGGTCAAGGTCGTCATCGTTCGCCCACCACACTTCTTTCAACGGACTGAAACTCTTCTATCCATTGTCCAAACGCGGTGCGGAGCGTCTGCCTAAATGTATCCTGTTCCATGGTACCAAACGTTGTGCCTACCCACGTTGCGCGCTCTCGGAGAGCCCGCAGATATGGACTAGTCAAGCTATCCAGGAAAGTCTCGGCGAATTCACCAGCCCTATAATAAATTCCGTGAGGGAGTGCTTCTCTCTGCACAAGATTGCGGCTGATCATTAACAGAAGGCCTCGTTCAACCAAGCCGCGCCTGACAAGCAACTCAGTTGATCTTAGCGGCAATTCAGGATGAAGGCTTTGAGGGCCCCCAATATCCCCGGTATGGACGACCAGGTAGTCGAAGGCGACAAGGTGTTGTAGGTCAAATGAGTTCGGGTATGCCTCCACCAGAATGGCAACCGATCGAATGCCTGTCTCCAAGGGAGAGTTGAACGGCGGAGGAAATTTCGGTGCGGAACTAATCACTTCTTCCACCGTAAGCGATCTTCGTTGGCGAGTTGATGGCATATGCCTCGTTTGTCTTGAATTTTTGTCACGCTAATGAGGCCGCTTGCCGTTAACGGTAGCTGGGCCGCTGCTTGCGTCACAGCGTTTACGCGATCAAAGCCGTCGGCATGGTTCGCTGCCTCGATCTCAACGACGCCTGCGTGAACCTCGTCTTGCAATTCCTCGAAGGTGCCGGATGGCACAGTGTCACGTGCGAAGTTGCGAAGGGACTCTGCGTGATAGAAGAACTCGCGCTGACGATTGTAGTGCTTGGCGAGAGTGTCCCAAGGCTGGAGGTCAGCAAAAACCTTGATCTCGGAATTCTTGTGATCGCTGTAGGCCTCGAACAGTTGCTCAAGGTAGCGGCTTTCTGCCGGCGCCGGGTCGACCGGCGGAACACCTGCGCTTGGACGATCAGGAAGGCCGCCGCCGAATCGTCCAGCGTGGTATGGCGTATGACTGTGATCGTCTATTGCCTCCAGGGCGGTCTTAAAAGTGAAAATCGAGAAGTCGAACTTCTGCAAATGGTCGAGAAATGCGCCGTCCAACGGGATGGCCTTGGTGCTTGTTATCTTTGTTGAGCACCAGTCATTCCATTTTTCGATGAGTTTGGCCTTTAGATCATGAGCGCTGAGGAGCAACTTCTTCAGGCTCATTCCGCAATCTTTTGGAGCCATAAAGTAATACTTTCGGGGCGCGACGAACTGCCCCTCGAAGGAGTGAAAGAGCATTTTGCCGACTTCAGGAATCGCGGTGCTTGGCGTGAGAGGATCATCATAGTGTTTGCACTGATAATTGTCCCACACGCCGTGAAACCCTAAGTCATCGGTGAACCCGGCAACATCGATGCCCATATCGTTTGCGCCTGAGAGGCGAACAACCTTCTTATAGATCGTCCTTTGATAGTGTACCCACTCCAGGATGAACTCCTCCCACTCTTCGGCAGAGTAGAGGAGAATTTGCTGTTGCGGTGGTATCAAACGCCCATGAAGTACCTTCGCAGAGCTGGGGGTGGGCGTTCCCTTAGGCTGTGCAACCTCCTTTGCCGTTAGGCTTCTTAAGGTAAGAGGCGCATCGCTCACGAATAGTCTCCTGGCAAATTGGGCTTCCTGGTCGCGGCACGGAGAATTGGGGCGGGCGGGCGGACTTGAGCCGGGTTAGCTCTTGCGAGCCGAGGGATTTCGTACCGCTGCAGCTTTCGCCGGCTTGCCGGGGGCATTCAACCTTCGTCTAAGTCCGCCGCGTCTACCAATTTCGCCATGACGCGTTGCGCCATCCTAGCGGGCGAAATGCTCGCAAGCCAACGCGGAATTGCTATAGCGGATTCTCGCCTTTTTGGAGAGAATTGTTATGCCGTTTTCTTGGAAGCAATTCGTTTTGGCGCGAATTTAGAACGGCCGTCAGCCGTCCTCTTGAGGTGGCCGCGACTTCGTCGAAACCCCTGGGACCTTGATCGTCGACCTTAGGGCCCGTACGAGCCGTTTGTTCAGCTCGGCTGCGTGAGGGTTGGGAGATCTGCCAAACGACAACGCGTAGCGCTTCGGCGGGTGCCACGTCACCGCGGGCGACGAGGCTGTATTGGGATGCCCCAAATGTCGGTTGCCCAAGGGTTTGTTAAACTGGGCACTTCTATTTCGTTAGGCACTAACCAGGCTTGATGTCGCGCGTGAGCCGCGATGATAGCCATTACGCGCGCCAGGGAAGCCGCGCGCAGCAGGATCAATCCCTTGCGGTGAGAAATTCGATGAGGCGTGTAAGCTTTTGATCGCAACGTTGTAGGATCACGCCAAGCGACCGTTGCGAGGCCGAGATCCCTTCCAACAACGAGAGCATTTTCGCCACCGGATCGTTCTCGCTGTCGATCTCCGGGGGCTCGAGAAGTGCCAGGAGCGGCTGTAGCTCGCTGATCTGCGCTGAAAGCCTTTGCGCCTGCTCCCACAGCTCTCTGGCCTGCGCTACACTCGCTGGCATGTCGCTGTCGAATCGACCGCTTGCTTTCCTCATCGAGAGTCTCCATCAGTTTGCGCACTTCTTCGCGTTTTAGACCCAGAAGCCGATCCAGCGCTCCCAGCGTAGTGCCTTGATTTTGTACTATCCAGACACCCTTCCGTTGACCCGGCAGAACATGAAGCGAGGAGGCCATCATCTCACGGATGAAGGCCGACTTATCCGTCGATGCGGACCACAGGCTTCGTATTTTCTCGCGGACAGCGGGGAGTGAGACGCCGGAACGCTTTGCTCGCTGGCGGCTGTTGCTCCCCATAGATGAGTTTGGCTTGGCTGGGTTGTGACCGAATGCGCTGCGTAGCCAGGCTGCAGTGGCGGGCGCAGTCTTTTCCAGTTCGGCGATTACCGCTTTATGGTGACGCCCTAAAGTTGGCGGTTCGCCCGCGTCGAATTCGATTTGCCTTGCTATTTTTTCAGTTCTGATTTTCGAAAATTTGTCTTTAAGGGCGACGCCGTCTGCGACATGTCCGAGCACCAGATGAGCATGTCTGCGAACTTTCTCGTTTCCGTCCCACTTCCTCTCTTTCCCGCGTGCTGGCTCGTTTCCGATCCATGCTTTCTCGTGCACCAGGATAAGATAGGGCCGGGTACCTGCCTTATCAAATTCTAGGCGGACGCGGTGCGCGGCGGCTACCAGAGCCTCGTCGGTAAAGGGAGTGGCCGGGTTGATCGAAAAATGATGTAAGCATGCCGACGATGTGCTCGCGTCGCGCGCGATCTCCATGTCCTCAATGACGCCGCGAACATCGCTAGCTGCAGAATTGCCAATTTCTGCAATCGCCACATATACGTTCTCAAGCTTCAGGAGGTGGGCGGCGAGGTTGTTACAATCGACCCGGGTGCGGCCGTGCTTGCTTACGGTGATGATCGTCACTCGGCACCGGGCTCTTGCAAGATCGCCGCGCGCAGCCGCGTCAGTTCTGCTGCAGCCCTGCGAAGGTCGGCGGGGTCAGCGTCCCAACCGGCATTGAGGGCTCGGGCAATTTGATTGATATTGTTTCCAATTCGCCCGAGCTCGCTGAGAAATTTCGCTAGATCCCGGGCTCCCTCTCGCGGCTGCCGCTTTTGTGGTGGCACAGGAACGGGCACTAGACCCAACGTTTTAATCACAGTCATTCGCACCAGGCTGCTCGGCCCGATGCCGGCGTCACGCGCTGCGTTTTCGAGCGAAGTCCGTTCTTGCTCGTTCAGTCTGATGCTGATCGGTCTAGTGCGAGGACTTTTCATGGGTTCCACAGGGCTCGCCCTTGGCAGTCTGGCGGTAGTACAACGTGCTACCGCCACCGCTGGCTTCGGCTTTCTTTATGCTTCGCTTCGACTTTCCTTGGCTCGCCATCGCTTTTTGAGCTTCCCTTCAATTTGTCGGGCGGGCTGAGTGTCGCTTTAGCGAATCGGGTGTCCGGGCCGCAGGCCGAGATCCGGAGGGCCGCCTTGCTCGGCGTCGTGACCCGGGAAGAGGCCGACCCAGCCGGCACCAAGACCCCAACCTGAGAGGTAGATCGTGCGATGCGAGATTTCGCCGCTCTTCCGACGAACGCGGACCGCGCGGGCATCGGCTCCCATGCCGACCACCGCGTTGTACACGGGGCACTTGGTCCTCCGATCGAAAATGTGGAGGCGGCTGCCGCGAATCGCTTTTTGAGGTGGCACTTCGATGGAGGCAACGGAGGTGGGTTCGGGCAATCCCCGTTCACCGGCAGCCGAGATGCAGAAAAGCCAGCTCGCGTCCGTAACGACAGCCAGCTCTGCTCCCGGTGTTTCGACTCCACCGCGCCAGCCCCCTTCGTCGCTCAGCATCAATTCATGAAGAAAACGTTTGTATGCGCCATCGTCCTGACCGGGTTGGGGGCGCGGAATGGGACGATCCCCGCAAGCCAGAGCGTAAAGATAGTCCACGATAAAGGGGCCAAGGACTTCGTATGCTCTCGCGATCAAGTGCATCTTCCGTGGCGGCGCCTCGCCGTTCGGGCGCTGGCCATAGTGACAACGGATCAGATTTGCGGCTTCGATTGTGGTCATGTTCTGCATTGGCGGAATCTCAGTGACACATCTGCTGCGGAAGCCCGGCGGCCTTCCGGCCACCGGGCATTCGTTAGGTGATTGGTTGACTACCTGCCCAACTTCAGGCGGTTACGGGCATCGGCGGCCATGAGCTTCTCCACCTGTTCATCATTGTGGCGGAGCACGGCCCTGACGTGCCATTCGTTGACGTCGGGCTGACAGTCCACGATGAACACCCTCAAATTTTTGAGGTTGGCGCTGAGGGGCGTAGCGGGGATCCTGGTCGCCTCGCTCTTTTCGACGCAGATGCTGGCGGCGAGAACCTGGTCCGTCACAGCGTGAGCGGGAGCATCACCGTTGCGGATGCGCTTATAATCGGCAGCGATTTTGTCGATCCCGTGCGCGGCGATCCAATCCGGCATCGCATGCAACGAGACCTCGGTCTTGACCGCCACGTAGATCACGGCCGCCCAGCGCCAGACCATCTGACGGGTGAAGATTCCATCCTGGTGGCGGAGGAGATATGCAACCGCACCCTGAAACGGATTTTTCGTGTTCCCGTGGATCTCGATACCATGCCGGAGGTAGAACTCCGCCAGGCCCATCGTCTTGATGATGGCGAGCAGCCAAGCGTAGGTCGCGACGATCCCCGTGGAGTTGGCGATCGCGGACTGGCTGGCGCAGGAGATTGTCACCTGCACGCAGCGCTTGACCGCTTGGTCGGCGATGCGCTCCAGTTCGAGAATTGTCTCGGCCGGGTCATTTTCCGCATTCGCGGAATTATGGCCGATGTGAACGCCGGCCGGCGTCAGTTCATGCCGTTCCGAATTGTCATCTGCGTTTGCCATGAAAGCCCTTGTCTATCGATTTGCGACAGAGCGAACATGGCTGGAGCGACCTAGCCGGTCACGTGGGTCACGCGATGGTTCGGTCGTGACCCATGCAGAATCTCTTCGATTTCAGCGATGCGGTCTAGCGCGGTTTTGACACTCGCGGCCTTGTAGCGCAGCCCGGTGGCAGCCATCGTTGCGACGACAAAGCGGACGAACGGGCCGGTTGCCTCTCGCGTCGTGCCGTGGTGCGAAAAGCCGGCCTCGCGTTCAAAAGTTCGCTCAAAGATGGCACTAAGATATTTGCCAACGATCCATTCCATGGCGCTACCGGGGTTGGAAAAATCTTGCTCCTTGGTCTTCTTGTCGGCGTTGGAGATAGCGCCCCGAAGGAGCTGCTTTAGCTCCATCGTGACGATCTCGTCGGGCAAATTGATTACGGCCATGATGGCAGCCTTTTGCTCCTCCGCGACCTTTTCGGCTTTGGCTGCGCGCTTCTTAAAATGGTCCCAGGTGTAGTAATAGAACCTGCAGCGGTGAAGTTCGTAGGCAAGCATCGCAAGGTCAGTGCCTTGCCGAACCTTCAGCTTCTTGCTTCCATTGATGGTTTTGTTGATGATGCCCTCTACGTCCAAAAGGGATACGTTCGGACGAGGTCTGGGAGAAAAGGTCTCGATCCAAGGCTTAAGCCCTTTGACTTCTCGCTTCTTCCCCAAAATCGATTCCTCCAACCAATGCCGACAGTAAGATGGGATGGGTCAAGTATAGGCTCAATAGGCGTGAATACGGCTTTCCACAGCTGCTCCACGTGAATGTGCCACTAGACACTGATGTTCTAAGAATCTAATATAGTTCAATAACTTAGAAGGTTCGTGCTTCTAGCTTAGGTCCCTCCCGCCCCAGCCAGGTCGAGCGCCCGACAGGCAGGGCTGGATATCGCCCGTGGGACAATGTCGCCGGTACGTCCGATGTTTCGGGTGCCTGCGATGGCAAAATTCCGGAAGTCCAGACAAACCGCGCGCTGTGCCTTGACCGCCCGCCGCGTGATGGTTCACAAATCGTAGCAAACTGAAGGACATGCAGGCGCCCCATGCTGCGCCGCTCCGCTGGCACGATTGCTGCTTAATGAGCCGCCAAACGAGCGCCAGCTCCAGAACAACAGATGCGAGGGACGTCCGGATGCCAGCCCACAGCCCATCCCTCACCTGAGATCCGGCGACAGGCGATTCCGCCTGCGCAGCTTCGCGGGTCCGCCCCCCGGCCCGGCCCGCGTCCGGACGCATGACGTTGCTCCGGCATGCAATGGAGCCGGCGCGGAAGCGGGTCATAGGCAGACCAGAGAGATAGACCGAGTAAGATCAGGGAGAGAAGATACGATGTCTGCAACCACCACAGCGGCCGCGGCACCACCGCAGAAGCCGTTCTACCGGGTCCTCTATGTGCAGGTCCTGTTCGCGATCGTGCTCGGTGTCATCGTCGGCTGGCTCTGGCCCGAGCTCGGCAAGAACGAATGGATCAAGGCGCTGGGCGACGGCTTCGTCAAGCTGATCAAGATGGTGATCGCGCCGGTCATCTTCTGCACCGTCGTGTCGGGCATCGCGCACGTCTCCGAGGTCAAGAAGGTCGGGCGCGTTGCCGTCAAGGCGCTGATCTATTTCGAGATCGTCTCGACCTTCGCGCTTGCGCTCGGGCTCATCGTCGGCAATTTCATTCAGCCGGGGGCAGGGTTCCAGGGCCAGAGCAACGCCGGCACCGCCGCCGTCGCCAACTACGCCAAGCAGGCGAGCGAGATGAAGTCGGTCGACTTCGTGCTTCACATCATCCCGGACACGGTGGTCGGAGCGTTCGCGCAGGGCGATATCCTGCAGGTGCTGCTGTTCTCGATCCTGTTCGGCATCGCCCTGATGACGCTCGGTGAGCGCGGCCACACGATGCGCGCCTTCATCGACGACGCCGCGCACGCGATCTTCGGCGTCATCGCCCTCGTGGTGAAGGCCGCTCCGATCGGTGCCTTCGGCGCCATGGCCTTCACCATCGGTCGCTACGGGCCGCAGGCGCTCGGCAACCTCGCCGGCCTGATCGCGACCTTCTATCTCACGTCACTCGCTTTCGTCGTGATCGTGCTCGGCATCATCGCCCGCATCGCCGGATTCTCGATCTTCAAGTTCCTCAAATACATCAAGGACGAGCTGCTGATCGTGCTCGGCACCTCGTCATCCGAGAGCGCGCTGCCGCAGATGATGGAGAAGCTGGAGCGGCTCGGCTGTTCCAAGCCGGTCGTCGGCCTGGTGGTTCCGACCGGCTACTCGTTCAATCTCGACGGCACCAACATCTACATGACGCTGGCGACGCTGTTCATCGCGCAGGCGATGAACGTTCACCTCTCCTTCGGCGAGCAGATCACGATCCTGCTGGTCGCGATGCTGACCTCGAAGGGCGCCTCGGGCATCACCGGCGCCGGCTTCATCACCCTGGCCGGAACGCTTGCGGCCGTGCGGCCGGAGCTCGTTCCGGGCATGGCGATCGTGCTCGGCATCGACAAGTTCATGAGCGAGTGCCGCGCACTGACCAATCTGTGCGGCAACGGCGTCGCCTGCGTGATCGTGGCGTGGTGGGAAGGCGAGCTCGATCGCGACAAGCTGCGCATCGCGCTCGATCGCGATATCGATCCGGCCGATGTCGAAGTCGCAGTCACGACGGGATAGGCCTGCGGTCGCGGTGGGCGCTGCTGTCGCATTCCAGCGTCGGTAGCGCCGGCCGCGGCCCTGCCCAATCGCGATGCCGCCAACATCTCGGATAATCTGCTAAGGTGGCGGCAGGCAGGGGTTTACCGTGGAGGCATCCTGCCTGGTGCCGCAAGGCCGGCATGGTCTGACCATCGCGACGATACGGCGTATCGTGAACATGGTCGCGCTGGCTGGGGCGGCGGTGCCGAAGTGATGACGCAGCCGGAGTGACATCGCAGTCATTCCGTCGCGCCGCGGTCACCCTCGGGGAGATTGGATGATGGCCGTTGCGCAGTCTGGTGTTCCTCGCATCGTGATCGTCGGCGGTGGCGCCGGCGGCTTGGAGCTCGCGACCCGTCTCGGAGACAGATACGGCCGCAAGGGCAAGCTCGACGTCACGCTGGTCGAGCGCAACCGCACCCATGTCTGGAAGCCGAAGCTGCACGAGATCGCGGCCGGCAGCATGGACATCTCCGCGCACGAGGTCGACTATCTCGCCCAGGCCTATTGGCACGGCTTCCACTACCGCATCGGCGACATGATCGGGCTCGATCGCGACAAGCGCGAGGTGCTGGTGGCGCCCTACCTCGACGCCGAGGGGCGCGAGGTCACGCCGCAGCGGACCATCCTCTATGACGTGCTCGTCATTTCCATCGGCAGCCAGAACAACGATTTCGGCACGCCGGGCGTGGTCGATCACGCCATCAAGCTGGAGTCGCAGCGCGACGCCAGGCGCTTCCACGAGCGCATGGTCAACGCCTGCATCCGCGTCCATTCGCAGTCGTCGCCGATCGCCGCGCATCAGCTCAAGGTCGCGATCATCGGGGCGGGGGCCACGGGGGTCGAGTTGGCCGCGGAGCTGCATCGGACGACGCGGGAGGTGGTGGCTTATGGTCTCGACCAGGTCGACGCCGAGAAGGACATCAGGATCACGCTGATCGAGGCCGCGGGCCGGGTGTTGCCGGCATTGCCTGAGCGGGTCTCGCGCGAGACCGAGAAGCTGCTCGCAAAGCTCGGCGTCGAGGTCCTGGTTGGCGCCAAGGTCGCCGAGGTCGGCGCCGACAAGGTCAGCCTTGTCGACGGCCGTGTCATCCCGGCCGAGTTGATCGTCTGGGCCGCGGGCGTCAAGGCGCCCGACTTCCTGAAGGACATTGCGGGCCTGGAGACCAACCGCATCAACCAGCTCGTGGTCAGGCAGACCCTGCAGACCACGCGCGACGAACGCGTCTTCGCGATCGGCGACTGTTCGGCCTGCTCCTGGGACGAGCGCGGCAACGTGCCGCCGCGGGCGCAGGCGGCGCATCAGCAGGCGTCGCATCTCTACAAGCAGATTCCGCGCTTCGTCAGAGGCGAGCCGCTGGCGGACTACCGCTATCACGATTTCGGCTCGCTGGTGTCACTCGGCGAGTTCAGCACGGTCGGCTCGATGATGGGCGCGCTGGTCGGCGGCAATCTGGTGTTCGAAGGCCTGTTCGCGCGGATGATGTATCTGTCGCTCTACAAGATGCACGAATACGCGCTGCACGGGCTCGCGAAGGTGTCGCTGGACACGCTGGCGCGCCTGATCACCCGCCGCACCGAGCCGCACGTCAAGCTGCACTGACGAGGGCGCCTTGGCGTCGGCCCGGCCGATTTTGTTGTCGCCTATTGCCCGGCAAGACCTTAGACTTGCAGCACAATTACGGATACGGCAGCCGCGGCCCGGTACACGGGCCTGGGAAGTGATGGGCCTGGAACGTGATGGGCCTGGAAAAGGGAATGACGGACCTTCCATTCCGGATCGGCCTCGAGGGACATCCCGACGTCACCGCGGTGGTCCGCAGGCGCGTGGGCTGGGTCGCTCGCGGAGTGATGGCGGCTGCGCTGGTCGGCGTCGCGGCATGGCTCGGCTATGCCATTGCCTTTTCCCGCGGGCTCGATCAGCGGCACGCCGCGGCCCAGCAGCGGCTGGCGGTCGAGGCCGCGCAGCTCGACGGCTACCTCTCGCGCTTCGAATATCTGCCCTCGCTGCTGGAGACCTCGCCCGATGTCTTCCGGCTGCTCGGCACGCCGGACGATCGCGCGCTGCAGCAGAGCGTCAGCCTGCATCTGAAGTCGATCAATCTGCTGGCCGGCGCCGACAACCTCTATGTCCTCACCGTCGCCGGTGATGCGATCGCCGCCGCCGACTTCGATCAGCCGGGGACGCCGGTCGGTAGCAACCTGTCCTACCGCCCCTATATGCGCCAGGCGCTGGCGACCGGTCGCGGCGTGTTCTTCGGCATCGGCATCACCAGCGCGCGCGCCGGCTATTACCTGTCCTATGCCGTCAAGCAAGAGGGACGGACGATCGGTGTCGCCGTCGTCAAGGTCAATCTCGATGCCTTCGAGCGCGAATGGCGCAACCGCGGTGCCGACATGCTGCTGGTCGACGCCCGCGGCGTCACCATTCTCGCCTCGCGCGAGGAATGGCGCTTCCGCCCGCTGACGCCGCTCTCGGTCGACGCGCTCGAGGAGATCGCGACGTCCAAGCCCTATGGCAGCTCCAGCCTCGCGCCGCTCGGCTGGAGCTTCATGGAGAGGACCGATCGCGGCGGCCAGGTCGCGACCGAGCGCGGCGCGGTCTACAGCGTCGACGAGCGTCCGCTCAACGGGCGGCAATGGCAGCTGCTGCTGCTCGACGACGAGGCGCCGATCCGGCGAACGGCCTTGATCATCGGCACGCTCTCGGGTCTCGCCAGCATCGTGGCGCTGCTGGCGTTCGGCCTGCTGGCGCAGCGACGCCGCGAGATCCGGCAGCGGCTGGCGAGCCAGGCCGCGCTGCAGGCCGCCAATGACAGGCTGGAAATGCGGGTGCAGGAGCGCACCGCCGAATTGCGCGCCGCGCAGGACGAACTCGTCCATGCCGGCAAGCTCGCCGTGCTCGGCCAGATGTCGGCCGGCATGGTGCACGAGATCAACCAGCCGCTGGCGGCGCTGCAGACCGCCTCCGACAACGCCGTGCAATTCGTCGATCGCGGCATGATCGGCGAGGCCCGCGGCAATCTCATCCGCATCGGCGAGTTGGTCCGCCGTCTGGCGCGCCTGACCGGCCAGCTGCGCGTGTTCGCCTACAAATCGAACGCGCCGCTCGACGCCGTCTCGGTCGAGCAGGCGCTGTCCGAGACGCTCAAGATCCTCGGCGCGCGGGTGAAGGACGGCAATGTCGACGTGACCATCGATCTCGCGCCCGAGCTTCATGTCAGGGCCGATCAGATCCGGCTCGAGCAACTGCTCTGCAACATCATCGCCAACGCGCTCGATGCCGTCGAGGGCGCCGCGCGGAAGTCCATCCACATCCGCGCCGTGCGTGAGGAGGGGCAGTGCCGCATCACCATCGCCAACAGCGGCCCGGCGATCGCCGCCGATGTCCTGCCGCGCCTCTTCGAGCCCTTCGTGACGACCAAGCCGGCCGGCAAGGGTCTCGGACTTGGGCTCGTGATCGCCAATCACATCGCGCGGTCGTTCGGCGGCGAGCTGCGGGCGCGGAATCTCGAGCCGTCCGGCGCCGAGTTCATTGTGCTGCTGCCGCTTGCCGATTGAAGAGGTTCCCGCATGACTCCTGAGCAACCGGTCGGCGTGATCTATGTCGAGGACGACGAGGATGTCCGCATCGGCGCCGTCCAGGCGCTGCAGCTCGCCGGGCTCTCGGTCACGCCGTTCGCCTCCGCCGAAGCCGCAGGCACGACCGTTCGCGCCGATATGCCGTTCGTGGTGGTCTCCGACGTGCGGCTGCGCGGCAAGAGCGGCACCGAGTGGCTGTCCGAGCTGCACCGGCTCGATCCGGACCTGCCGGTCATCCTGGTCACCGGACACGGCGATATCTCGATGGCCGTGGAAGCGATGCGCAACGGCGCCTATGACTTCATCGAGAAGCCGTGCTCGTCGGAGCAACTCGTCTCCGTCGTTCGCCGCGCGCTCGACAAGCGCCGCCTGACGCTCGAAGTCCGCGCGCTGCGCTCGGCGCTCGCCGACCGCCAGGGCATCGAGGCGAGCCTGCTCGGGCGCTCGCCGCAGATCCAGGAGGTGCGCCGCCTGGTCTCGACCCTGGCCTCGACCAATGTCGACGTGACGATCTATGGCGAGACCGGCACCGGCAAGGACGTCGTCGCCCGCTGCCTGCACGCTCACAGCGCCCGGCGCGGCGGCAACTATGTCGCGGTGAATTGCGGCGGCCTGCCGGAGTCGCTGGTCGAGAGCGAATTGTTCGGCCACGAGGCCGGCGCCTTCACCGGCGCGACCAAGCAGCGGATCGGCAAGATCGAATATGCCCATGGCGGCACGCTGTTCCTCGACGAAATCGAGAGCATGCCGCTCAGCGTGCAGGTGAAGCTGCTGCGGGCGTTGCAGGACCGCTCGGTCGAGCGCGTCGGCTCCAACAAGCCTGTGGCGGTGGATTGCCGCGTGGTGGCGGCCAGCAAGGCCAATCTGTTCGAGCTCAGCGAGCAGAAGCTGTTCCGCGCCGATCTGTATTATCGTCTCGGCGTCGCGTTCATCGAGCTGCCTCCGTTGCGCGAACGCCGCGAGGACATCCCGATCCTGTTCGAGCACTTCACCCTCGAGGCTGCCAAGCGGTTCGAGCGCGACGCGCCGATCGTGAACGAGCAGACCATGTCGCTGCTGCTCGGCTACTCATGGCCGGGCAACGTGCGCGAGCTGCGCAACGTCGCCGACCGCTTCGTGCTCGGTGTGCTCGACCGCAAGGTCCTCGACCGCTCGGGCGCCGCGGCCTCGGAGCTGTCGCTGCCACGGCAGCTGGAGAACATCGAGCGCTCGATCATCGAGGATGCGTTGCGCCGCAAGCTCGGCGACGTGCCGGCGACTGCGGCGCTGCTGAGCATTCCGAAGCAGACGCTTTACGACAAGATCAAACGGCTGGCCGTGAAGGTCGACGGCGTCCGCGAGGGCGCGCCGCTGCGGCCGCAGTCCTGACCGTGGCTGGTCCTGCGGCGGCAGGAGGGCATCTGTTCCATGCCGGCGATCAGGAACGAATGCTGGACACCGCTTGTTGAAAGATCATGACAGGCAGAGACACCCGCGACCTGCGCTCCGGCGCCTACGACCCCGTCAGCAAGGACGGTCTGCCGCAGTCGCACCAGGTCAAGGACAAAACGACGCCCCGCCAGCAGGAGCAGTGGGGCGCCGACGTGCGGGCCGAGCCGTTGCCCGGCACCGAGCCGGTGCTTCCGGAAGGGCTCATGCGCGAGCGGCGTGGTCCGCTCAATCGCAATACTGGTCGCCGCGACACTGACTAGTGCGCGGCGACCCAGCGCGCCTATTTCGCCGCGATCACCATGATCTCGACGGTGTATTGCGGCGCAGCCAGCTTGGCTTCGACCGTGGCGCGCGCCGGGGTATTGCCGGCCGAGACCCAGCCATCCCACACGGCGTTCATTTCGCCGAAGGTCTTGATGTCGGTGAGGTAGATCGTCGCGGACAACAGCTTCGACTTGTCGGTGCCGGCCTTGGCGAGGTGGCCGTCGATGATCGAGAGAATCTCCTCGGTCTGCTTGGTGACGCTTTCACCGGCCGTCTTCTGCGCGACGACTCCCGCGAGATAGACGGTATTGCCGTGAACGACGACCTGGCTCATGCGCGGGCCAATTTCGAAACGCTGGATCGACATCGAAGAACTCCTCAAAAGGTCAATTCGGGGCTTCTCCCTAGCGCGTGCGACGCGGCGACGCCAGTCGGCTGAACGGCCACAATCGCCACCCTGGAGCGTGCGACCTTGCGTTGTCGACCGCGCCGCGGCACACGGACCGCGGGGCGTTTCACGATGACCCGGCCTTGTCGCGCTGCAAAGCGGGCTTGCCCATGGGGCAGGCAAAGGCGGGGCGTTTTCCGCGCTTGCACAGATATTTGAGACATGAAACATTCTCCGCGAGGTTCCTTTTTGAAAGGGCGGAGGGGCGTGATGCGGAAACGGTTGATGCTGGCGGCACTCGCGGCGATGGCTTTGGTGACGAGCGCGGGGCCGACATTCGCACAGCAGACGATCCGCGTCGGCTGGACCATCCCGGCGGAAGAATCCAAATACTGGATGATGAAGCGGCCGACCGAATTTCCGGATCTCGGCAAGACCTACAACATCGAATGGACCCAGTTCCAGGGAACGGCACCGATGACGCAGGCGCTCGCCGCCGGCGCGCTCGACTGCGCCACGCAGGCGCCGCTGTCACTGGCGAACGGCGTCGTCGGCGGCGGCCTCAAGGCCTACATCGTCGCCCAGCACGTCTATGAGAAGCCGGGCGGCTTCTCGGTCTACTGGGCGGTCAAGGACGATTCCCCGATCAAGACCATCGCCGATCTCAAGGGCAAGACGGTCGGCATTTCCGTGATCGGCGGCGGCACGCAAGGGCCGTTCAACATGTTGCTGAAGCAGGCCGGGCTCGATCCGGCCAAGGACATCAAGCTTGTCGAAGTCGGCTTCGCGGTGTCGGAAGATGCGCTGCGCCAGGGCCGTGTCGACGCCGTCAACATGAATCAACCCTTTGCCGCGCGCGCCGAGGCCAAGGGCGGCACCCGCAAGCTGTTCTCGCTGTCCGAGGCGATGCCGAACATCGTCCACATCCTCGAGGCCTGTCGCGCCGATTTCGTCGACAAGAACCCGGAGCTGGTGAAGGCCTATGTCCGCGACATCACCGCCGGCATGAAGAAGGCGCTCGCCAATCGCGACGAGACCTTGAAGGTGGTGTCGGAGGTCATGAAGGCGCCGGTCGCCGTGATCGACACCTATCTGCTGAAGGACAATGATTTCGGCCGCGATCCGGTGGCCGCGCCGAACTTCCCGGCGATCCAGAAGATGCTCGACATCTACGCCGAGACCGGCATGCTGCCGAAGCTCGACGTCGCCCAGTTCAAGCATCCCACGATCGTCGCGCCGATCCAGTAGGCGGCTTCACGCGGAGCCTTGTCGATGAGGAAGCTGCGATCGCGTGTGACGGTGGAAGGGCTCGATCGCGCTCCGCACCGGGCCTTCATGCGCGCGATGGGGCTGGACGATGCCGACATCGCCAAGCCGATGATCGGCGTCGTTAGCCAGAAGGGCGAGCAGACGCCCTGCAACATGACGCACGATTTCCAGGTCGATGCGGCGAAGACGGGCGTCTCCGAAGCCGGCGGCACGCCGCGGGAATTCGCCACCGTCTCGGTCTCCGACGGCATCAGCATGAACCATGAGGGGATGAAGTTCTCTCTGTTCTCGCGCGAGCTGATTGCCGACTCCATCGAGGCCGTGGTCCATGGCCTGGCCTATGACGCGCTGATCGGCTTCGGCGGCTGCGACAAGACCCTGCCCGGCGTCATGATGGGCATGGTCCGCTGCAACGTTCCGTCGATCTTCATCTATGGCGGCAGCGCGCTGCCCGGCAAGTACCGGGGCAGGACGCTCACGGTGCTCGACTCGTATGAAGCGGTCGGCAGCTACATGACCGGCGAGATCGATGCCGACACGCTCGAGGGCATCGAGCGGTCCTGCCTGCCGACGATCGGCGCCTGCGCCGGGCAGTTCACCGCCAACACCATGGGCATGCTGTCGGAGGCGATGGGCCTGTCGATGCCCAACGTCTCGATGATCCCCGGCGTCTATGCCGAGCGCGCGCACGTCGCGCGGCAGGCCGGACGCATGATCATGCAGATGCTCGCGCGTGGCGGCCCGCTGCCGCGCGACATCGTGACCCGGAAGGCGCTGGAGAACGGGGCGGCCATCGTCGCGGCTACCGGCGGCTCCACCAACGCCGCGCTGCATCTGCCGGCGATCGCCAATGAGGCCGGCATCCGCTTCACCCTCGACGATGTCGGTGAGGTGTTCGCGCGCACGCCGCTGATCGGCAATCTCAGGCCGGGCGGCAAGTACACGGCGAAGGACGTCTACGATATCGGCGGCGCCGCCGTGGTGATCCGCGCGCTGATCGAGAGCGGCCACATCGACGGCTCCTGCATCACTGTCACGGGCCGCACGCTGGCTGATGAATACGGCTCGGCCAACCCGCCGGACGGCGAGATCGTCTTCAGCCCGGCCAAGCCGATCATGGCGGATGGCGGCGTGGCTGTCCTCAAGGGTAACCTCGCGCCCGACGGCGCCGTCATCAAGATTGCCGGCCTCAAGAACCTGGTGTTCGAGGGCCGCGCGCGGGTGTTCGAGGACGAGGAGGCCTGCGTCGCTGCGGTCCGCGCACGCAACTATCAGGCGGGCGAGGTGCTGATCATCCGCAACGAGGGTCCGGTCGGCGGTCCGGGGATGCGCGAGATGCTCGGCGTCACCGCGCTGATCTATGGCCAGGGCATGGGCGAGAAGGTCGCGCTGATCACCGACGGCCGCTTCTCCGGCGCCACCCGCGGCATGTGCATCGGCTATGTCTCGCCGGAAGCCTTCGTCGGCGGTCCGCTGGCGATGGTGCAAGACGGCGATCCGATCCGCATCGATGCGAAGGCGCGCACGCTCGATGTGCTGCTTGATGACGTTGAGCTGGCTTCGCGCCGCAAGCACTGGACGCAGCGGCCGCCGCGGCACCGCGCGGGAGCGCTGGCGAAGTATGCGAAATTGGTCGGGCAGGCGCCGCTCGGCGCCGTCACGCATGAGGGACCGGCCGAATGGCCCTGGTTCGATCAGGAGCAGCAATGAGCGGCGCGCGTGGGACGATTGGCAGAGTTCTTGCTAATCTTTCCAGGTCCCCGTCATTCCGGGGCAATCGTCGAGGCGCAGACGCGAAGCGGCTGCGCTTCGATGATTGAACCCGGAATCTCGAGCTTGTTGAGCATGACGCAAGGCAATCTCGAGATTCCGGGTTCAAGGCCTTTCGGCCTTGCCCCGGAATGACGGTGGATGTGGTTTAAAACGATCGTCTGCGGCAGTCTTCATGCCTGATATCACGGAGCCTCTAAGCGTGCTGCATCGGAAAGAGAAGCCGACATGGGCGTGACCCCGATCCGACCCGGCCAGCTCGCGGGCGCTCCGCTCGGCCGCCGCGCGGCCACGCCGATCATCGAGATCGATCACGTGTCGCAGGTGTTCAAGACGTCGTCGCGCCGCGACCACACCGCGCTGTCGGACATTTCGCTTTCGGTCGGCGAGGGCGCCTTCGTCTCCATCCTCGGGCCCTCCGGCTGCGGCAAGTCGACCTTGCTCTACATCGTCGGTGGCTTCGTCAGCCCCACCAAAGGCACGGCGAAGATGAAGGGCAAGCCGATCACCGGTCCCGGCACCGATCGCGGCCCGGTGTTCCAGGAGTTCGCGCTGTTTCCCTGGAAGAGCGTGCTCGGCAACGTCATGTATGGTCCGCTGCAGCAGGGCAAGAAGCCGGCGAAGGCCGAGGCGCTCGCGCGGACTTTGCTCGCCATGGTCGGACTCACCGGCTTCGAGAAGTTCTATCCCAAGGAGCTGTCCGGCGGCATGAAGCAGCGCGTCGCGCTGGCGCGTACGCTGGCCTATGGTCCGGAGGTGCTGCTGATGGACGAGCCATTCGGCGCGCTCGACGCGCATACGCGCACGCGGCTGCAGAACGACCTGCTCGACATCTGGGAGCGCGACCGCAAGACGGTCCTGTTCGTGACCCACTCGGTCGAGGAAGCCGTGTTCCTGTCCGACAAGGTCGTGATGATGTCGCGCTCGCCTGGCCGCATCCGCGAGGTGATCGACATCGACCTGCCGCGGCCCCGACGCCGCGAGGAGCTGCTGCTGGATCCGCGCTACCAGAAATACATCGTCGACATCGAGCGCATGTTCGACGATTCCGGTGACAACGAGCTGCCGTCATGAATGGCCTGCTGAAGCCGCTCGCGCCGGTGCTGGCTTGCTGCGGTCTGCTGCTGGCGTGGCAGCTCGCCTCGCTCGGACTGAAGAACGACAGCTTTCCGACCGCGCTGGAATCGCTGCGTGCGATCCCGCCGATCCTCACCGACAAGGAATCCCTGATCAACATCCTGGCCTCGCTGCGGCGGATGGCGATCGGCTTCGCGCTGGCGCTTGCGTTCTCGATTCCGCTCGGGCTCCTGATGGGGCGCAGCCGGTCGACAGCCGCCTTCTTCAATCCGCTGCTGATGCTGATCTACCCGGTGCCGAAGGCGGCGCTGATGCCGATCATCATGCTGTGGCTCGGCGTCGGAGACATCTCCAAGACGCTGGTGATCTTCCTCGGCGTCAGCCTTCCGGTGATCTACCACAGCTTCGAGGGCGCCAAGGCGGTCGAGGAGAAGATGTTGTGGTCGGGCGCGGCGATGGGACTCTCGGCCGGCGAGCGCCTGCTGCGCATTGTCCTGCCCGCGGCGCTTCCGGAGATCCTCACCGGTTGCCGCACTGGAATCGTGCTGGCGCTGATCACGATGGTGACGAGCGAGATGATCGCGCGGCAATCCGGCGCCGGCAACATCCTGTTCAACGCGCTCGACATGGGCCAGTACGACACGGTGTTCGCGATGATCATCATCATCGGCGCCATGGGCATCTGCCTCGATGCGGCGTTCGAGGTCGTCAGGCGCTGGCTGGTGCGCTGGTCCGAGCCGCAGTTCGACATGCCGCTGAGCTTCTCATGACGCGCACCTCCAACGACATCCTCCTTGGCGCCGCGCCGATCGTGCTGGTCCTGCTGCTGTGGCAGGGGCTGGTGTCGTTCGGCTATGCGCCGCCGACCCTGCTGCCGCCGCCGGGGCAGGTGTTTTTGCGGATGGGCCAGCAGCTCACCAGTGTCACGTTTCAGCAGGACATCGCGGCAACGCTGTTCCGGCTGTTCGCCGGCTTTGCGATCGCCGTGGTGCTCGGTGTTTCCCTTGGAATTGCCGCCGCGGTGAGCCCGCCTGTCAACGCCGCCGTCAAGCCGATCGTGCGCGTGCTGGCGCCGCTGCCGAAGGTCGCGCTCTATCCGGCGTTCCTGCTGCTGCTCGGCTTCGGCCACGAATCCAAGATCATGCTGGTGGCGGCGGACGCGCTGTTTCCGATCCTGCTGTCGACCTACTACGGCGCGACGACCGTCGAGCAGAAGCTGATCTGGTCGGCGCTCGCGGCCGGCACGCCGCCGCGCGACGTGCTGTGGAAGGTGGTGCTGCCGGCCGCGATGCCGTCGATCCTGACCGGCTGCCGCATCGGCCTCGTGATCTCTTGCATCGTCGTGTTCCTGGCCGAGATGATCACCTCGACCGACGGGCTCGGTCACGTGCTGGTGACCGCCGCGCGCACCTTCCAGGCTGTCGACATGTTCGTGCCGCTGATCACGATCTCGCTGCTGGGTCTCATTCTCAACGCCCTGCTGCAAGGCCTGCGCGCGTATCTGCTGCGCGGCTTTCCCTCAGTCTGATAACAACACAACGACAATCGGGAGAACGACCATGCTGGCGGATCGCATCGAGGCGAAATGGATCGACGCATTCTGCGAGATCTTCGAGCGCTGTGCCGTCAAGGCGGGTGACACCGCCGCGATCCTGTCGGAGACGCAGTCCCGGGCGCTGAACGTCCACATCGCCGAGCTGGCGCTGTTGCGGATGGGGGCGCGTCCGTTCCATGTCGTGGTGCCGACCCCGCGCAACCGCCATCCGGTGCCGGTGCGCTCGACCGGTGCGTCGGAGGCGATCGGCAAGCTCGGGCCGGTGGTCTCAGCGCTGCAGCAGGCCGGCTTCGTCGTCGACTGCACCATCGAAGGCTTGATGCATGCGGTGGAGACGCCGGAGATCCTGAAAGCCGGCGCGCGCATTCTCGTGATCTCCAACGAGCATCCCGAGGCGCTCGAGCGCATGGTGCCTGACTCTGCGCTGGAGAAGCGCGTGCGCGCCGCCGCCAAGATGCTGCGCGGCACCAAGCGGATGCGCGTGACCTCGAGGGCCGGCACCGATCTCGACGTGATCATGGAGGGCGCCTCGACTGTCGGCGTCTGGGGCTGGACCGACCGTCCCGGCACGCTGGCGCATTGGCCGGGCGGCATCGTCGTCAGCTTCCCCAGGAGCAAATCGGTCAACGGCACCATCGTGATGGCGCCCGGCGACATCAACCTCACCTTCAAGCGCTATCTCACCTCACCGGTGACGATGACCCTCTGCGACGACTACGTCACCGGGCTGGACGGCGAGGGCGCCGATGCCGCGATGATGCGTTCCTATCTCGCCTCCTGGGGCGACCGCGAGGCCTATGCGGTGTCGCATGTCGGCTGGGGCATGAACCCCGGCGCGCGCTACGAGGCGCTGACCATGTACGACCAGCGCGACACCAACGGCACCGAGTTGCGCGCCGTCCCCGGCAATTTCCTGTTCTCCACCGGCGCCAACGAATTCGCCGGCCGCTACACGGCTGGCCATTTCGACCTGCCGATGATGGGCACCACGATCGAGCTGGACGGTGTGGCCGTGATCAAGGAGGGCGTGCTGCAGGACGTGTTCGGATAGTTCTCGTTGTGGCTCGCGAGCACGCGCCCAGCGGGCAGTGTACTCCCCTCTCCCTTGCGGGGAGGGGAGCGCACCGTCACCGTGGTGGGTAGATCGCCCTAAATGGCGAAGCGTCCGCGATGAGCAACGGAAGATGCCCGGGGCGTATTCCGAAAAAAATAATTTACTTGCTATTTTTCGGAATTCATGGTTCTCTCTCGCCATCCCGCCTCACTGCGGAGGGGCGTTGCGCGCGATCGTCACGACACGCGAGGCGGGGAGCGATGGCCGCGAGAGATCGCAGCGTCCTCTCATGAGGGCGCGGACGAACGATCGATTGCGGACGTGAAGTCGCAGCGTCCTGACACCCCGAAGCTGGTGTCCAGCGCAATGCGCCTAAAGCGCATTGTTGCCATGGTGGCCAACAAGCCCGGCGCACCAGGGAGACTGCGTATAAGCGTGAAGACCGTCGCGCAGGGAAGGCCGGGTGTTTCCGGCTGCACCTGTGGTACCTGCCGCCTGCATTCTTTTTCGCAGGCGGGCCGCAGGCGTCAGCCGACGCCTGGC
Organism: Bradyrhizobium sp. SZCCHNR1053; assembly: GCF_032381235.1. Taxonomy (NCBI): domain Bacteria; kingdom Pseudomonadati; phylum Pseudomonadota; class Alphaproteobacteria; order Hyphomicrobiales; family Nitrobacteraceae; genus Bradyrhizobium; species Bradyrhizobium sp. SZCCHNR1053. The sequence continues at coordinate 73,656 of NZ_JAUHJM010000004.1, forward strand.
CTTCCCTGCGCCCTCTGCATTTGAAGAGGGACGAACTGATCGCAACGCTCGGGCGCAAATGCGCCGCGAGAACGAGACGTCATGCCGCCCGCTGTTTGACCCGTGTTCCGATCCACCCACCATTGTCGTCCTGGGCAAGCCGTGACGCGCAAAGCGCGTCGCGGCGCCGACCCGGGATCCATACTCCGCGGCAGTCATTGTTTTGCGAGATGATCGACGCGCGTCCCCAAACTCCTCCCTGGGGTTATGGGTCCCGGCGCTCGCCGGGACGACGGCGGAGTTTGTTGATGCAGTTGCAGTTGATACCCGCAAAGGGCCGGCAGCGACACCGCTGTAGGGTGGGCAAAGCAGCCGCCCGCAGGGCGGTTGCGTGCCCACCGTGCATCCAGGCATGCGGAGCGACATGGTGGGCACGGCGCGCGATGGAGCGCAGCATGAGGCGCGCAGTGTCGCCTGCGCGCCTTTGCCCACCCTACGGCTATGCGCCACGCGACGATCAGCCTCGCTGCGTGCTCAATCCACAACCGGCGGCCGGGCGAGCTTGAAATGCCGCAGCATGTCGACCAGCGCGCCGAGCCGCTGCTCGCGATAGGCTGCGACATCCATACCGGAATAATCGAGGAATCCGGCGCCGGTGCGCAGGCCGATGCGGCCCTCCGCCATGTTGCGCTCGATCACCTCGGGCGCGCGATAGCGGTCGCTGTGGAGCGCGCCCTCGAGATAGCGGCTGGCGTAGTAGAGGATGTCGCCGCCGCCCCAGTCGATGAATTCGAGCAGGCCGAGCACGGCGTAGCGGAAGCCGAAGCCGTAGCGGATCGCCTTGTCGATCTCCTCGGCGCTGGCGACCCCTTCGCCGACCATGCGCGCCGCCTCATTCATGGCGAGCGCCTGGATGCGCGGCACGATGAAGCCCGGCGTGGCCGCGCAGACCACCGGCACCTTGCCGATGCCTTCGAGCAGCGCCTTCAGCCGCGCCGTGACATCGGGATCCGTCGCCTGGCCCGGCGAGATCTCGACCAGCGGGATCAGATAGGCCGGGTTGAGCCAGTGCGCATTCAGGAAGCGCTCAGGGCGCTCCACCGCACCGGAGAGATCGTTGACCAGGATCGTCGAGGTCGTCGAGGCGATGATCACGTCGGGCGCGACCGCGCGCGACGCTGCCCCGAGCACCTCGCGCTTGAGGTCCACGATCTCCGGCACGCCTTCGAACACCAGCGTCGTCTGCGCCAGCACATCGCCGCTCGCGCTGGCCGGCGCGACGGTGATTTTGCCCATCAGCTTTTCGGCATCGGCGGCTTGCAGCATCCCGAGCCGCGCCAAGGTCGCGAACGTCGCGCCGACCTCGCCGAGCGCGTCGCGCTCCAGCCTGGCGAACTCCTCCGGCCTGCGCGACTTGACGTCGATCATCGTCACGGGATGGCCGGCATAGGCGAAGGCGACGGCGATGCCGCGGCCCATGCGGCCGGCGCCGAGGCAGGCGATATGACCGCGCGCGCTCATTGAGCAAATCCATCACGCAGCAGCGCCTGCAGCGCGGTCCGGTCGAGACCACCAAGGCCGAGGCGGGCGAGCGTGCGTCCCGTTGCCATGAAATCCTCGCCGCAGATCGCAGCGCCGATGGCCAGGAAGGCGCGGGCGAGCGGCGTCGGCGTGCCGCTCAGCTCGGCGGCCGAGATCAGGAACGACAGGCCGAGCCTGAGATCCTCGCGCATGTAGCGGTGCTGCGTCAGCACGAGCTGCTCGCGCCAATCGCCGGAATCGGTGAGCCGGTCGTGCGAGCCGCGGCCGTACATCCAGATCTCGCCCTCCTTGGCGTAGTGATGCGCCAGCGGAAAATGCGGCGCGCCGTAGCCGAGCGCTTCGCGCACCGCAATCCGCTCCGCATCGAGCGCATCGGTGACGCGGCGGATCGAAGGTTGCGTGCCCTCCTTGTGGATGTCCCAGCGCTCGAAATGCTCGATCGGACCTGCATTCATCACGATCAGCGGCGGGTGGATGATGCAGCCGGCATTCATCAGCGCGCCCGACAGCGCGTCACCACAGGGCTCGATCACGTCGGGGAAGGCGCGGCCGATCACAGCCAGCGCATGCTCGGCCGTCTTCGAAGGAAACACGCCGACCGGGAGCCGCTTGGCCCGAATGGTGATCGCGACCTCGAACGGCCCATGCTTGCGCGTCAGCCAGGGCAGGGTGCCGGTCTCGGCGTAGCTGACGTTGGCTTCATTGCCGGCATCACGCGCGGCCGCCGCGAAGATCATGGTGCCGAAGGTCGCCGGCGGCAGGAATACGACCTGACCGTCGACGAGATGCGGCGCAAGTTGGTGCGCGATGGCTGCCTGCGCGAAGGCCGGTGCCGGGCAGAGGATCAGCTCGGCGCCATAGACGGCCTCGCCGATATCCGTCGTGACCAGCGCCAGCCTGGCCTCATGACGGCCATTGACGTCCTTGACGATGATCGTCGAGCCCGCCGCGCGATGCTGCGCGACAGCGTCCACATCGCGGCGCCACAGCCGGACCTCGTGACCTCCGAGCGCGAAATCGCCTGCCGCCGCAAAGGAGCCGTTGCCGCCGCCGAGCACTGCAATTTTCAAGAGCGCGTCTCCATGCCGATCATTTGGGGCCATCGATCTGGCGCAGCAGATGGTGCTGCACCTTGCCGAGCGCAGTGCGCGGCAGGTCGTCGACGAACACGATGTCGCGCGGCACCTTGAAGCGCGCGAGCTGCGCCTGCAGATGCGCGCGCAAGGTGTCCGCATCGAGCGCGCAGCCCTGGCGCTTGACGACGAACGCTACCGGCACCTCGTCCCAGCGCGGATCGGGCCGGCCGATCACGCCGCATTCGACGACGTCGGGATGCTCGCCGAGCACGCGCTCGATCTCGGCTGGGTAGACGTTTTCGCCGCCGGAGATGATCATGTTGTTCTTGCGCTCGAGCACGAAGAAGTACCCCTCGGCATCGCGCTGGGCGATGTCGCCGGTGCGGTACCAGCCGTCATGGATCGCCTGCTGCGTGGCTTTGGCGTTGCCCCAATATTCGAAGAACAGATTGGGCCCGCGCACGGCGATCTCGCCCGCTTTGCCCGCCGGAAGCTCGTCGCCGTCCTTGTCGATGATCTTGGCTTCGCAGCACAGCCCGGGCAGGCCGGTCGAGCCTGCGCGCGAGAGGTCGCCGCCGAGCCGTGTGTAGACCGCGATCGGGCAGGTCTCGGTCGAGCCATAGACCTGCAGCACCGGCACGCCGCGCGCGGTGATGCGTTCGATCAGCGCCGGCGGCACGATGCTCGATCCGGTCGCAACAGCCCTGAGCGAGGACAGGTCCGTCGCGTTCCAATCGGGATGCTCGGTGACGGCCTGAATGGTTGCCGGCACCAGCACGGTCAACGTCGGCCGTTCGTTGACGATCGCCGCCAGTGTCGAATCCGGCGTGAAGCGGGCGTGCAGCGTAACGGTGGCGCCGTGATGCAGCGCCGGCGTAGTCTGGATGTTGAGGCCGCCGACGTGGAACAGCGGCAGCACCGTCAGCACGTGATCGTCGGAGGTGAGGCCATGCATGTGCTGGCTCATCACCCCGTTCCACAGCAACGCCTCCTGGCGCAGCACCGCGCCCTTCGGCCGGCCCGTGGTGCCCGAGGTGTAGACGATCAGCAGCGGGCAGGAGAGGTCGATGTGCGGGTTGCGATCATCGCCGTGACCGCGGCCCAGCAGATCGTCGATCTGCAATCCGCTCGACGGCGCAAAGTCGATGCCGACCGGCATGGTCTCCGGATGGCTCTCGGCGAGCGCCGGCAGCACCGGCGCAAAGGCCTGCTCCAGCACCAGCACCTTGGCGGCAGCATCCGAGAGAATGAAGACCTGCTCGGCCACCGCCAGCCGCCAGTTCAGCGGCACCAGGATCGCGCCGAGTCGCGCACAGGCATAGAGCAAGACCAGATAGTCCGGCCGGTTGAGGCTCAAAATCGCGACGCGGTCGCCGCGTCCGACGCTGAACTCGGATTTCAGCGCCCGCGCTGTCCGCGCTATGCGCTCGCTGAAATCGGCATAGCTCAGCGTCCTGCCTTCGAAGTGGATCGCCGGCTTGTCCGGCGTGAACGCCGCGTTGCGCTCGATCAGGCTGCAGAGGTCCACGCTCAGTCGTCCGTCTCGCCGGGCTCGTACAGTGCCTCGCGGCCGATGCGGTCGAGGCACAATTCCGCGGTCCAGGGCAGCATCAGGGAGCCGCAGCGGCTGTCGCGATAGATGCGCTCCAGCGGCAGCGTCTTCAGCATCGATTGTCCGCCGCAGGTGCGGATGGCGAGCGCCGCCAGATCATTGGCGCCCTCCATCACCGAGTACTGCGCCGCATAGGCGCGCAGCACCTGCTCCTTGCTCGGATTGGCTCGCGCCTCGGTGACGGCCTGGAACCAGATTCCCTTGATCTGCTCCAGCTTGATCTGCATCTGCGCGACCGCGATCTGCTTGGTCGGGTACATCCGCCGCTTGACCGGCGGCATGCCCGGCACCTCGCCGCGCAGATATCTGACGGTGAAGTCATACGCAGCCTGCGCAAGCCCCATATAGGTCGGCGACAACGTCATGAACATGTGCGGCCAGCGCATCGCCGCCTGGAAATAGACGCCGCGCGGCATCAAGGCGGCGTCCTCCTCGACGAAGACATCCTTGAAAAGCAGCGTGCGTGACACCGTGCCGCGCATGCCCAGCGGATCCCAGTCGCCGACGACAGAGACGCCCTCCGTTTTCGCCGGCACCGCGAGATAGAGCGTGTTGCGGCGGGACGCCTTCTCGCCCTCGCTGACCTCGGTGCATAGCACACCATAATAGTCCGCGTGTCCGGCGAGCGAGGCGAAGATCTTCTTGCCGTTGACCAGCCAGCCGCCCTTGACCGGCTTGGCCTCGGTACCGAACGCGACGCCGCCCGCTGCCGCCGCGCCACCCTCCGAGAAGGGCTGCGAATAGATCGCGCCGTCGTCGACGATGCGCTTGTAGTGGATCGCGCGCCGCCGCTCGTGCTCGGCGCGGACGTCCTCGTCCATGTCGAGATCGTCGGCGAGCGGTCCGGACCATAAGGTCGAGCAAACGTGCATGTTCCAGGTCAGCGCCGTGGCGCCGCAATAGCGACCGATCTCGGCGGCGGTGAGTGCATAGGTCTGGTAGCCCGCGCCGAGGCCGCCGAGAGCCTTGGGAACGGAGATGCCGAGCAGGCCCGCGCGATGCAGGTCCTTGTAGTTCTCAGTCGGAAAGCTCGCCTCGCGATCCCAGGTCGCGGCGCGGCCCGCCAGCACGCTCTGCCCGAGTTCCCGGGCCCGTGTAATGATGTCGGCCTGCTCGGCCGTGAGCCGATATGCGGCCGGATCGAACATCGGCGCATCGAGGGCTTCACCGGAGGCCATCGCCGTCTTCTGGACCGGGATCGTCATCATCTCTCCGCTGTCGCTGGTGTTGCATGTGTCGTCAGGAACGTATCGAGTGCGGCGTTGAACTCGCCGGGCCGTTCGAGATTGACGAGATGGCCGGCGCCCTGAAGTTCGACGTAGTCCGACGAGGGAATGAACTTCGCCATCTTCTCCATCATCGGCGCCGGCGCGTTGCGATCCTTCGAGCCCGAGAGCACCAGCGTCGGCACCTTGATGTCCTTCAAGGCTTGTCGCCGGTCGAAACCGAGCAGGGCCAGCATGCTGGCGCGATAGCTTGCCTCGGGTACGCCGGCCATGCAGGAGGTTGCAATTTCAAGGCCATGCGGATCGGGATCGTCGCCGACCAACTCCTTGACCAGGTCCGGCGCCAGCGACGCCATCGTCGCGCCCCGATCGAGCGGTCCGAGACGCGCCTCGATGAACGACTTCTGCCAGTCGCCGTCGACCTTGCCGAAGGCCGGGCTGGTCTGAGCCAACACCACGGCCGACGCGGCCTGCGGATGCGTCGTCAACCATTCCTGTACGATCATTCCGCCGATGGAATGACCAACGAGGATCGGCTGCTTGGCGCCGATCTGGCTCAGGAAATCTTGAAGCGCAGCGGCGAGCGTGGTGATGCTGGCCGTCTCGAGCCGGGCGGATTGGCCATAGCCTGGCATGTCCCAGGCCAGCGCATGGCGGCGCTCGCCGAAATAGTCGAGCTGACCGCGCCAGGCGCGTGCCGCGCCGCCGATGCCGTGCAGGAACACCACGGTCTGCCGCTCGGGCGCCCCCGATGCCTCGTAGCCGAAGCGGCCGTCCTTCGTGGTGGTGATTTGCGACGCAGGCACGCAGTCCTCCGAGATATGCCTGATACCGCTACGCTGCTTGCTCCAGGCCCTTGAACGCTAGTCGCGGCAACCGGGGTGTCAAGGCGCTTCGGGCGTGTTGTTGCAAAAATTTGAAGTTTAAAATAACTTCGAAGCCGCGATCGTATTGCAAGAGATGAGGAGGCGCGCGTGTCGGGATTGCCTGCAGCTGCGCACGCGATGGTGACGGGCGGCGGACGCGGCATCGGCCGCGAGATCGCGCAAGCCCTGAAGCTTGCCGGCGCAACCGTGACGATCGTCGGGCGCAACGGCGCAACGCTCGATGAGGCGATCGCAGCCGGCTGCGCCGATTACGCCGCCATTGCCGATGTTGCCGATCAGGCCGCGCTGAACGCGGCCGTTGCCGCCGCTGTTGCGCGCCAGCCGATCGACATCCTGATTGCCAATGCCGGAAGTGCCGAGTCCGCCCCGTTCCTGAAATCGGATGCCGCGCTGTTCCGTCGCATGATCGACATCAATTTCATGGGTGTCGTGCATGCCGTGCAGGCAGTGCTGCCGGCGATGAGGGCAAAGTCCTATGGCCGCATCGTTGCGGTCGCGTCCACGGCAGGGCTCAAGGGCTATCCTTACGTCAGCGCCTACACCGCAGCGAAGCATGCTGTCGTCGGCCTGACGCGCTCGCTCGCGCTGGAGCTGGCTGCGACGCGCGTGACAGTCAACGCAGTCTGCCCAGGCTTCACCGATACGGATCTCGTCGCCGACAGCGTGGACAACATCATGAAGAAGACCGGCCGCAGCCGGGAGCAGGCGATCGCCGAGCTTGCCAAGCATAATCCGCAGGGGCGGCTCATCATGCCGCAGGAAGTTGCTGATACCGTGCTGTGGCTGTGCGGCAGCGGTGCCGGTGCGATCACGGGACAGGCGATCGCTGTGGCCGGCGGCGAGGTGTAGACCGTAACGCCCAACGATAAGATTTGAAGGAAGGAAGCTGACATGTCGAGACACGCCAATCCCGTCACCGTGCCGTTGGCGGACTACAAGCCCAGCCATTTCCTGCTCGCGGTCAAGGATCGCGTCGCGATCGTGACGTTGAACCGGCCCGAGCGCAAGAACCCGCTGACCTTCGAGAGTTATCGCGAACTGACCGACTTCTTTCGGGCCTGCGCGTTCGACGACGACGTCAAGGCGATCATCGTGGCCGGTGCAGGCGGCAATTTCTCGTCCGGCGGCGACGTGTTCGAGATCATCGGTCCGCTGGTGAAGATGGACACCAAGGGTCTGACCGCCTTCACCCGGATGACCGGCGATCTCGTCAAGGCGATGCGGGCCTGTCCGCAGCCGATCGTCGCGGCGGTCGAAGGAATCTGTGCAGGCGCTGGCGCGATCGTTGCGATGGCCTCCGATATCAGGCTGGCTGCAACCGGTGCCAAGGTCGCGTTCCTGTTCAACAAGGTCGGCCTTGCCGGTTGCGACATGGGGGCCTGCGCGATCCTGCCGCGCATCATCGGTCAGTCCCGCGCGTCCGAACTGCTCTACACCGGCCGCTTCATGAGTGCCGACGAGGGCGAGCGCTGGGGCTTCTTCAGCCGCATCGTCGCACCCGCCGACGTGCTGGCGCAGGCCGTGGTGTTGGCAACCGAGATCGCGAACGGCCCGACTTTCGCCAACACGATGACCAAGCGCATGCTGGCGATGGAATGGGCGATGTCGGTCGAGGAGGCGATCGAAGCCGAGGCAGTTGCCCAGGCCTTGTGCATGACGACGGAGGATTTCAACCGCGCCTTCGAGGCCTTCGCGGCCAAGTCGAAGCCGGTCTTCCAGGGCAATTGACAAGCGGAGGGAACCGAAGGGGCTTGCCAGGATATATTTTAGGGTTAAAATAATTTTCATTGGCTCGGCTCTCCAGTGGAGGCGCTCATGAAGATCGCGATCATCGGCGGCGGACCTGCCGGTCTCTATGCGGCGATATTGCTCAAGAAGCAGCGGCCCAGCGCCGACATCGCGGTCTACGAGCGCAACCGCGCCGACGACACGTTCGGATTCGGCGTGGTGTTCTCCGATGCCACGCTCGACAATTTCGAGAAGCATGACCTGCCGAGCTACCAGCGGATCACCCAGGAATTCGCCTACTGGGATGATATTGCCGTGCATTTCCGCGGCACGGTCCACCGGGTCGGCGGCAATGGTTTCTGCGGCTGCTCGCGCCGCACGCTGCTGCGAATCCTGCAGGAGCGTGCGCGCGAGCTGGGCGTGACCCTGCAGTTCGAGGTCGACCTCGAGGACGAGTCGCAATTCGCTGATGCGGATCTCCTGATCCTGTCTGACGGCATCAACAGCCGCTTCCGCCAGAAATACGTCGATCACTTCCAGCCCGAGGTCGATCTGCGCGCCAACAAGTTCGCGTGGATGGGATCGACCAAGCCGCTCGACGCCTTCACCTTCATCTTCCAGGAGACGGAGTGGGGCCCGTTCATCGCGCACGCCTATCAGTACGAGACGGGCCATTCGACCTGGATCTTCGAGACCGATCCAGAGACCTTCGAGCGGGCCGGCCTGACCGGGCTCGATGAGCGGCAATCCGCCGACCGCATGAAGGAGATCTTCGGCTGGTTCCTCGGTGATCATCCGCTGCTGATCAACCGCTCGATGTGGCGCAACTTCCCGATGATCCGCAACAGGCGCTGGGTCAAGGACAACATGGTGCTGCTCGGCGACGCCAAGTCGACCGCGCATTTCTCGATCGGCTCGGGCACCAAGCTCGCGATGGAAGACGCGATCGCGTTGGCTGACGCCATGCAGCGCGCGCCCAGTATTCCGGCCGCACTGGATCTTTATGAGCATGGCCGCCGCGAGGAGGTCGAGAAGACGCAGCATGCCGCCGACGTGTCGCTGGTCTGGTTCGAGCACGTCGACCGCTTCTGGGATTTCGATCCGGTGCAGTTCGCGTTCGGCGTGATGACGCGCTCGAAGGCGATCACCTACGACAATCTCACCTTGCGCGCGCCGGATTTCGTGGCCGAGGTCGACAAGGCGTTCGCGCGGCAGGTTCGCGCGAAGGGCTTCGACGTCGACGTCGAGAAGCCGGTCGCGCCGATGTTCCAGCCGCTCAAGCTGCGCGAGATGACGATCGCAAATCGCGCGGTGCTGTCGCCGATGTGCATGTACTCGGCGGCGGAGGGTGTGCCCGGCGATTTCCATCTCGTGCACTATGGCTCGCGCGCGATCGGCGGCGCCGGTCTGCTGTTCACCGAGATGACCTGCGTCAGCCGCGAGGCCCGCATCACGCCCGGCTGCGCCGGTCTGTGGAACGACGCGCAGGAGGCCGCCTGGAAGCGCATCGTCGATTTCGTTCACGCCAACTCGCAAGCCAAGTTCGCGCTGCAACTTGGCCATGCCGGACGCAAGGGCGCGACCAAGCTGATGTGGGACGGCATGGACCGGCCATTGGAGCAGGGCGGCTGGGACATCGTGTCGGCGTCGCCGCTGCCGTACTTCCCTGACAGCCAGGTGCCACGCGAGCTCGACCGCGCGGCGATGGACGCGATCAAGGCCGATTTCGTCGCCGCGGCCGAGCGTGGCGAGCGCTGCGGCTTCGACATGCTCGAGCTGCACTGCGCCCACGGCTATCTGCTGGCGAGCTTCATCTCGCCGTTGACCAACAAGCGGACCGACGCGTATGGCGGCGCGCTGGAGAACCGGCTGCGCTTCCCGCTGGAAGTGTTTGCCGCGATGCGCGCGGCGTGGCCGGCGCACAAGCCGATGTCGGTGCGCATCTCCGCCACCGACTGGGCCGAGGGCGGCGTCGCTGGTGACGACGCGGTGCTGATCGCCCGCGCCTTCGGCGAGGCGGGCGTCGATCTCGTCGACGTCTCGACCGGTCAGACGGTGCGCGAGGCCAAGCCGATCTACGGCCGCATGTTCCAGACGCCATTCTCCGATCAGGTCCGCAACGAGGCCCGCGTCGCCACCATGTGCGTCGGCAACATCACCTCGGCCGATCAGGTCAACACGATCCTTGCCGCCGGCCGCGCCGATCTCGTCGCGCTCGGCCGCCCGCATCTGGTCGACCCCGCCTTCACCATGAAGGCCGCGGCCTGGTATGGCGCCGACATGTTCTGTCCGCCGCAATATCTGCCGGGCAAAGAGCAGATCTTCCGCAACAGCGTGCGGGAGCGGCAGGATTTCGAGGAGCTGAAGATTAAGGCTAAGCCGAAAACGCGGGCGGAGCTGAAGGCCGAGGCTGCGAAGCCGCTTGCGGCGGAGTAAGCCGCTGTGCCACGCTGCGGCCAGGTACGTCCTGAGCGAGTGGAGTAGGGCGCGATGAAGGCGATCATCGTTGGCGGCGGTATCGGTGGATTGACCACGGCGCTGATGCTGCGGGCGCGCGGCATCGACTGTGAGCTGTTCGAGCAGGCGGATGCGATCCGCGAGCTCGGCGTCGGCATCAACACCCTGCCGCATGCGATCCGCGAGCTCGCCCAACTCGGACTGCTCGACCGGCTCGACCAGGTCGCCATCCGCACCTCCGAGCTGTTCTACCTGACTCGGCGCGGCCAGGAGGTCTGGCACGAAGCGCGTGGGCTCGACGCCGGCCATGACGTGCCGCAATTCTCGATTCATCGCGGCCGGCTGCAGAGCGTGATCCACCAGGCCGTGGTGGAGCGCCTCGGGCCGGAGAAGGTCCACACCGGCTGCCGGCTCGGCGCCTTCACCCAGGACGAGGGCGGGGTCACCGCCTATTTCTTCGATCGCACCGGGTCTCATGTCCACACCGTCCGTGGCGACGTGCTGATCGGCGCCGACGGCATCCATTCCAAGGTCCGGCAGACGCTGTTCCCCAACGAGGGCGCGCCGTGCTGGAACGGCCTGATGCTGTGGCGCGGCGCCACCGACTGGCCGGTGTTTTTGACCGGGCGGTCGATGATCATCGCCGGCGGCCTGAACGCCAAGGCGGTGATCTATCCGATCGCCGAGGGCTCGAGCCCCGCGACCCGCCTCACCAACTGGGCCGTGCTGGTGCGCATCGGCGATGCCAACACCGCGCCGCCGCGGCGTGAGGACTGGTCGCGGCTCGGCAAGACGGACGAGCTGATGCCGCATGTCAACGGCTTCTCCATTCCCCAGGTCGACTTCGCCGCCATGGTGCGGGCGACGCCGGAGTTCTGGGAATATCCCTGCTGCGACCGCGATCCGCTGCCGTACTGGTCGAGCGGCCGCGTCACCTTGTTGGGCGATGCCGCGCATCCGATGTACCCGGTCGGCTCCAACGGCGCCTCGCAGGCCATTCTCGATGCCCGCGCGCTCGCCGATGCCTTGGCCCGCTCCGAGCATCCGCGCCAGGCGCTGATGGCCTATGAGCAGAAGCGGCTGCCGATGACCGCCGAGATCGTCGCCTCGAACCGCCGCGGCGGTCCCGAGGGCGTCATCGATGCCGTCGAGCAGCTTGCGCCGCAGGGCTTCACCGACATCAACACCATCCTGAACTACGAGGCCCGCGAGGGCATCGTGCGCGGCTATGCCAGCCGGGCCGGCTTTGCCGCGCGGATGGTCACGCGGCAGGCGTCGTAGCAACTATCTGAGGCTGCCCGAACGGCTGCCCCTCCAGCCCTCTCCCCGCGAGGACGGGGAGAGGGAGCGCGCTGCGTTCTGCGCGACAGTTCGAAAACAAGCGCCAGATCCGGCTCACGCCCCCGGAGGCGGGGGCAGGAAGTGGATGTTGTGCTCGGCGGCGAGCTTGACCACGTCGTCCGGATTCTGCTCGCGCATGTTGTGGATCGCCCAGAACAGCTCGTAGAGCCGCCGCGTCGGCGACACCCAGAACAGCGTCTTGGCGGTCTGCTGCGACTTGTTGAAGATGCCGTGCGGCTTGCCCATCGGCAGTCGCACCGTGTCGCCGGCGGTCGCATACTCCTCGGCGCCGTCGAGGAAGAAGTCGAGCCGTCCTTCGAGGATATAGAGGTACTCGTCCTGGTCGGGGTGGATGTGCGGCGGCACGAAGGTGCCGACCGGGAACGTCGCGTGCCAGGAGAAGCTGTGCTCGGTGCGGTTCTTCGGCACGTAGACCTGGCCGAGGATGTTCCAGGAGATGCCCTGGATGCCCTCATTGGCCCGGGTGATGCCCGCGATTTCCGGATGGCTCATGTTGGTTTTCGCTCCCTGCTTTTACTTGGCCACGCAGTCCTTGGCGTAGCGGTCGGCGTAGTTCTCGAACACCTTCTGCACGATCTCTGTCTGGAACTTGCCGTCCGGGCGCTTGGCGACCTTGGTCAGATAGAAGTCCTGGATCGGGTAGCCGTTGGTGTTGAACTTGAAGTTGCCGCGCAGCGAGGCGAAATCGGCCTTCTTCAGCGCCGCGGCCACGGCATCCTTGTTGCTGAGGTCGCCGCCGACCGCCTTCACGGCGCTGTCGATCAGCAGCGCGGCGTCATAGGCCTGCATGGCGTAGGTGCCGGGCACGCTGTTGTAGGCGGCCTCGTAACCGGCGACGAACTTCTTGCTCTGCGGATTGTCGAAATTCGGTGCCCAGTTGGCGCCGCCGAACATTCCGACCGCGGCATCCTGCTGCGCAGGGAGCGTGGACTCGTCGACGGTGAAGGCGGAGAGCACCGGGACGCTGTCGGCAAGGCCCGCCTGCTTGAATTGCTTGACGAGGTTCACGCCCATGCCGCCCGGCATGAAGGTGAACACGGCGTCCGGCTTTTGCGAGGAGATCTTGGACAGCTCGGGCTGGAAGTCGAGCGTGTTGAGCGGAACGTAGGACTCTTCGACGATCTCGCCCTTGTAGTCGAGCTTGAAGCCGGCGACGCTATCGCGCCCGGCCTGATAGTTCGGCACCAGCAGATACATCTTCTTGTAGCCGCGGTCCTGTGCGACCTTGCCGAGAACCGCGTGCACCTGGTCGTTCTGGTACGACGTCACATAGAAATACGGGCTGCACTCCTTGCCAGCGTAGCTCGACGGACCGGCATTCGGGCTGATCAGGAAGGTCTTGTTCTCCGTGATCGGGCGGTGGATCGCCTGCAGCATGTTGGAGAAGATCGGGCCGACGACGAAGTCGACCTTGTCGCGCTCGAGCAGGCCCTTGGCCTTGGTGATCGCGGCGTCCGGCTTCAGCTCGTCGTCGGCGACGACCACCTCGACGTCCTTGCCGCCCATCTTGCCGCCGAGGTCCTTGATCGCGAGATTGAAGCCGTCGCGGACCTGCCCGCCGAGCGCGGCGGCCGGCCCCGAAAGGGTGACGATGACGCCGATCTTGATCTTGTCGGCGGCCAGCGTCGGCTGCGCCAGCAGGCACGCGACAACGCCAAGTCCAGCGCCGAGACCGACCAGCTTCGAACTCACTTTCATGACAACTCCCCCGGATGCGGAAATTCAGGTTTATGTTTTTTGCACCTGACCAGATGATGCGTCAGACCGCAGCTTGGTCTCAAGCCTAGTCCGATGACGCCCTTGCCCGCAAGCGAGCTGCCTGCGGTGAACGGCGGTTTCGGCTGCATGCAAGCAGCGCGCCAATTGCTTGAAGGTTAAAGGAATTACCGTCCTTCCTCCTCTGCCACAGGGGACGGTACGTTTTTCCTTGCTCCCGGAAGGTCCTGAAGGTCAAACTCGCGAGCCTCGCTGGACGAGGCTGAACGTGCCCAAGTGATTCCGTCATGACGCTTGATTCCGAGACCAAGGCCGTCGAGCTGCCCGAGGACCATGCCGAGGAGCTGCGGCTGTGGCTGCGCCTGCTCACCTGCACGACCCTGATCGAGGGCGAGATCCGCAGCCGGCTGCGCGAGCGCTTCGACGTGACCCTGCCGCGTTTCGACCTGATGGCGCAGCTCGACAAGGCGCCTGATGGCATGACCCTGTCCGATGTCTCCAAGCGCATGATGGTTTCGAATGGAAACGTGACCGGGCTGGTCGAGCGCCTGGTCGAATCCGGCCATCTCGATCGCCGCACTTCGGAGACCGATCGTCGGGTTCAGGTGATCCGCCTGACCAAGCTCGGCCGCGCCGAATTCCGCAAGATGGCGGCCGAGCACGAGACCTGGATCGCGGACATCTTCGGCGATCTCACGGAGAAGGACGTGCGTGAGCTGATGCGGCTGCTCGCCAAGACCAAGGGATCGGCGCAGAAAGCCGTGCAGCGCCGGCAGGATTGACGCGAGCCTGACAGGACGTCGCAGGCGGCGCTGCTGCGCGCGGCAAACGCTCAAACAATTTGCTGGCAGTGCACAATCTTCGGCTCTTGCGTCCAGATGTTTTAAGTCTAAAATGTTTAGGACTGAAACGTACCGGGCGTCTTTCCTTTCAGACAGGAGCCTGTGATGGCCACCGCCGCCAAAGCTCAACTTCCGGACAGCGCAAAGGCGCATAGCGCCCATGTCGACACCTTCGCTCAGGACAATCTGCCGCCGCGCGAGCTGTGGCCCGACTTCGTGTTCAGCCGGCCCGAATTCCACTATCCGCCACGGCTGAACTGTGTGACGCATTTCGTCGACCGCTGGGTCGAGGAAGGGCGGGGCGATGCGCCCTGCATCATCAGCACCGAGGTCAGCTACACCTATTCCGAGCTGCAGGCCCTGGTGAACAAGATCGCCAACGTGCTCGTCAGCAAGCTCGGCCTGGTGCCCGGCGGCCGCGTGCTGCTCCGCTCCGCGAACAATCCGATGATGGTTGCCACCTATCTGGCCGTCATCAAGGCCGGCGGCATCGTGGTCGCCACCATGCCGCTGCTGCGCGCCAAAGAGCTGTCCTATCCGATCCAGAAGGCGCAGATCGCGCTGGCGCTGTGCGACGGCAAGCTCGCCGACGAGATGGAAAAGACGCGCGCGGTCGCGCCGGCGCTGAAGCAGGTCCTGTACTGGGGCAACGGCCGGCCCGACGCGCTGGAAGCGCTGATCGCGGATGCCAGCCCGGACTTCACCGCGGTCGATACGGCCTCCGACGATCTCTGCCTGATCGCGTTCACCTCGGGTACCACCGGGGACCCGAAGGGCACGATGCATTTCCACCGCGACATGCTGGCGGTCTGCGATGGCTACGCCCGCAACGTGCTGCGCGCCAATCAGGGCGACCGCTTCATCGGCACGGCGCCGCTCGCCTTCACCTTCGGCTTCGGTGGCGTGCTGTTTCCGATGCATATCGGCGCCTCCTATGTCGTGCTGGAGAAGACGACGCCGGACGATCTGTTGTCGGCCATCGAGCGCTACAAGGCGACCGTCTGCTTCACCGCCCCGACGGCGTATCGCGCCATGCTCGGCAAGCTCGAAGGCCGTGACATCTCCTCGTTGCGCAAATGCGTTTCCGCTGGCGAGACGCTGCCCAAGCCGACCTTCGATGCCTGGCTCAAGGCGACCGGGCTGAAGTTGATGGATGGCATCGGCTCGACCGAGATGCTGCACATCTTCATCAGCGCCGTCGAGGACGAGATCCGGCCCGGCGCCACCGGCAAACCGGTGCCGGGCTACGAGGCCAAGATCATCGACGATGAAGGCCGCGACGTGCCGCCGGGGACCATGGGGCGGCTCGCGGTGCGCGGTCCCACCGGCTGCCGCTATCTCGCCGACGAGCGTCAGCGCAAATACGTCCAGAACGGCTGGAACGTCACCGGCGACACCTATGTCATGGATGAGGACGGCTACTTCTGGTACCAGTCGCGGTCGGACGATATGATCGTGTCGTCCGGCTACAACATCGCCGGCACCGACGTCGAGGCCGCGCTGCTGACGCATCCCGCGGTCGCCGAATGCGGCGTGGTCGGTGCGCCCGACGAGGCCCGCGGCATGGTCGTCAAGGCCTATGTCGTGCTGGCGCCCGGCGCCGAGGGCACCCCGGCGCTGGTGGCCGAGCTGCAGGAGCATGTCAAACGCGAGATCGCGCCCTACAAATATCCGCGCGCGATCGCGTTCGTGACGCAGCTGCCCAAGACCGAGACCGGCAAGCTGAAGCGGTTCGCCCTGCGCGCGATCGCACAGGCCGCCGCTGCGCCATCGTCGGGCACGGGCGCGTAGCAGAGACAGGGAGAGACGTTCGTGAGCACGACCAAAGCGCCCACGCTCGCCGTGGTGAAGCAGGAGGAGGGCGAAGGCCTGCGCGTCCTGCAGCCGAGCGGCTGGCCGATGCCGAAGGGCTATGCCAACGGCATCAGCGCGGACGGACGGATCGTCGTGACCGGCGGCGTCATCGGCTGGGACGCGAACGAGACGCTGGCCGAGGGCTTCGTGGCGCAGGTGCGGCAGGCGCTGCAGAACATTGCCGCCATCCTGGCCGAGGGCAACGCCGGACCGGAGCATCTGGTGCGGCTGACCTGGTACGTCGTCGACATGGACGAGTATCTCGCCAACCTGAAGGATCTCGGCAGGATCTATCGCGAGATCTTCGGCAGCCACTATCCGGCGATGGCGCTGGTGCAGGTGGTGCGGTTGGTCGAGAAGGCCGCGCGCGTCGAGATCGAGGCGACCGCGGTGGTGCCGCGCTGAGGGCGACGTTCGAGCGAGAGGCGCGAGACCATGGAGATTTCCGTAAAGTGCTGCGAAGCCGGGCTCCGCCGTGCGCATGCGTTCCTTCCATCGGTCTCGGCTCGGAGATAATTGAAGCAAAATCCGCGACGCGGTTTCGACCTCACCTCAGCGTGCGACATTGCCCTCTCGCGGCGCAGATGCGCCCGAGCTGTGCTGGTCTCGTTCGCCCTCCTGAAATCGAGGGCGCAGGGAAGGCCGGGTGTCCACCACACCCGCGGCCCCCGTGCGAAAAATGTGCACGGGGCAGGAACCACAGGTGGGCCGAACATTCCGGCCTTCCCTGCGCGATGGTCTGACGGCTTATACGTGGTCTCCCTGGTGCACCGGGCTTGTTGGCCACCATGGCGCGCGCAATGCGCTGGGGCATTGTCACGCACGTGATACCAGCATCGGGGTATCAGGACATCACGACTTCACCGTACGCCGCCACATCACTCGTCTGCGCGAGATGCGCATGATGCAACCACGTCCATCGCAGCCTGCCCCACGTATCGTGACGACGCGTACGTCCCTCTTCGCCGAGGCAGGATGGGCGCAACCATCGTCCTGATTTGCCCGACGACACAAGGCTGTGACGCTGCGACATGGTAACGCGACGGGCAGTCACATAGCAGGTCACGGATCTCGTGCGGAGCCATTCGTGGAACGAACAAATGTGGTCGTCAGATGAGAATGTCGCCGAACGACGGACTCCGGATCGCCATGCCGCAGACAAAAACCTGTTCGAGCGTGGCAGCGCAGTGGCGGGTGAGAGCAGGGGGCAGATTTGGACTGGAAATTCTTCGTGACGACGGCGCTGGCTGCCGCCATCGGGGCTGCGGCCGGTGCATTGGCGTTGGCAAGTGCTGGTGGCGGCGGCATAGAACATCAGGCCGACGCCAAGATGCTGGAAATCGGCGTCGCCATCCTGCGCGAGCCGGCGCGGGTGGATGATGATCCGATGCGATCATGGGCGGTGAAAGTGGTGGAGAAGAAGTCCGGCGTGAGCTTCACCGATCAGCAGCGCGCGGCGTTGCTGAAGCGGGCGGCCGGGGGACGGTAGATCAGCGATCCGCTGAATAGCGTGGGCAAAGGCGTGCCTGCGCGATTGCCTGTTTGTCGATGCTGTGTGATAGCAGCCGTGCTGACCATCTTGTGCTGATAGATTTTAGTCGGCGCGCCCCGTGGACTCGGGACCGGTGTCATCAGGTGTCAGAACCAGTTGTGCCTCACGTTCCGGCCGGTGGTTATGGGTCCCGGCGTTCGCCGGGACGACGGTTGTGAGTGGGGCGCACAGCTGCGTAGGACGGCCCCAGTCGAGCGACAACCACCGCTGTCGTCCCGGCGAACGCCGGGACCCAACCGCGGGACTTTCCTTGGGCCCGAATGGGAGAGATATCCAAGGCCCCGACGCGCTGCTCCATCATGTTGTCATTGGGAGGCGCGCAGCTTCGCTGCGCTCGCAATGACGGGGTGAGAGCGGGGGCTACTGATACGCCGAGACGATGTCGCTCACCGCGCGCTCCAGCTGCTGAGCCGTCGCGCAGGGACGTACCACGTTGCAGAAGGTCTGGTAGCGCGGCATCTCGGAATCGCCCCAGCCCCAGGTCACGCGCCCTTCGGGGTTGAGCCAGACCACGCGCTTGGCGCGCTCCGAGATGGCTTTCAGGATGTCGGCGCGTGGATCGAGCTTGTTGCTGCGGGCGTCGCCGAGCACGATCACGGTGGTCTGCGGCGTGACCGAGGCCATGAACTGCTTCTCGAAATCGACCAGCGAGCTGCCGTAGTCCGACGAGCCGAAGCCGACCTTGTCCATGATCTCGGCCATCGCCTCCTCGGCGGATTTCTGCTCCAGGATCTCGCTGACCTCGATCAGATGGCCGGAAAACGCGAACGAGCGGACGTCGCTGACGACGTCGTGCAGGCTGTGGATCAGCAGCAGGAAGAAGTCGGAGACGCGCGCGACCGAGCCGGAGACGTCGCACAGCGCCACGATCTTCGGGCGGTCGCGATGCCGCCGCTTCCACGCGGTGAGGAAGGGCACACTGCCCCAGGCGGCGTTACGGCGAAGCGTGCGGCGGACGTCGAGATGGCCGCGGCGCTGGCGCTTGCGCGGCTTGCTGTAGCGCTCGCGCAGGCGGCGGGCGATCTGCCGGATCAGCGCCCGCATCGCCGCGACCTGGCGCGGCTCAATGCGCGATAGCTGCGCGTTGCGCAGGATCTCGTGGCGCAAATTCTCGGTTTCCTCGCGGCCGTACAGTGCGAGCGCCTGCGCGACGGCATCACGCACGGTGTCGCGCAGGCCATCGAGCCCGGCCTGCAGCCGTTCGGCCAGCGCGGGATTGCTTTCGGTCAGTGCGTCCAGATCGTCGCGCAGTCGCTGGATGCCCATCGTCTCCAGCATGCGGCTGGAGAACAGGCCGCGCTGGGTGAAGTAGCGGATCTCGGAAAGGCCGACGGCGCTGGAGGCGTTGGCGATCGCAGCCGAGATCTCGGCCGTGCTCTGCGCGAGCAGCATCTGGGCAAGGGGGCCGAGCTCGGTATTCGCTTTGCCGGTCTGCTGCCCCAACGTCGGCGCTGGCTGGGCTTCGGTCTGCGCCGCCTCCTCTGATCCCTCGTTCGTCTCTGCCTGTGCCGGATCGACATGGGCGAAGAACAGGTCGAAGCAGGCGCCGAGCGCCTTCTTCTCGTCCTCGCTCTTGGCCAAGGTCAGCAGCAGGCTGTCGCGCAGCACGGTGCGATCGGACAGGCCCACGCGCGCCACTGCCCGCATCGCGTCGATGCTCTCGGCCGGCGAGACATGCACGCCGGCGCCGCGAGCGGCGCGAAAGAAGCGATGCAGGTTCTCCTGCATGGGCCCTATCCGAAGATGTTCTGGCGCTGCGCCTTGGCGACGAAGGTCGTCACCTGCGGCAGCGCCACCTCGATGTCGGACTCGTATTTCAAGAGCACGTTGAGCGTGTCCTTGACCACCTCATGGCCGAGCTCGGCGGCCTGCAGCAGCACCAGCACGCGGGCCCAGTCGATGGTCTCGCTGACCGACGGCTGCTTCTTCAGGTCGAGCGTGCGGATGTCATGGATGAAAGCCACGAGCTGCCGCCGCAGGGTTTGCGAGATGCCGGGGATGCGGCTCTCGACGATGCGCTCCTCCAGCTTCTGCTCCGGGAAGCCGATGTGCAGATGCAGGCAGCGCCGCTTCAGGGCGTCGCCGAGATTGCGCTCGGAGTTGGAGGTCAGGATCACGGTCGGCGGCTTGGCGGCGGCGATGCTGCCGAGCTCGGGGATCGTGACCTGGAAGTCCGACAGGATCTCCAGCAGCAGCGACTCGAACTCGGCGTCGGACTTGTCGATCTCGTCGATCAGGAGCACGCAGCCATCAGGCTCGAGCAGGGCCTGCAACAGCGGCCGGGGTTCGACGAATTCCTTGGAGAAGAACACGTCGCCGAAATCATGCAGCTGGGCGAGCGCCGCGTGCAGCGTCTGCGCGCCGCCGAGCACCTCGCCGAGCTTGTCCTTCAGGATCTGGGTGTAGAGCAGCTGCTTGGCGTATTTCCACTCATACAGCGCCTTGGCCTCGTCGAGCCCCTCGTAGCATTGCAGCCGGATCATCTTGAGGCCGCGCCAAGCGGCGATGGCCTTGGCGAGCTCGGTCTTGCCGACGCCGGCCGGGCCCTCGACCAGGATCGGCTTGTCGATCGCCTGCGACAGGTAGACGGCGGTGGCGATCTGGCGGCTGGCGATATAGCCCTGGGCGGCGAGGCCGGCTTCGACGGCCGCGATCGAGGCGATGGCTGAAGAGGGGGCCGGGGAATCAGCCACTGATCGAACTCCGTTTCCTTGGGCAGTCGGACCTGGAGCTGACGTGATCGGCGGTCCGGTCCCTGCGATGCCCGTCAGGCGAAACCCCTGACATTTGCTGGCTTTGTGTTATGTCCTGGCTACGCGCCCGGCCCATCCTTGTCCAGTGCGGGCGCGTCGGCAGGGCAGCATGGCTGCCTGTCCCGGATCGACGGACCCCGAAAATCACGCCGAGCGGAATATGAACCGATCCATCCTGCATCTCCTCGTCCTCTTGGTTCTCGTGGTCGGAGGCGGCTGGATCATCGGCGCCTCGAACCTGCCCGGCGCCTGGTACGGCTCGCTCAACAAGCCCTGGTTCACCCCGCCGGGCTGGCTGTTTCCGATCGCCTGGACCGTGCTCTACATCCTGGTCGCGATCGCCGGCTGGCGGACCTATGAGCGCGTCGGCAGCGGTGCGGTGATGCAGGTGTGGTGGGGCCAATTGGTCCTGAACTTCGCGTGGTCGCCGGTGTTCTTCACCGCGCATCTGATGTGGGTGGCGTTCGCGATCATCGTCAGCATGTTCGTCTTGATCGTGACCTTCATCGTGATGCAATGGCGCGACGACCGGATCGCGGCGCTGCTGTTCGTGCCCTATGCCTGCTGGGTCGCGTTTGCGTCCGCGCTGAATTTTTCGGTGAACGTGCTGAACTGAGATGAGGCGGCTGATGGGGCGAAGCTGTAACTTTTTGTCCGCGGCGCAGCCTCGAATTCCGCTGTCGTCCCGGCGAACGCCGGGACCCATACCGCGGACGGCCGATTGTTGGAAACGGCTCTGCGTCATCTTTCTTTCTCGACAGAGGGCCCCGGTGGTTATGGGTCCCTGCTTTCGCCGGGACGACAGCGGAGGGTGGGGCAGCCGGCTGTGCATACTGAGGCATGATATTCGAGGCCTCCAGCTATGAACCTCAAGCAGCTCGAATATTTCGTGCAGGTCGCCGAGCTCGGCTCGTTCAGCAAGGCGGCAAGCGTGCTCGACGTGGCGCAGCCGGCGCTGTCGCGGCAGGTGCGGGCGCTGGAATCCGAATTGAAGCAGCAGCTGTTCGCGCGCAACGGCCGTGGGGTGGCGCTGACGGAAGCCGGCAAGCGGCTGCTCGATCACAGCGTCGGCGTGCTGCAATTGGTGGCGCATGCGCGCGAGGATCTCGGCGCCAGCCGCGATGCGCCGGTCGGCCGCGTCACCATCGGCCTGCCGCCGAGCATCGCGCGGCAATTGACGCTGCCGCTGATCGACCGCTTCCGCAAGGAGTTTCCGGCGGCGCGGCTCGCCGTGGTCGAAGGCCTGTCGACGCATGTGGTGGAGTGGGTGACCACGGGGCGTATCGATGTCGGCATGGTCTACAATCCCGAGGCCCAGGCCGGCATCGAAATTACGCCGGTGCTGCAGGAGCCCTTGGCGCTGGTGAGCCACGCGCCGAAGGGCAAGCGCCGCGTCACCGCGCCGCTGCCGATGGCCGAGCTGTCGCGCTATCAGCTGATCATGCCGGAGCGGGTGCATGCGATGCGGCGTCTGCTGGAGACGCAAGCCGCGCTCGCCGGGATCAAGCTCGACATCGCCTGGGAAGTGTCGAGCGTGCCCTCGATCATCGACCTCGTCTGCGCCGGCTACGGCCACGCCGTGCTGACCCCGAGCGGCGTCGCCACGTCCGGGCGCGCGAGCGAGCTCGCGATCCGTCCACTGACCGAGCCGGCGCCGACCAGCGTGCTGTGCCTCGTCACCTCGGCGCACAAGCGCCCGACGCCGCTGGCGCAGCACACGATGAAGCTGGCGACGGCGCTGATCAGGAAGCTGCCGCGGTAACTGAAGCACTCTGTATCCGCTCTACCGGTGCCGACCCTCCCCTGGAGGGGGTGGGTCGGTCGCCTGCGAAGCGGGCGAGCGGGGGTGGGGTGAAGCCACGGGCGCCGGAGCATCTGGAGAGATCACCCCACCCCGGCTCACTTGCGCTGCGCTCAAGTCAGCCGACCCTCCCAGGGGCGGGTGGAGCCCGGGGCGTCTACGTGATGCGCAGTCCGCAGCCCAGACCCGTTGAGACCCATTCTAAAATCAGCATGGCTCACCTGATATCTTATGCCGTTTTGGAATAGCTGATAGACGCAGCCCGGCGCTGGCGCGCCCTGTCGCGCCCGGTCACATATCTCGTCAAGCCGCCGCAGGCGCAGGGCTGATCGCGCACGGACGCGCGCTCCTTGCGGACCTCGGCGAACGAGCAAGAACAGCCCCCAAGGAAAGCAGAAACGATGCAAACGACCGGCCGCGTCGACGTCCAGGCCTTTCTCGACGATCACAAGTTCTCCGCCTTCCAATGGCTGATCTTCGCGCTCGGCTTCGTCATCGTGCTGCTCGACGGCTTCGACACCGCGGCGATCGGCTTCATCGCGCCGTCGCTGCTCAAGGAGTGGGGCATCGAGAAGTCGGCGCTGGGGCCGGTGCTGAGCGCGGCCCTGTTCGGCCTTGCCGGCGGCGCGCTGTTTGCCGGTCCCGTGGCCGACCGTCTCGGCCGCAAGCTGGTGCTGGTCGGCTCGGTGCTGATCTTCGGCGTTGCCTGTCTCGCCTCGGCCTTCGCGACCAACCTGACCGAGCTCACCGTGCTCCGCTGCATCACCGGCATCGGCCTCGGCGCCGCCATGCCGAACGCCGTGACCCTGCTCAGCGAGTATTGCCCGGGCCGGCTGCGCGCCACCATGACCAATTTGATGTTCTGCGGCTTCCCGCTGGGCGCGGCCTGCGGCGGCTTCCTGGCCGCCTGGATGATCCCGCAATGGGGCTGGCGCAGCGTGCTGGTGCTCGGCGGCGTGACGCCGCTGGTGCTGACCGTGCTGCTGATCGTGATCCTGCCGGAGTCCGTGCACTACCTGCTGTCGCGCGGCGCGAGCGTCGAGCGCGTGCGCAAGGTGATGTGCAGGATCTCGGCCGCGGCTTCCGATGTCGGGCAGTTCGTGATGCTGGAGCCGGAACATGCGGAGACCACCCGCCGCGTCAACGCGACCGGCATCGGCATGGTGCTGTCGCCGGTGCTGCGCATCGGCTCGGTGATGCTGTGGGTCACCTATTTCATGGGGCTCGTGATCTTCTACTCGCTGATCAACTGGATGCCGGTCCTGTTCAAGGATGTCGGGCTCAACCCGCAGACCGCGACCCTGATCTCGGCGCTGTTCCCGCTCGGCGGCGTCGGCGCGGTGTTCTTCGGCGTGCTGATGGACCGCTTCAACGCCAACCGCATCGTCGCCGTCGGCTATGCCCTGACCGCGGTCACGATCTTCCTGATCGGCCAGGCGGTCGGCAATTTGGGCTTGCTGGTGGTGATCGTGTTCGTCGCCGGCGTCGTCATGAACACGGCGCAGTCGTCGCTGCCGGCGCTGGCCGCCTCCTTCTATCCGACCCAGGGCCGGGCCACCGGCGTGGCCTGGATGATGGGCATCGGCCGCTTCGGCGGTATTGCCGGCTCCTTCTTGGTCGCCGAGCTGACCGCGCGCCACCTGACCTTCAGCGAGATTTTCACCGTGATCGCAGTTCCCGGCTTGATCGCGGCGCTCGCCCTTGTGGTAAAGCAGGCCGTGGGACCCGGCGGCCGCGCCAGCGGCAAGGGTGTCGGCAGCCCTGTGATTGCGCATTGAGCGGCGCCCCGGAAGACAGAGAAGCTTGAGGGAGAGACTGACGTGATCATCGACGTGCACGGCCATTACACGACGGCCCCGAAGGCGCTCGAAGAGTGGCGCAACCGGCAAATCGCGGGCATCAAGGATCCCTCGGTGATGCCGAAGGCCTCCGAGCTTTCGATCAGCGATGACGAGCTGCGCGAGAGCATCGAGAGCAACCAGCTCAAGAAGATGAAGGAGCGCGGCAGCGACCTCACCGTGTTCTCGCCGCGCGCGAGCTTCATGGCCCACCACATCGGCGACTTCCAGGTGTCCTCGACCTGGGCCGCGATCTGCAACGAGCTGTGCTACCGCGTCAGCAAGCTGTTCCCGGACCATTTCATCGGCGTCGCGATGCTGCCGCAGTCACCCGGCGTCGACCCCAAGACCTGCATTCCCGAGTTGGAGAAATGCATCAAGGAGTACGGCTTCGTCGGCATCAATTTGAACCCGGACCCGTCCGGGGGCCACTGGACCTCGCCGCCGCTGTCGGACCGGCACTGGTATCCGATCTATGAGAAGATGGTCGAGCTCGACATCCCCGCGATGATCCACGTCTCGACCAGCTGCAACGCCTGCTTCCACACCACCGGCGCGCACTACCTCAACGCCGACACCACGGCGTTCATGCAGTGCCTCACGTCTGACCTGTTCAAGGACTTCCCGACCCTGAAGTTCCTGATCCCGCATGGCGGCGGCGCGGTACCCTATCACTGGGGCCGGTTCCGCGGCCTCGCCCAGGAGCTGAAGAAGCCGCTGTTGAAGGATCACCTGCTCAACAACATCTTCTTCGACACCTGCGTCTATCATCAGCCGGGCATCGACCTGCTGACCGGCGTGATTCCGATCGACAACATCCTGTTCGCGTCGGAGATGATCGGCGCCGTCCGCGGCATCGATCCGGAGACGGGCTTCTATTACGACGACACCAAGCGCTACATCGAGGCCGCCAAGCTGACGCCCGAGCAGCGCCACCAGATCTACGAAGGCAATGCGCGGCGCGTATTCCCGCGTCTCGACGCCGCGTTGAAGGCCAAGGGCAAGTGATTTAAGGGCAGACGAGCGATGAGCACCCCCATGAACAATCTCGGCATCGTCAAGACGAAGATCACCCGCGCCGACAAGGCCGCGGTGGAGAAGCTGTCGAAATTCGGCGTCGCCACCATCCACGAGGCGATGGGCCGGGTCGGCCTGATGCAGTGCTACATGCGTCCGATCTATCCGACCGCGAAGATGTGCGGCACGGCCGTCACCGTGCTGCTGCAGCCCGGCGACAACTGGATGCTGCATGTCGCGGCCGAGCAGATCCAGCCCGGCGACGTCGTCGTCGCGGCCTGTACGGTCGAGAACACCGACGGCTTTTTCGGCGATCTCCTGGCCACCAGCTTCCGCGCCCGCGGTGCCCAGGGCCTCGTGATCGACGGCGGCGTGCGCGACGTCGCTGATCTGACCGAGATGCAGTTTCCGGTGTTCTCGCGCGCAATTTCCGCACGGGGAACGGTGAAAGCCACGCTGGGCTCGGTCAACATCCCGATCGTCTGCGCCGGTGCGGCGGTCAATCCGGGCGACGTGATCGTCGCCGACGTCGACGGCATCGTCGTCGTGCCGGCCGCGGTCGCGCATCAGGCCGCGGACGCCGCCGCCGCGCGCGAGGCCAATGAGGCCGACAAGCGCGAGAAGCTGGCGTCCGGCGTGCTCGGTCTCGACATGTACAAGATGCGCGAGCCCTTGGCGAAGGCCGGGCTCAAATATATCGATTGAGCGACGATGACTGTGGCGTCCAACCCAAGTCCTTCTAACCGATGGCATGTCGGGCTGATCGGCTACGGCGAGGTCGGCAAGATCCTCGCCGAGGATCTGCGCAAGGACGGCGTGCGCGTCTGCGCCTTCGACGTGAAGCTGGCTGACGCTAGGGGCGACGCGATGCGCAGTCACGCCGCTGAAATCGGCGTGACGCTCGCAGCCTCGCATGCCGAATTGGCAGCGCAGGCCGACTTCATCGTCTCCGCGGTCACCGCGAGCCAGGACGTGGCGGTGGCGCAGGCCTGTGCTGCCACGATCAAGCCAGGCGCCTGGTTCCTCGACTTCAACTCGGCCTCGCCCGGCGCCAAGCAGCGCGCCGCCGCGCTGATCGACGGCGCCGGCGGACGCTATGTCGAAGGCGCGGTCATGACCTCGGTGCCGCCCTATCGCATCAAGGTGCCGCTGCTGCTCGGCGGCTCCGGCGCGCGCGAGCTGGCGCCGCTGCTCAACGATCTCGGCTTCGCCGCGAAGTTCGCCAGCGACAAACTTGGTGTCGCCTCGGCCACCAAGATGTGCCGCAGCATCATGATCAAGGGCCTCGAGGCGATGGTGATCGAGAGCTTCACCACCGCGCGCGCCTACGGCGTCGAGGATGCGGTGCTGGCTTCGCTGCAGGAGACGTTCCCCGGCATCGACTGGGAGAAGCAGGGCGCCTATTTCTTTCAGCGCGTGATCGAGCATGGCCGCCGCCGCGCCGAGGAGGTCAGGGAGGTCGCCGAGACCGTGCGCGACATCGGCCTGACGCCGTGGTCGGCGGAAGGCACGGCCGAGCGCCAGGCCTGGGTCGCCGATCTCGCCGATGGCGGCCTGTTCGGCACCCGCGGAGCCAAGGACTTCGCGCGCAGCCCGGACTGGCGGACCGAGGCCGATCGCATTCTCAACAAGATCAAGTCCAAGGAGTAGGGAACCTCATGGAGTTCCAGAAGACCCCGGGATGGCTCGACTGGTACGACGGTCCGTCGAAGCCGCGCTTCAAGGTGCCGGCCGGCAGCGTCGATGCGCATTGCCACGTGTTCGGCCCCGGGGCCGAATTCCCCTATGCGCCCGAGCGCAAATATACGCCCTGCGACGCCTCCAAGCAGCAGCTCTATGCGCTGCGCGACCATCTCGGCTTCGCGCGCAACGTCGTGGTGCAGGCGACCTGCCACGGCGCCGACAACCGCGCCATGGTCGATGCGCTCGTGCATTCCAACGGCAAGGCCCGCGGCGTCGCCACGGTGAAGCGCAGCGTCAGCGACGCCGAGCTGCAGGCGATGCACGACGCCGGCGTGCGCGGCGTCCGCTTCAACTTCGTCAAGCGCCTGGTCGACTTCACGCCCAAGGATGAGCTCATCGAGATCGCCAACCGCATCAACAAGCTCGGCTGGCACGTCGTGATCTACTTCGAAGCCGTCGACCTGCCGGAGCTGTGGGACTTCTTCACCTCGCTGCCGACCACCGTCGTCGTCGACCACATGGGTCGTCCCGATGTGACCAAGCCGGTCGATGGTCCCGAGTTCGAGCTGTTCGTGAAGTTCATGCGCGAGCACGGCAACGTCTGGTCCAAGGTGAGCTGCCCGGAGCGTCTCTCGGTCAAGGGACCGCCGGCGCTGAACGGCGAGCAGAACGCTTATCGCGACGTGGTGCCGTTCGCCAGGCGCATCGTCGAGACCTTCCCGGACCGCGTGCTGTGGGGCACCGACTGGCCGCATCCGAACCTGAAGGACCACATGCCCGACGACGGCCTCCTGGTCGATTTCATTCCGCATATCGCTGTCACGCCGGAGCTGCAGCACAAGCTCCTGGTCGACAATCCGATGCGGCTTTACTGGCCGGACGAATCCTGAAGGAGAGAAGCGATGTCGCTCGACAAACCCTATACCGACGTTCCCGGCACGACCATCTTCGACGCGGACATGTCGCGGATGGGTTATCACCTCAACCAGTTCTGCATGTCGCTGATGAAGGCGGAGAACCGCGCCCGCTTCAAGGCCAATGAGCGCGCCTATCTCGACGAATGGCCGATGACCGAGGAGCAGAAGCAGGCCGTGCTCGACCGCGACCTCAACCGCTGCATTTCGCTCGGCGGCAACATCTACTTCCTCGCCAAGATCGGCGCGACCGACGGCAAGAGCTTTCAGCAGATGGCCGGCAGCATGACCGGCATGACCGAAGATCAATATCGCGACATGATGATCAAGGGCGGCCGCTCGGTCGAGGGCAACCGCTACACCGGGGAGAAGAAGTAAATGGCCCATATCTCCGCAAGCGTCTTCACCTCGCACGTCCCGGCGATCGGCGCAGCGCTCGACCTCGGCAAGACCGGCGAGGATTATTGGAAGCCGGTGTTCGCCGGCTACGACTTCGCCAAGCAGTGGGAGAAGGAGCAGAAGCCCGACGTCGTGTTTCTGGTCTTCAACGACCACGCCACCGCCTTCAGCCTGGAGATGATCCCGACCTTCGCGATCGGCACCGCGGCCGAATATCAGCCGGCCGACGAGGGCTGGGGACCGCGTCCCGTGCCGAAGGTGATCGGCCACCCGCGGCTCGCAGCGCACATCGCGCAGTCGGTGATCCAGGACGATTTCGATCTCACGATCGTCAACAAGATGGACGTCGACCACGGCCTCACCGTGCCGCTCAGTCTGATCTTCGGTCAGGTCGATGCCTGGCCGTGCCCGGTGATCCCGTTCGCCGTCAACGTCGTGCAATATCCGGTGCCGTCCGGCCGCCGCTGCTTCATGCTCGGCAAGGCAATCCGCAAGGCGATCGAGAGCTATGACGAGCCGCTCAACGTGCAGATCTGGGGCACCGGCGGCATGAGCCACCAGCTGCAGGGCCCGCGCGCCGGCCTGATCAATCGCGAATGGGACAACATGTTCCTGGACAAGCTCATCAACGATCCGGAAGGCCTGTCCAAGGTGCCGCATATCGACTACGTCCGCGAGGCCGGCAGCGAGGGTATCGAGCTCGTGATGTGGCTGATCGCGCGCGGCGCCATGAGCGACGTCAACGAAGCCAAGAAGGGCAACGCGCCGACCGTGCGTCACCGCTTCTACCATGTGCCGGCCAGCAACACCGCCGTCGGCCATCTGATCCTGGAGAACAACTGATATGGCCAAAGACGGTTCTAAGACCATCAAGGTCGCGCTCGCCGGCGCCGGCGCCTTCGGCATCAAGCATCTCGACGGCATCAAGAACATCGACGGTGTCGAGGTGGTGTCGCTGGTCGGGCGCCGCTTCGACCAGACCAAGGAAGTCGCCGACAAATACGGCATCAAGCACGTCTCGACCGAACTCGCCGACAGCCTGAAGCTGCCGGAGGTTGACGCCGTCATTCTCTGCACGCCGACCCAGATGCATGCGGCGCAGGCGATCGACTGCCTCAAGGCCGGCAAGCATGTTCAGGTCGAGATCCCGCTCGCCGACTCGCTCAAGGATGCGCAGCAGGTCGTCGAGCTGCAGAAGGAGACTGGGCTGGTCGCGATGTGCGGCCACACCCGCCGCTTCAATCCCAGCCACCAGTTCGTGCACAAGAAGATCAAGGCCGGCGAATTCCACATCCAGCAGATGGATGTGCAGACCTACTTCTTCCGCCGCACCAACATGAACGCGCTCGGCCAGCCGCGCAGCTGGACCGATCACCTCTTGTGGCACCACGCCGCGCACACGGTCGACCTGTTCGCCTATCAGGCGGGCTCGCCGATCGTGAAGGCCAATGCTGTGCAGGGACCGATTCATCCCAACCTCGGCATTGCCATGGACATGTCGATCCAGCTCAAGGCCGCCAATGGCGCGATCTGCACCTTGTCGCTGTCGTTCAATAATGACGGCCCGCTCGGAACTTTCTTCCGCTACATCGGCGACACCGGCACCTATATCGCCCGCTACGACGATCTGGTGAACGGCAAGGAAGAGAAGATCGACGTCTCCAAGGTCGACGTCTCCATGAATGGCATCGAGCTGCAGGACCGCGAGTTCTTCGCCGCCATTCGCGAGGGCCGCGAGCCCAACGCCTCCGTGGCCCAGGTGCTGCCCTGCTACCAGGTGCTGCACGATCTCGACGAGCAGCTCGCCAAGGGCTGACACTATCCCTCCTCGCGTGGTAGGCGCGGGGAGGGGACTTCCCAGGCGCGGCCCCGCGGCCGCTTATGGCGCCTTGGACGGCTTCAGCTTCGGCAGCGTCGCGACAATCTTCTGCTTGCCGTCGACGATCTCGGCCAGGAAGCTCTCACGGTCGATGTCGCCGTTCTGGTCCCAGCTTGCCTCCATCAGCATGCCCGGTGCCTTGTCCGGCGTCAGCGTCAATCCCTTCATGGTGGCGCCGAAAGCGTGGCCGTCGAACTTGCCGATCATCTCGGTGACGTATTTGACGAGATAGACGGCAGTATAGCCCTTGATGCCGTTATGGTCGGGCCAGTAGCGGTAGCGCTCGTTAAACTTCTTCGCAAAGGCCTGGATGGCTGGGACCGGCGCATCCGCGCTCAGGCCGACATGGCCGCGCACGCCGTTGGCGGCGGGGCCTGCGAGCTCCACGACCTTCTGGCTGAGCAGCGTCGTCTCTCCGAACAGCGGCACCGACAATCCCTGACGTTTGGCCTCGATCAGGAAACGCGCGCTTTCTTCCTCGTTGGTGTAGACGAAGATCGCGTCGGCCTTGACGTTCTTCAGCTTGATCACGTCCGAGCCGAAATCGACCTGGCCCTGCTCGGTCGAAATGTCCGACACCACCTCGATGCCGCGGGTCTTCATCTCCTTGACAAAGCTGTCGCGGCCGCCTTTGCCGAAATCGTTATTCACCCAGACCACGGCGACCGATTTCACCTTCAGCTGGTCGTGCAGATAGTTGGCGATCTTCGGCATGCTGAACTGCTGGCCGAAGGCGGTGCGGAAGATCCAGGGATTGCCTTGCGTGGTGATATCGGCGGCCTCGGCGCCGACGATTTGCGGCACCTCCGCCTGCTGGGTCAGCGCCATGTTGACCTTGACCGAGCCGGAGTAGATCGGACCGAGCACGACGTAAGGCTCGCGGTCGAGCACCTTCTGAACCTGGGCGCGGGAGACGCCGGGATTGCTCTGGGTGTCGAGATGCTCGGTCGTGATCTTGCGGCCGAGAATGCCGCCAGCGGCATTGATTTCGTCGACCGCAAGCGCGACGCCATCGCGCCAGTTCGTCCCCGACACCGCGCCTGGGCCCGACAGCTCGACGACGTCCGGAATGTAGACAGTGTTCTCGGCATGCGCATGGAAGCCCCACAGCGAAGCGGCCAGCGCAACGCCGCTCAGTCGTCCCAGATGTCTCACGATATCCTCCCCCTTGTTTTTTGCTTATGGTGACGAACTCATCGGTATCTCTGCAAAGCCCAGCAGCCGCGATGGCGTTCGCCATAGCAGCCGATGCTGGTCGTTGGGATCTGGAAAGATTGCGGTGATGCCGGCCAGCAGCGGCCCGTAGTCGAGCCGTTCAGGCGCACGCAGGAAAGGCCAGTCCGAGCCCCAGACGCAACGATCGAGCGTGAAGGCATCGACGAGCGCGGCGATGAACGGCCACGTATCGGCGTAGGGATAGGGCTGCCGCGCGAACTTGTAGTAGCCGGATAGCTTCACATAGGCATCACGCTCGCGGCCGAGTGCGAGCAGCGCCTGGAAGGCGGCGCGCTGCAGCCCGTGTTCGACGGCAGGCCGGCCGCAGTGATCGAACACGAGACGGACTTTTGACCTTTCAATGAGCGGCAGCAAGTCGAGCAGTTGATCCTGCTCGACCTGGACCTGCAGAAACAGATCGAGGTCGGTCAGCTTGTCCAGCAGCGGCGCGGCGTCACGGTAATAGTCGGTGCCATGAAACGGCACGTTGAAGGCGACGCCGATGACGCCTGCGGCCTTCAACTGCTCCAGTTCCCCGATGTCGACGTCCTTCTCGACGACCGCGACGCCCTTGAACCTGCCATCTCCGAGCCTGAGTGTGTCGAGCAGGATGCGGCTGTCGGAGCCATAGCCGGAATTGGTCGCGACGATCAGCGCGTGCCGGACGTCGAAGACGTCGAGCACGCGAATGAGATGCGCGGCGGGCGCAATTTCCTGGCCGGTCGGACGATAGGGCGTATCCGGCGCGTAGGGGAAGCGCGCGGGATCGATGGCGTGGATGTGGCAATCGATCCTGGGGCCTGCCGGAAGTGCCATGGTCGAGCCCTCTCTGACCGACGTTCAGAACGTCGCTTGAATGGCCTTGATCAGCGCGGGCGTCACGTCCGGCAGCACTCCGAACCACGCCTGGAAGGCGAGGCGGGCCTGGTTGAGCAGCAGGCCAAGGCCGTTCACCGTCGTGCAGCCGCGGACGCGAGCGTCCGCGAGGAAGGGCGTCTCCAGCGGCGTGTAGATCAGGTCTGCCACGAGCGTCTTGGCTGAGAGCCGCCCCAGATCGATCTCCAGCGCCGGCTTACCGATCATGCCGCGATCGGTGCTGTTGATCAGCAGCGCGACGTCGGCCACCGCCGCCGAGCGGTCCTCCCACGCCACCGTGCTGATCGCCGACCCGAACTCGGCCGCAATGGCCTGTGCCTTCTCGGCGGTGCGGTTGCTGATGCGGATGTCGCGGGCGCCGTTCTCCAGCAGCGCCACCACCACCGCGCGCGCAGCGCCGCCGGCGCCGAGCAAGAGAATAGGACCTTCGTCGGCGCGCCAGTCCGGCCTGGCGTCGCGCAGGCTCTGGACAAAGCCGTTGCCGTCATTGTTGAAGCCGCTCAGCGTGCCGTCGGATTCGACGACAATGGTGTTGACGGCGCCGATGCGGCGTGCGGTTTCGTTCACCCGATCGAGCAGCGGCATCGCCGTCTGCTTGTGCGGCATGGTCACGTTGCAGCCGCGGAATCCGAGCGCCACCAGTCCTGCGAGCGCATCCTTCAGCCGCTCCGGCTGAACCGCGAGCGGCACATAGGCGCCGCGCAGGCCGTGCGCGTTGAGCCAGAAATTGTGGATCGTGGGGGAGCGGGAGTGAGCAACGGGCATGCCGATGACGCCGGCCAATCCGAATCCGTTCGCGTGCAACATGGTTGCGCTATGATCTCCCACCCTTCAGACCTCGGCCTGTCCCGGCCAATGTGAAACCGTCTTATGAGCAATGACGCGCACAGGCAATTGAAACATTCGACCACAAATCCTTGTCGCAATGCAGCGCATCGTGGCTCAATGTCCAGTTCATGGGCGTCATCGCGTGACCCGCCCCCTGGGCAAAGCCAGGGGTGATTTCTATGATTGCGCAAGTCTGCCTCGACGACCGTCCGCCGGACCCAAAGGATCGCCATTGACTGTCCAATCTCCGCCACCCGTGGCAACAGAAACCTTCACCGACGCCGCCGCCGCGGTGGCCCGGCTCGAGGAGATCTACGAGCGCAATACCGCTTTCCTGCGCGGCCATTTCGAGGCCTATGCCAATGGCGTCGTGCCGGCGACACGGATCCGCGCCACCTATCCCTTCGTGCGGCTGACCACCGCAAGTCACGCCCGGCTCGACTCGCGTCTCGCCTACGGCTTCGTTGCGGGTCCTGGCGTGCACGAGACCAGCGTCACGCGGCCGGACCTGTTCCGCTCGTACCTGACCCAGCAGATCCGCCTGCTGATCGAAAACCACGGCGTACCGGTCGAGATCGGCGAGTCGGCTGAGCCGATCCCGGTCCATTTCGCCTATCGGCGCGACATCAACATCGAGACGGCGCTGCCGCATCACGAGAGCCCGCTGGTGACGCGCTCCTTGCGCGACGTGTTCGACGTGCCGGATCTGTCGACCATGGACGATGCGATCGCCGACGGCACTCTCGAGCTGACGCCGGGCATGCCGGAGCCGCTGTCGCTGTTTCGCGCCGCGCGCGTCGACTACTCGCTGCGCCGTCTCTATCACTACACCGGGACCGATCCCGACCACTTCCAGAACTTCGTGATCTTCACGAACTACCAGTTCTACATCGATGCCTTCGCGGATTGGGGCCGTCAGCAGCTCGCGGCGGGGCAGGGCGCCGCCGAGACGTTCGTCGAGCCGGGCAATGTCATGACGCGCAATGCGCGGCTTGGCGGCGGCACCACGGGCGCGGCGCCGGCGCGCACGCCGCAGATGCCGGCCTTTCACCTGGTCGAGCCCGGGCACCAGGGCATTACCCTGATCAACATCGGCACCGGGCCCTCGAACGCACGCAACGTCACCGACCACATCGCGGTGCTGCGGCCGCATGCGTGGCTGATGGTCGGCCATTGTGCGGGTCTTCGCAACACGCAGCGGCTCGGCGACTATGTGCTGGCGCACGGCTATGTCCGAGAGGATCATGTGCTGGACCAGGAGCTGCCACCCTGGGTGCCGATCCCGGCGCTTGCGGAGGTGCAGGTCGCACTGGAAGAGGCCGTCGAGGCGGTCACCGGCTTTTCCGGTTTCGAGCTGAAGCGGCTGATGCGCACCGGCACCGTCGCCAGCGTCGACAATCGCAACTGGGAGATCAGCGGTCCGGCGGTGATCCGGCGGCTGTCGCAATCGCGCGCCATCGCGCTCGACATGGAGTCGGCAACGATCGCGGCCAATGGCTATCGCTTCCGCGTGCCTTACGGCACGTTGCTCTGCGTGTCCGACAAGCCGCTGCATGGCGAGATCAAGCTCGCCGGCATGGCGGGCGACTTCTACCGGCAGCGCGTCGGCCAGCATCTCCAGATCGGGCTGAAGGCGCTGGAGCTCCTGAAGCACCAGGAGTCGGAGCGGCTGCATTCGCGCAAGCTGCGCAGCTTCGCCGAAGTCGCATTTCAATAGCGGCCCGTGGCCGTCTGGGATCAGCGGCCCCGGCGCCCGTCGAACGCCTGACGCGCCTGCTCGACCTCCGGCATCTTGGCGATGGTCCAGGCGTAGAGCGCGCGGAACGGTGGCTGCAGGGTACGGCCGAGCGGCGTGATCTCGTATTGGACCGCGACCGGCGAGTCCGCGATCACCTCGCGGGCGACGAGGCCGTTCCGCTCCAGCCGGCGCAGGCATTGCGTCAGCGCCTTCTGGGTGACGCCCTCGAGCTGCTTTTTGATCGCGTTGAAGCGCAGCGGTCCGGAGTCGAGCACCGCCAGCACCATCATCGACCATTTGTCGGCGATCTGGTCGATCAGCACCCGGCTCGGGCATTCCGACGAGAAGTGCTGCGGCTTGCAGCGGAGCGGGGCGGTCTCTGATGTCGACGTGGCGGTCACGACAGCGGTTTCCTCGGATATACCTGAGCGACTTTGGGTGCCTGATTGACTTCAGGTTTACGAAGTATACTGGAGCGGTTCCGAACGCAATGGAGCCCCCTGAATGTCCGACCTCGATACCAGCGTGCTGTTTCGCCCCTTCCGCCTGAAGACGCTGGAGCTGAAGAACCGCATCGTCATGGCGCCGATGACCCGCAATGCGGCGCCGAACGGCATTCCCGGCGAGGCCAACGCCGCTTATTACCGCCGCCGCGCCGAAGGTGGCGTGGGGCTGATCCTCACCGAGGGCACGGTCGTCAACCGCCCGGCCTCGCGCAACGAGCCCAATATTCCCTTCTTCCACGGCGATGCCGCGCTGGCCGGCTGGCAGAGCGTCGCCACGGCCGTGCACGCCGCCGGCGGCCGCATCGCGCCACAGATCTGGCACACAGGCTCGACCAAGGGCATGAGCCGCTGGGAGCCCGATGCGCCGGTCGAGAGCCCGTCCGGGCTGGTTGCGCCGGGCAAGCCGCGCGGCAACGCGATGAGCGAGAACGACATTGCCGACACCGTCGCCGCATTCGCGCAAGCCGCGGCCGATGCCAAGCGGGTCGGCTTCGATACCGTCGAGATCCACGGTGCGCACGGCTATCTGATCGATGAATTCTTCTGGTCCGGCACCAACAAGCGCGAGGACCGCTATGGTGGCGCCACCATCAAGGAGCGCTCGCGCTTCGCTGGCGAGGTCGTCGCCGCGATCCGCAAGGCGGTGGGTCCCGATTTCCCGATCATCCTGCGCGTCAGCCAGTGGAAGCAGCAGGACTACGCGGCGCGGCTCGCCGAGACGCCGGCGTTGATGGCCGACTGGCTGCAGCCGCTGGTCGCTGCCGGCGTCGACATCCTGCACTGTTCGCAGCGCCGTTTCTGGGAGCCGGAATTCCCGGACGTGGACGGCGAGAAGGGCCTGAACTTTGCCGGCTGGGCCAAGAAGATCACGGGGGCTGCGACCATCAGCGTCGGCTCGGTCGGCCTGTCCGATGAATTCTTCTCGGCGTTTGCCGGCAAGCCGTCGACGACGGCCGATCTCGATGCGTTGCTGGAGCGCATGGCCAAGGAGGAGTTCGACCTCATCGCGGTCGGCCGCGCGCTGATCAGCGATGCCGAATGGGTCGCCAAGATCAAGGCCGGCGACAAGGCGGGCCTGAAGGGCTTCAGCGCGGCGGATCTCGGCGCGCTGGTTTGAGCTCTTGTCGACCCGTTGGTGCCCCTCGCCCGGCGCAAGCGGGGCGAGGGGGTCGTACCGTCAGCGAGGCGCGAGCTCGAGCCTGCCATCACGTCCTTGCGACTGACTAATGCACCGTCAGCTCGAGATACATCGGGCTGCGGAAGGTCGAGGACGGCATCCAGGGCAGTTGCTCCTGGGTGCGGCGATAGTCCGGCACGACCTTGTGCAGCTCGTCGAACGCGATCCTGATCGCCATGCGCGCGATCGCCGACCCCAGACAGGCGTGCACGCCGCCGCCGAAGCCGAGATGGCCGCGTGGCTTGCGCCTGATGTCATAAACATCCGGATTGGGAAACTGCCGCTCGTCGCGGTTGGCGGAGCCGTAGGCGAGGCAGACGAAATCGCCCTCGCGCATGGTCTGGCCGTGCAAGGTGACGTCCTTCTGCAGGCAGCGGCGGAAGCGCTGCGCCGAGGTGTTGAAGCGCAGCGACTCTTCCACGGCGTCCGCCATCAGGTCGGGATTGGCGACGACGGCCCGGCGCGCCTCGGCGTGATCGGCGAGATTGTAAGCCAGCATCGTCATGAAACCGCCGAGCGACTCGATGCCGGCCATGATCAGCGTTGTCGTCGTCAGCAGCACCTCGCGCTCGTCGAGCTTGTCGCCGTCGATCTCGGCCATGCTGAAATGCGAGATCAAGTCGTTCTGCGGCCGCGCGCGGCGCTCCGCGATGATGCCGGCCGCATAGTCCTGCATCCAGTTGTAGGCTGCGATGTGCTGCGGTCCCTTGGCGCGGCTCACCGGATCGCTCTGCACCATCAGCACCGCCTTGTCGCGCACAGTCTGCTCGTCGCCGAGCGGCAGGCCGAGCGCGGCGAACAGCACGCGCACGGTGAATTTCGAGGAGAACGCCTCGATGAAGTCGAACCGGTCCTGGCCGCGCAGTGCCTCGGCGCAGTCGCGCGCGATGTCGCGGATCGGGCCTGACAGGCTCTCCAGATTGCGCTTCATGAAGGCATGCTGGACGAGGCCGCGCAGCCGGTCGTGGCGCGGCGGGTCGGTGGTGCCGAGCGTCGCGCCGGCACGGTTCGGCAGCTCGGTCATCAGGTTGCCCTTGGCCGACGAATAGGTCTGCCAGTTCGTTCCGGCCGCCGCCACATCGGCATAGCGCGACAGAATCCACACCTGGGCCTGCGGGCTCCAGAAGCATGGGTGCTCGTCGCGCAGCGTCTTGTAGAATGGGAACGGGTCGGCATCGACCGCAGGCGAATACGGGTCGAACGCGAACATGTTGGGCCTCCTCTCCATTGAGTGTGGTCGTTGTTGTTCTTTTCACTGATCTAGCCGAGCCGTGGCCGCGGCGTGAGACACGAAAGCCGGCCAAGACTTGTACTTTTCCGACATTCAGGGTTAGCTCTCGCTCATGCCCCGCTTTCGCACCAAGCCGTCGATCCCCGCGTTCGCGCTCTACGGCGAAGCGTCGGCCGCGCAGCCGGACATGCTGCATGTCGAGCCGATCCAGGTGCGCAGCAAGCTCTATCGCTGGGAGATCGAGGCGCATACGCACCAGGGCCTGCACCAGATCCTCTGGGTCGCTGCCGGTCCAGCCGAGATCGCCTTGGACGAAAGCCGCGAGCGCTGTACCGGCCCGGTCGCCGTGATCATTCCGCCCGGCGTGGTCCATGCCTTCCGCTTCTCGCGCGACACCGACGGCTATGTGCTGACGTTCAATCCGCGGGCGGTGGTGGAGGGCGATGTGCCGGCGACCGGCGAGGCGCTGCGCGACCTGTTCGCAACCGCGCAGATCCTGCATCTCGATGCGCAGGCGGTCGCGACGCGGCGCATCGCCGCGCTGTTCGTCGACCTCGCCGACGAGTTCGCCGCGGCCGATTCCGCGGCCTCACCGGTGCCGCATTGGCTCGGTCGCTCGATCGTGTGGCGGCTGGCGCAGCAGAGCGCGCGGCAGTCGCAAGGCGCGCGGCGCGGCAGCGGGCATGCCGCGCTGTTCACCCGCTTCATCGTGCTGGTCGAGGCGCATCACCGCGATCACTGGTCGGTGGCGCGCTACGCCGACGAGCTCGGCATGACGCCGGAGCGGCTCAATCGGTTGACGCGGGCTGAGACCGGCCAGTCCGCGCTCGACATCGTGCATGCGCGGCTGGCGCGCGAGGCGTGCCGGCGGCTCACCTATATTGCAGCGCCGGTGTCGAAGCTGGCGTTCGAGCTCGGTTTCAAGGACCCGGCCTATTTCTGCCGCTTCTTCAAGCGGCACACCGGGGCGAGCCCGCGCGACTATCGCCGTGCGATGGGGGTGGGGGACGGCGCGGCGCCGCCGTAAGGGTGATCGGCGCCGCCCGATACCACCTTCGCATTCGTTTTGCATCGCGGCATGGTGTCGGAAAAGTGCAAGAGAATGCCGCGTCCATCCAAGTGATCCCAGCACATTCCTTGCTAAAATCAGCGATTGAAAAGCATACCCAACAAGCCTGCGTCTGCGAATCCGGGAGAACACGCCCATGAAAGTCCAAGTCTGCATCATCGGCGGAGGCCCGTCGGGCCTGATGCTGTCGCAGCTCCTGCACCTGCAGGGCATCGATACGATCATCCTGGAGAAATCCAGCCGCGACTACGTGCTGTCGCGCATCCGCGCTGGCGTGCTCGAGCACGGCTTTGCCGAGCTGATGCGCGAGGCGCAGTGCGGCGAGCGCATGGACCGCGAGGGCGAGATTCATCACGGCTTCTACATCGCCCATGACGGCAAGCTCGACCGCGTCGACCTGCACAAATATTCCGGCGGCAACTCGGTGATGGTCTACGGCCAGACCGAGCTGACGCGAGATCTCTACGAGGCCCGCGACAAGCTCGGCGGCAAGGTCGTGCACAACGCGACCGACGTGACGCCGCACGACATCGCCTCCGACAAGCCTTACGTCACCTACCGTCAGGACGAGGAGGTCGTCCGCATCGACTGCGACTACATCATCGGCGCCGACGGCTTCCACGGCGTCAGCCGCAAATCGATCCCGCACGACAAGCTGACGGAATACGAGCGGGTGTATCCGTTCGGCTGGCTCGGCGTGCTGTCGCGCACCAAGCCCGTGTCGCCGGAATTGATCTATGCCAAGCACGAGCGGGGCTTCGCGCTGTGCTCGCTGCGCTCGCAGGTGCTGAGCCGCTACTATGTCCAGGTGCCGCTCACCGACAAGGTCGAGGACTGGAGCGACGATGCGTTCTGGGAGGAGCTGAAGCGCCGGCTGCCGGCGGAGATCGCGGCCAAGCTGATCACGGGGCCCTCGATCGAGAAGAGCATCGCGCCGCTGCGCAGCTTCGTCGCCGAGCCGATGCGCTACGGCCGGCTGTTCCTCGCCGGCGACGCCGCCCACATCGTGCCGCCGACCGGTGCGCGCGGGCTGAACTCGGCTGCGTCCGACATCTACTATCTCTATCATGCGCTGCTCGATCACTACAAAAAGGGCGACGACCGCGGCATCGACGGCTATTCGCAGCGGGCGCTGGCGCGGATCTGGAAGGCGCAGCGCTTCTCCTGGTGGATGACGACGCTCTTGCATCGTTTCCCCGACCGGTTGTCCTACGACGACAGACTGCAGGACACCGAGCTCGCTTATCTGTTCTCGTCGGAGGCCGCGCAGCGGTCGCTGGCGGAGAACTATGTCGGACTGCCGTTCTGAGCGAGGTCAACGCGACGCGTTTCGCCTGCGCTGCTTGATGGCACCACGCATCAGTCGCCTCGCTGTCGTCCCGGCGAACGCCGGGACCCATACCCCCAGGGAGCGGTTTGAGGCAGGCTGGCGATTGGCTTTGTGCCCATCATGACTGCCGCGGAGTGTGGGTCCCGGGTCGGCGCCGTGACGCGCTTCGCGCCTCACGGCTTGCCCGGGACGACGGTTGGGATAGATCGGATTCACGTCTCAAACAGCGCAGGCAGGACGTGGCAACGCGGTCTCGCGGCACATGATGCCCGAGGTCTGCGATCAACTCGGCCCTCCCAAAATCGAGAGGGCGCAGGGAATGCCGGGTGAAGGCCTCACCCATGGCCCGCCTGCGAAAAAAATGCAGGCGGCAGGTACCACAGGTGCAGCCGAACACTCCGGCATTCCCTGCGCGGCAGTCTCACGCTTATACGCAGTCTCCCTGGTGCGCCGGGCTTTCTGGCCACCATGATCCGCGCGGCGCCTCGAGCGCCGTCGCGAACGTAACACCAGCATCGGGGTGTCAGGACGCTGCGACTTCACGTCCGCAAGAGATCGCTCGTCCGCATGCTCTCGCGAGCCTGCTCTCGAACTCTCGCGGCCACCGCATCCCCGCCTCGCGTGTCGTGACGATCGCGCGCAACGCCCCTCTCGTTGAGGCGGGATGGCGGGAGATAAGCACATCTTCCGATAAAGCGAAAGAGAAATTTTCTGGAAAGCGGAAAATTTTCGAAGGAGGCCGGGCAGATCGCGTTCAATGCGCGCAGGAACGTCGGCTGCCCGCGAGCCCCATGAGCAGGATGCAGCATGTTGATCGAACACGCGACCGTCAGCCCCGTCACCGCTCCGCGGCCGCTTGGAGGATGACGCCGTGTTTCGCTGGTGCAACTTCGCTCAGCTCGAGATCGGCGGACAGATGATCGGGGCGCGCTGTTGGATTAGCGCCAACTGCTAAAGTCTGTCGGCCTCCCCGCGCGCCCTGAAAAATGAGTTGCGCACCTCAAAAACCGCGCTATGGTCCTCAACCCAAAGGGGAGGATCATGAACGCGCCGCTGACATTGCGGGATATTGCGCGGCAGGCGGGCGTGAGCCTCGCCACCGTCGACCGCGTGCTGCACAACCGGCCGGGCGTGCGCCCGGACACGGTGCGACGCGTCAAGGATGCGATGGCGCGCAGTGCGTTCCAGCCGCATGCGGCGGCCTCCGAACTCGCCCGTGCCCGCTCGCGGCGTTTTGCCTTCGTGATGCCGTCCGGTGCCAATCCCTTCATGCAGCAGATTCAGGCGCATCTCGGCGAGCTGGCGAGCTGGATGGCCGCGCGCCGGCTCTCGGTCGATGTCGTCACGACGGACGTGTTCGATCCGGCTGTGCTGGCCGGCAAGCTCGAAGATCTGGTCGGTCGCGTAGACGGTGCGGCGGTGGTGGCGCTCGACCATCCGAGCGTGCGCGCCGCGATCAATGATCTCGTCGAGTCCGGCGCCAAGGTCGTGACTCTGGTCTCCGACGTGCCGTCGTCGCGGCGGCATCATTATGTCGGCATCGACAACATCGCCGCTGGCCGCACCGCGGGTGCGCTGGTCGGACGCTTCGCCGGCGGCAGGGCGGGGCGGGTCGCGATCATGGCCGGCTCGCAAGGCCTGCGCGATCATGCCGAGCGCATCTTCGGCTTCGGCCAGGTTCTGGCGGCGGAGTTTCGGCAACTTGAGGTTTTGCCGGTTGCTGAGGGGCATGATGTGGACGATCGCTCGGAGCACCTCATGCGCGAGCTGCTGACCGAGTATCGCGACATCGTCGGGCTCTACAATGTCGGCGCTGGCACGGCCGGCGTCGCCAAGGCGCTGACCGAGTCGGGGAGGGTCGATGACA
Organism: Bradyrhizobium sp. SZCCHNR1053; assembly: GCF_032381235.1. Lineage (NCBI taxonomy): Bacteria > Pseudomonadati > Pseudomonadota > Alphaproteobacteria > Hyphomicrobiales > Nitrobacteraceae > Bradyrhizobium > Bradyrhizobium sp. SZCCHNR1053. The sequence goes on from NZ_JAUHJM010000004.1 coordinate 115,610, forward strand.
TCGTGTTCGTCGGCCATGATGTGACGGCGCTGACGCGCAAGCTGCTGTTGAACGGCGTGATGGATGCGGCGATTTCGCAGAACCCGGGACACGAGGCGCGCTCTGCCGTGCGCGTGCTCCTGGCGCTGGCGCGCGGCGAGCCGATCCTGAGCGAACAGGAGACGATCCGCATCGACATCGTGATGCGGGACAATCTGCCGTGAGCGGATGGCCGCGGTGATGCGGTCGGCCCGAACACGGAATGAGAAACGACCGAGGCGCTGGTTTCGAGGCGACGCAGATCGCCGAGGCGCCTGGCGGTCCGTGTGGGAGGAGTGGAGTCGTGTTTCTCGGACTGGATGTCGGCACATCCGGCGTGAAGGCCGTGCTGGAGGACGAGACGGGCGCGCTGATCGCGAACGCCTCGCGTCCGCTGTCGCTGTCGCATCCGCAGCCGCTGTGGTCCGAGCAGAATCCGGATCACTGGGTCGAGGCCGTCATCGGCGCGGTGGATGATCTCGCGCGTGAGCGTCCGCGTGAGACGTCAGCGGTGCGCGGCATCGGCTTGTCCGGCCAGATGCACGGCGCGACCTTGCTTGGTCGCGACGGCCGGCCGCTGCGTCCCGCGATCCTGTGGAATGACGGCCGCTCGCAAGCCGAATGCGCCGAGCTCGAACGCCGCTGCCCCGAATTGCACACGATCGCCGGCAATCTCGCGATGCCCGGCTTCACCGCGCCGAAGCTCGTCTGGGTGGCGAAGCACGAGCCGAAGATCTTTGCAGAGGTCGCGACGGTGCTGCTGCCGAAGGCCTATGTGCGCTATCGGCTGTCCGGCGAGATGGTCGAGGACATGTCGGATGCGGCCGGCACCCTGTGGCTCGACGTCGGCGCGCGGCGCTGGTCGGAGAAATTGCTGGCGGCGACCGGGCTCGGTCTCGATCACATGCCGCGCCTGGTCGAGGGCAATGAGCGGAGCGCCGTGTTGTCGCCCGAACTGGCGCGGCGCTGGGGCATGGGCGCTGATGTCGTGATCGCAGGCGGCGCCGGCGACAACGCGGCGAGCGCAATCGGACTCGGTGCCATCACGCCCGGCGATGCCTTCCTGTCGCTCGGCACATCAGGCGTGCTGTTCCGGGTGACCGACCGCTTCGCGCCGGCGCCGGAAGCGGCCGTGCATGCGTTCTGCCATGCGCTCGGCGGGCTGTGGCATCAGATGGGCGTGATGCTGTCGGCCGCGGCCTCGCTGGCGTGGCTGGCGCGCATTCTCGAGACGCCGGAAGCCGCGCTGCTGGCGCCGCTCGGCACGCGCGTCGAACGTCCGAGCCCGGTGCAGTTCCTGCCTTATCTCGACGGCGAGCGCACCCCGCACAACGATGCCCATGCCGCCGGCGCCTTCGTCGGCCTGCGCAGCGCCGCCGGCCGCGGTGATCTCGTGCAGGCGGTGCTTGAGGGCGTGGCGTTTGCCTCACGCGACATGTTCGCCGCGCTCGCGCGTAGCGCGCAGCCGATCAAAGAGCTCGATCTGGTCGGCGGCGGCTCGCGCTCCTTGTTGTGGGCGCAGATCATGGCCGACGTGCTCGGCGTCACCGTACACCGGGTCGAGGAGGGCGAGGTCGGCGCCGCTATCGGCGCCGCGCGGCTCGGCCGTCTCGCCGCGACCGGCGAAGCACCGGCCGATGTCTGCCGCAGGCCACAGCGGCTGCAGAGTTTCGAACCCCGCGCGCCGCAGCGCGCGGCATACGACGCTGCCTACGCGCAATGGCGCAAGCTCTATCCCGCTCTCAAGGAGTAGACCCTCGTGAACGTTCAGGCTCCCTTCTTCCAGACCGGCGCAACCGTCACCTATGGCGGGCCCGAGTCGCGCAGCCCGCTGTCGTTCCGCTGGTACGACAAGGACCGCTTGATCAGGAGCAAGCGGATGGAGGATCATCTGCGCTTCGCGGTCTGCTACTGGCATTCGTTCTGCTGGCCGGGCAGCGATCCGTTCGGCGGCGAGACCTTCCTGCGGCCTTGGCAGCATGGCGATGATGCGCTGGCAATGGCGCGCGCCAAGGCCGACGTCGCGTTCGAATTGTTCCGGCTGCTCGACGTGCCGTTCTTCACCTTCCACGACGTCGACGCCGCGCCGGAAGGCGCGACGCTGAAGGAGTCGGTCGCCAATCTCAACGCCATCGCCGACCTGTTCGAGCAGAAGATGGCCTCTGCCAAGGTGCGGCTGCTGTGGGGCACGGCCAACCTGTTCTCGCATCGCCGCTACATGGCGGGCGCCGCGACCAATCCCGATCCGGATGTCTTCACTTATGCGGCGGGGCAGGTCCGCGCCGCGCTCGAAGTGACGCACCGCCTCGGCGGGCAGAACTACGTGCTGTGGGGTGGCCGCGAGGGCTATGAGACCTTGCTCAACACCGACATGAAGCGCGAGCTCGACCAGCTCGGCCGTTTCGTCGCGCTGGTCGTCGAGCACAAGCACAAGATCGGCTTCAAGGGGCCGCTGCTAATCGAGCCGAAGCCGAAGGAGCCGACCAAGCATCAGTACGACTTCGACGTCGCCACCTGCTACGGCTTCCTGCGGCGCTACGATCTGCTCGATGACGTCAAGCTCAACATCGAGCAGAACCACGCCATCCTCGCCGGCCACTCGTTCCAGCACGAGATCGCGCTGGCGCAGGCGCTCGGCGTGTTCGGCTCGCTTGACATCAACCGCGGCGACGATCTGCTGGGCTGGGACACCGACCAGTTCGCGATGAACGTGCCGGAGCTGGCGCTGGTGTTCCACGACATGCTCAAGGGCGGCGGCTTCACCACGGGCGGCCTGAACTTCGATGCCAAGATCCGCCGGCAGTCGATCGATCCGGATGATCTGCTGCACGCCCATGTCGGCTCGATGGACGCCTGCGCGCGTGCGCTGATCGCCGCCGATCAGATGCTCGAGGACGGTGCCCTGACGGCGCCGCTCGCGCAGCGCTACGCCGGCTGGGACGGCGAGGAGGGGCAGGCGATCCTCGCCGGCCGCCGCTCGCTCGCCGAGCTCGCCGACCGCGCCGTCAACACCGGCCTCGATCCGCAGCCGCGCTCCGGCCGGCAGGAATATCTCGAAAGCGTGGTAAATCGCTATGTCTGATGACAGCAGCCTGCGCACGATGACGAATGAGGCTGAGCGAGCCGTGATGAGCACCGCCGCGCAGCCGGTCTTGGAGCCAGTCTTGGAGCTGAAGGGCCTCGGCAAGCAGTTCGGCGCGATCCGCGCGCTGCACGGCGTCGATCTTTCGATCGACGCCGGCGAGGTCGTCGGCCTGATGGGCGACAACGGCGCCGGCAAGTCCACCCTGGTGCGCATCATCGCCGGCAATTTTCCGCCGAGCCAGGGCACCATCCGTTTCGGCGGCCGCGATGTGCATTTCCATCGTCCGATGGATTCGCGCAGCGTCGGCATCGAGGTCGTCTACCAGGACCTGGCGCTCGCCAACAATCTCACCGCCGCCGCCAACGTGTTTCTCGGTCGCGAGCTGAAGCGCAATTTCGGCCCGCTGGTGCTGCTCGACCACAAGGGCATGGAGGCGCGCGCGCTCGAGCTGTTCCGCGAGCTGCGCTCGGAGACACGCCCGCATGATCTGGTCAAGGACATGTCGGGCGGCCAGCGCCAGGCGGTGGCGATCGCGCGCACGCGGCTGTCCAATGCCAAGCTCGTGATGATGGACGAGCCGACCGCGGCGATCTCGGTGCGCCAGGTCGAGCAGGTGCTGAGCCTGATCCATCGGCTGAAGGAGCAGGGCATCGCCGTCATCCTGATCTCGCACCGCATGCCCGACATCTTCGCGGTGTGCGATCGCGTCGTGGTGATGCGTCGCGGCGAGAAGAAGGCCGACAAGCCGGTCGGCGAGACCAGCCCCGAGGAAGTGACTGCGCTGATCACCGGCGCCAAGGAGGCGGCGTGATGTCCGTTCCATCCGAGACCCGCTCCGCCGGCACCGAAGTCACCTTCACCAATGTCGGCGCCATCAGATGGTGGCACCGCGGCGTGTTCGCCTCGCAGACCGCTTATGTCACGCTGGCGCTCATCGCCCTCATCATCGTGATGAGCTTCGCCAGTCCCTATTTCCTGACCGAGGGCAATCTGCAGAACGTCGCCAAGAACTTTTCCTTCATCGCCATTGCGACGCTCGGCATCACCTTCGTGATCATCACCGGCGGCATCGACCTGTCGGTCGGCTCGATGATGTGCTTCGCGGCGATGATCACCTCGATGGTGATGACGACGCTGTCGACACCGGGGATGCCGCTGTCATCGCTGTTCGTGCATCTCGCCGCGGACGGCAAGACCGTGGTCGCCAACGTGCCCGGCCTGATCCTGATCGTCTCGGTGCTGGCAGGCCTTGCGGTCTCGCTCGTCGTCGGCCTGATCAATGGCGTCTGCATCGCCTTGCTCGGGCTGTCGCCGTTCGTGACCACGCTCGGCATGCTGTCGATCGTGCGCGGTCTCAGCTACGTGATCTCGAACGGCAAGGGCAGCTTCCCCGGCGGCCCCGACGCCGATTATTTCTATGCGTTGACGCAGGGCGATGTCTACGGCGTGCCGGCGCCCTTCATCTATCTGATTGCGCTGGCGCTGGTGATGGCGCTGGTGCTGCACCACACCGCGTTCGGCCGCCACGTGTTCGCGATCGGTGGCAACGAGAAGGCGGCGGAGCTGACCGGCGTCTCGGTGCCCCGCGTGAAAATCGAGGTCTATGTGATCGGCGCGCTCGCCGCCGGCCTGCAGGGCATCATCATCTCCGGCTGGCTCGGCTCCGCGCCCGCCAACATGGCGACGTCCTACGAGCTCAACGTGATCGCGGCGGCCGTGATCGGCGGCGCCAACCTCGCCGGCGGTCTCGGCGGCCCGCTCGGTGCCATCGTCGGCTGCGTGCTGCTCGAGGTGATCAGGAACGGGCTGGTGCTGGCGCAGGTCAACTCCTACTGGCAGCAGACTCTGGTCGGCGTGATCATCATCGCCGCCGTGCTGGTGGATCGTATCCGCGCACGCCTGCTGTGACGAATACTGGCCGGGATGACAAGCGCGTCTATCCTCACCCGGAACAGACAATCATCAGGGATAGACATGGAGGAGGGAAACCCATGAAGAAGCTGCTCTATGCGGTCGCATCGCTCGCGATCATGCTGGCCCCGGCGCAGGCCGAGACCAAATACCGCTTCGCCATCGTGCCGAAGGCGATGAACAATCCGTTCTTCGACGTCGCGCGCGACGGCTGCCTGAAGCGCGCCAAGGAGCTCGGCAACGTCGAGTGCATCTACAAGGGTCCGGTCGAGCACGAGCCGGCCACCCAGGCGCAGATCATCCAGGACTTCGTCACGCAGAAGGTCGACGGCTTGGCGATCTCGGTGGCCGACGTTGCCGCGATGACGAAGTCGATCGAGGCGGCGACCGCCGCCGGCATTCCGGTGATCACCTTCGATGCCGATGCGCCGGGCTCCAAGCGCATCGCTTATATCGGCACCAACAACAAGGATTTCGGGCTGGCGCTCGGCAAGCAGTTGCTGCAGCTCCGACCCGACGGCGGCAAATATGCCGTCGTCTCCGGCGGCCCCGGCGCCAAGAACCTCGCCGAGCGCGTCGATGGCGTGCGTGAGGCGCTGAAGGGCTCGAAGTGGACGGAGGTGGCGGGCTCGCCGACCTTCTGCAACGACGATCCCGCGCTCGCCGTGCAGCAGATGGCCGATCTGCGCACCGCGACGCCGGATCTCGGCGCCATCGTGCCGATCGGCGGCTGGCCGATGTTCGCGCCCGAGGGCTACAAGGCCTTCGTCAACAAGAACCGCAAGGACATCGACGCCGGCAAGCTGACGCTGGTTGTCGCCGACACGCTCAAGATGCAGCTCGAATTGCTGCGTGACGGCTATTCCAACGCGCTGACCGGCCAGCGCCCGTTCGAGATGGGCGAGAAGGCGATGGACACGCTGCTCGCGATCAAGAAGGGCGAGAAGGTGCCGGACGTGATCTACACCGGCCTCGATCTCGTCACCAAGGACAACGTCGCCAAGCTTCTGAACTGAGTTCCTCCCGGGGAAAACCTGGCGGTCCGGCATCCGGCTTCGGCCGGCGGCTGGGCCGCCCTTTTTGTTTGGGATGCTTTTGTCGCGTGGAGCGGGCACCAAAGACGGCCTGCGTTTGCGTTGTCTCGCTCCACGAAGACGCTGCTGATCGTCTCCACCACACTGTCATCGTCCGCGACGGCGGACGATCCAGTATTCCAGAGACGGTCGTGGGCAATCGCGACGCCGCGGCGTGCTGGATCATCCGCCGGAGCCTGTCATTGGGCTCGCCGAAGGCGAGACCCGGTGGCGGATGATGACAGTGCGGGCAACACGGGCCCGGACGATTGACAGAGGGATATATCTGACTAAAGTCAGACATCATGCTCGACCCCATCTCTCGCGTCCGCCGCTTCAACCGCGCCGTCACCTCGGAGGTTGGCGCGCTCGACACCTCGTTTCTCGGGCGCGGGCGGCCGCTCGGGGCGGCCCGCGTGCTCAATGCGATCGGCCATGGCCGCAGCGACGTCGCCGATCTGCGCGACTATCTCGCGCTCGATTCCGGGCTGATGAGCAGGCTGCTGCGCAGCCTGGAGGAGGAGGGGCTGGTGACGACCAGGCCGCATCCCGACGACGCGCGCCGCCGCATCGCCAGGCTCACAGCCGCCGGGCGGCGCGAATTCGAGGCCTATGAGACGCTCTCCAACGCTCAGGCCGAATCGATGCTGGCGCGTCACGGGCAGCCCGAGGCGCTCTTGGCGGCGATGGACCTGGTCGCGGCCGCGCTCGGACGCAGCCGCATCAAAATCGAGGAGACCGATCCCAGGAGCGAGCAGTCGCGCTATTGCCTCGGCGAGTACTACGCCGAGCTGTCGAGACGGTTCGAACGCGGCTTCGACGTTTCGCTGTCGCGCGATCCCGACGCCGCCGACATGACGCCCCCGCGCGGCGCCTTCTTCGTCGCGCTGTCCGACGGCCTGCCGCTCGGCTGCGTCGGGCTGAAGGGCAGCGGCGGCGATGTCGCCGAGATCAAGCGGCTGTGGGTCGCGCCCGCGGCGCGCGGGCTTGGCCTCGGCCGGCGGCTGATGGATGCGGCCGAGGACGCCGCGCGAAAGCTGTCGATCACGACGCTCCGCCTCGACAGCAACAGCGCGCTGACCGAGGCCGTCCAGCTCTATCGCCGCACCGGCTGGACCGAGATCGACCGCTTCAACGACGATCCATATCCGGATCTGTTCTTCGAGAAGCAGGTTTGAGGTCGATCTCCCGTGACGCTCGGCGCTCGTGCATCGGGCTTCAGGAACGCGAGCGCCTTGTGGTCGGCGAATTGCTAGGGGACCTCTGCGACGGACCCCGTCGGCCTGCTCGGCGTTAAGCGATGGGCAACCGGCGGGTGATTGGATGAGGGTCGTTGGGTTCCAGCGATGAGAGGCAGACGGGCGTGCTTTGAGTCTAATTTGTTGCCTGAGCCTGACACAATTGCGGCGAGGGCCTCGTGATTCGGGGACGCTTCTTCGCCTCACTTCACCCCAAGACTTGATCGAGCGTATAGATCGTCCTGCGCCGATCGCGCCGGCGCGGGCGGAACAGCAATGACGAATCGGGACAAGGCATGGTGACACGATCCACGGCGGCTCAGAACCTTGCAGCGATGCGGCGTCGCGGACCGGTCTTGATGACCCTTGCGGCCTTGGCGGCGCTGGCGATGCCCAGCTCCGCGGCCAACGCGCGGCAGGCGCGCCCCGCGCCGGCGACCGAAGCGACGGCGCCGCGCGCGCATGGCGATCCGATCATGGCGATCGTATCGATCAAGGCCCAGAAGGTGACGTTCTACGACGCCGACGGCTGGATCTGGCGGGCGCCGGTGTCGACCGGCGTCTCCGGCCGCGAGACGCCGGCCGGCGTGTTCGCCGTGCTGGAAAAGGACAAGGACCACCGCTCAACGCTCTATGACGACGCCTGGATGCCGAACATGCAGCGCATCACCTGGAACGGGGTGGCGCTGCATGGCGGGCCGCTGCCCGGCTATGCCGCCTCGCATGGCTGCGTCCGCATGCCCTATGGCTTTGCCGAGAAGCTGTTCGACCGGACCTGGATCGGCATGCGGGTGATCATCGCGCCCGGTGACCCGGCGCCGGTCGAGTTCTCCCATCCCGCCTTGTTCGTGCCGACCGCAGAGGCGCTCGCCGCGGTGCCCTCGCGCGCCGCGACGCTCGGCCGCGAAGCCGAGGACGCCGCCAGGCTCGCCGACGAGGCCAAGGCGGCGGCTGCCGCGGCCGAGCGCGAGGCCAAGGCTCTGAAGGCGTCCTTGCGCAAGCTGGAGCAGGCCAAGGCGCGCGCCGAGGCCGAGCTCAAATTCGCCGGCAGGAAGCTGGCCGCCGCCAAGACCGATCAGGCCAGGACGCTGGCCGAGGATGCGAATCAGAAGGCCGCCGCCAAGGCGACCGACGCGGCGGCGCAGCTCGAGGCCGCCAAGTCGGACGCGACCGCGAAGCTCGCTGCGGCGACCTCGACCAAGGATGCCGCCAAGGCGGCTGCGGCCAGGAAGGTCGATACGAGCAAGGCTGCGACGGACGCCAGGCTCGCGACCGAGCCGGTCTCGGTCTATATCAGCCGTTCCACGCAGATGCTCTATGTCAGGCGCAACACGCACAAGCCGGCCCCCGACGGCGGCGGCGAGGTGTTCGACACCTCGATCGAGGCGCCGGTGACCATCCGCGATCCCGACCGGCCGATCGGAACGCATGTGTTCACCGCAGTGGCACAGAACGGCGCGGGGCTGCGCTGGACGGCGGTGACCATCGACGACGGCGACACCGCCAAGGACGCGCTCGACCGCATCACCATTCCGAAGGACGTGCTCGCCCGGATCGCGCCGACGGCCGTGCCGCGCTCCTCGATCATCGTCTCGGACGAGCCGCTGTCGAGCGAGACCAATTATCGGACCGAGTTCGTCGCGGTGCTGAGCAACCAGCCGCAGGGCGGCTTCATCACGCGCCGGCCGACGACCAATGTCGACGTTGCCAGCGGCGACGAATATGACGATGGCTTCGGCAGCTTTTTCCAGCGCAGCTGGGATGGCCAGCCCGTCGCGGCGCCGCGCCGTCGCGGTCCGCCTCCGACCTATTACCGGCCGGTGCAGCCGGGCTGGTGGTGACCAGCCGGCCTGATGCCTGACTGGGTTCGCGGGTCAGGCCGGATGGCACTTCAAATCAGTTGCGACCTGCGGGGATGACGCCGGGCCACTGCATCAGGAAAGGCTGCGGCTCATGTTGCGCTTCGGTCGCGCGCGCCACGCGCCTGACACGGTGAGGCCTGCGGGAGATCGAGCTGGTCGCCTCGCGGGCGGTCTCGATGCGTGCCAACTGCTGACGCATCTCGCCGGTGGAGGTCCGGAGCTGCTCGATGGTGACGTCGCTGTTCGCGGCCGCGGTGCGCAGCCCGCTCAGCTCGGTCGCCGCATCTTCCTGGGCGCCGCGGAGGCGGATCGTCTGGCGCTTCAGCAGCGCGAGATCGGACTCGATCTTGTCGGCCGTATCGCGGCGGCGCGCCTCGGTCTCGTCGGCGGTGGTGCGCAAGGCGGCCAGGCCCGTTTCGGCCGTGGTGAGGCTGGCGCGCAATTGCAGAAGCTCGCCGGAGGTGTCGCTCTGGCGGTCGCGCAACTGGGCGGTCTCGGCCTTGAGCTGCGTCAGCTCCGATGTCAGGGCGGCGACGCGGGTCTCGAGCGAAGGCGCTCCGGTCCCGAAGGAGAAGCTGTTGGCGCCGCCGCTGCTCCACCACATCGCACCGGCGCTGGCTGCGAGCGCCAGGCTCAGGACAATTCGTAGAGAGGCCGTGCCGCTGCTCGGCGGGGCGTCCGGCGTCTTGGTGGGTCTGCGCATCGACAGGTCTCCGGGATTTGATGGCAGCAATTATGATCATATTAAGGTTGCCAATGTTCTAAGCGCGCCGCGCCGGCGGAACATTTCATCCACGTAGTTTTGCGGGAATGCAGGCTCGCAGCCTTGAGTCGTGAGCACGATCGGCGGCGCTCAATCGTGCGGATGCAGGACGGCGATGATCCGGCCTGGATCGCCGGCACACAATTCGAATCCGTCGGAAAAGGCTTCGTGCGTCCTCGGGATCGTGATCTAAATCGCGCATGTCCAACATTCCGCCCATCGCCACACCGCCGGCATTCGACGAGCTCGCCGAGGCCATCAGGCAGCGCCGCTCGGTCTATGGCCATATCAGCGGGCTCAGGATGGACCGGTTCGCGCCCGGCGAGGCCTGGTCGACCTTGCCCTATCGTCCGGTGTTCGTCGGCGACAGCGAGACCGGCGTCATCCATGGCGGCGTCGTCACCGCGATGCTCGACGAGAGCTGTGGCATGGCGGTGCAACTCGCGCTCGACGGCAGCCGGGCGATCGCCACGCTCGATCTGCGCATCGACTATCAGAAGCCGGCGACCCCCGGTCTCGACGTCAAGGCCCATGCGGTATGCTTCCGCGTCACCCGCTCGATCGCGTTCGTGCGCGCCACCGCCTATCAGGAGGAGGAGACCGCACCGGTCGCCACCGCGACCGCCTGCTTCATGATTGGCGCCAACCGCACCAACATGCTGACCGACCGGGCGGCCTTCGACGGCGTGCCACCGCCGCTCGACGCACCGGACGATCCGATGGGGCCGTTTCCCACCAGTCCGTTCGCGCGCAGCCTCGGCATCCGCTTCGCCGAGAACGACACGCTGGTGATGCCGTTCTCGCGCCGGATCATCGGCAATCCCGTGCTGCCTGCGATCCATGGCGGCATGACCGGTGCGTTTCTCGAAACCGCGGCGATCGTCACCGTGATGCGCGAGCTCGGCGCCACGGCGCCGCCGAAGCCGGTCGGCCTCACCATCAACTATCTGAGGTCGGGCCGTGCGCTCGACACCATCGCATCAGCGTCGATCGTCAAGCAGGGCCGCCGCGTCGTCGCCTTCGAGGCCCGCGCCTGGCAGGACGATGCGACGAAGCCGATCGCCACCGCCTTCGGCCATTTCATGCTGCGGCAGGCGCCAGGGCAGGAGCAGGACTGAGGAAGATCGCGTCGCGGGTTGCGATCATGCCTTGCGCAGGATCTTGTCCATTGCCTTTCCCCGCGCCAGCTCATCGACCAGCTTGTCCAGGTAGCGGATCTCCCGCATCGTCGGTTCCTCGACATCCTCCACGCGGACGCCGCAGATCATGCCCTTGATCAAGGTCCGCGCGGGATTCATCGCAGGCGCCTGCGCGAAGAAGGTCTCGAAGTCCGTCTGACGTTCCAACCGGGACTCAAGCTCGTTTTGGCCATAGCCCGTCAGCCAGCAGATCACCTGATCGACCTCTGCCTTGGTGCGTCCCTTCTTCTCGGCCTTCGCGACGTACAATCGGTACACGCTCGCGAAGCTCGTCGTGTAGATGCGGTGTTTTGCCATGCTGGCTCCATCGGATCGTAGGCGACGCATGTCGGGTCGGAAAGGGGCGACGGCGCGCCCGAAGCGCGTGCTTCATGTCCGCGTTCATGATCGTAGTACAGCACGTTCGTTCGCACACGTCGGAAACGCGCGCTAGCCCGGCGGGAACATCGGAAACGACACCCCAAGCGACCACGCCAGGATCAGGCCGAGACCCAAGCCTTCGGCCAGCGGCGAGCACGTCCTACGAACGACACAGCCGCCGATCACGCCGAACACGATGAGGAACAGCACGATCACGGGGATGATGATGAGCAGGAAGAACAGCCGCTTGAGGTCGAGCGCGACTGCCCCGCCCAGCGAGGCCAGGAAGGCGGCGAATCCACACGGAGCGCCACGGCGCGGCGTGGCCGCCCTGGTTGGCGATGCTGTCGGCCAGCATGCAGGGCACCGCGCCGTGCCCTGCGCAAACCGATGGCGTCTCGTCTGCGCGGCGCAGCGTCCATGATCGGCTCCGTTTCAATCCCGAAACTAGCGCAGGAACTCGTGCGGTTACAGCGACGGCGCAGGCGAGCGTTGCGGCCGCGATCGAACGAAACGCACGCCGTTTCGTTGACAACGCCGCCGAGGCGATATTCGGTGACCCCGTTCAGCGGCGACAAGGAGGATGCATGAAACCGGAAGTCATCTGCCTGATGGCGTCGAGCGTCGACGGCCGGACATTGCCGAGCCGCTGGCGTCCGAAGGGATCGGGCGATCTGTTCGAGCAGGTGCATGACCAGCTCGGGGGCGATGCCTGGCTGATCGGCCGCGTCACCGGCCAGGAGTTCGCCAAGGGCTCGGCCTATCCGGCCGAGACCACGGAGCGAATCCCGCGCACCCATTGGATCGCGCGACGCGGCGCCAAGGCCTACGGCATCGTGCTCGATCCCCATGGCAAGATCTGCTGGGGCCGCGCCGACATCGGCGGCGATCCGATCGTCGTCGTGCTGACCGAGGCCGTGTCGGATGCACATCTCGCGGGCCTGCGCGGCGAGGGTGTCTCCTACGTCTTCGCCGGCCAGTCGAAACTCGATCTCTCACGCGTGCTGGAGATCGTCGCGCAGGAGCTCGGCGTGAAGCGCCTGCTGCTCGAGGGCGGCGGCGGCGCCAACGGCGCGTTTCTGCGCGCGGGTCTGGTCGACGAGTTCAACCTCGTTCTATGTCCGGCCGTGGACGGCGCCAAGGGGGCACCCAGCGTGTTCGATTCGACCGAAGCCGAGTCCGGCGAGCGCGCGCCGATCACGGCGATGACGCTCGAAAGCAGCACGGCGCTGGAGGGCGGCGCGCTGTGGCTGCGCTACAAGATCACCAACGGCTCGCCCTTGCCGGCCCAGGCAAGTCATGGCTGAGCGGCGAATGCACGTCATCGTCGTCGGGGGCGGTGCCGCGGGCCTGATGGCGGCGCGTGAGCTGGCCCGCGCCGGCAAGCAAGTGACGCTGCTGGAAGCGCGCGACCGCTGCGGGGGGCGCATCCATCCGCTGCCCGCGAGCAGGTTTGGATATCGCGCGGATGCCGGCGCGGAATTCATCCATGGCGAGGCGCCGGTCACCCACGCGCTGATGGCCGAGGCGGGGCTCACCTCGACGCCGGTCGATGGCGCGCGCTGGTACGTGATGGACGGCGCGTTCTCGCGCGAGGATCCTGCCGATCGGCAGATGCGCCAACTGCACCGCGTGGCGCGGCAGCTCGATCAGGATATGACCGTCACGGCGCTGCTCGAGCGTCATTTCGGCGGCGCGGAGTTTGCCGCCCTGCGCAAGTCGGTGCTCGGGATGGTGCAGGGCTATGATGCCGCCGATCCTGGTCGTGCCAGCGTGTTCGCGCTGCGCGACGAGTGGATGGGCGGCGACCGCGGTGCTCAGGCACGCATCGTCGGCGGCTACGCGGCGCTGCTCGATCATCTGGTGGCGGAGTGCCGGGCGCATGGCGTGGCGATGAAGCTCGAGGCGGTGGTCCGCGCGGTGGAGAGCTCCGATGATGGCGTCGTCGTGCGCTGCGCCGACGGCCGCGCGCAGCGCGGCGATATCGTCCTCCTGACCGTGCCGCTGCCGCTGCTGCGGACCATCGCGCTGCCGCCGGCGATGCGCTCGCAATTGGCCGCAGCCGAAGCCATCGGCTTCGGCAACGTCATCAAGCTGCTGCTGCGCTTCGAGCGCCGGTGGTGGCGAGAGGCTCGGACCGAGGACCTCTCCGACATGCTGTTCGTGCTGTCCGATGCCGACGTGCCGGTGTGGTGGACGCAGCATCCGAACGATGATGCGGTGCTGACCGGCTGGCTCGCCGGGCCGCCGGCCAGCGCTTTCGTCGCGCTCGACGATGTCGCCTTGATAGAGTCGGGTCTCTCGGCGCTTGCGAGCATTTTCTCGCAGCCGGTGGACTCGCTGAGGCAGCAGCTCCTCGCGTCGCATGTCACGGATTGGGCGAAGGATCCGTTCGCGCGCGGGGCCTATTCCTATGCGACGCTAGGATCCCGCGAGGCGCAGGATACGCTTTCGCGCTGGGATGGCGGTCGTGTCTTGATCTCCGGCGAGGCGCTGTATCGCGGGCGCGACATGGGAACGGTCGAGGCGGCGCTGGCCAGCGGGCAACAGACGGCGCGGCGCATCCTCGCGATGTGATCGCGCGCCGCGTGCATGATGTTGCGCCCGTAGGCCCACGGCGCTAGCATTCGCCGATCACCATGGAAAGGATCGTCATGCTCGATCACGTCGGTTTCCCTGTCTCCGACTTTGTCCGCGCCAAGGCTTTCTATGCGGCGGCCCTGGCGCCGTTGGGTTACGTCCTGATGATGGAGATCACCAACGAGCAGACCGGCGGCCACGGTGATCACGCCGGCTTCGGCGACGGTCGTCCGGATTTCTGGATCGGCACCGGCGGGACGGCCGCGACCTCGACGCATGTCGCATTCCACGCCAAGGATCGCGCCACGGTCGATGCGTTCTATCAGGCGGCGATCGCGGCAGGCGGACGGGACAACGGCGCGCCTGGACTGCGGCCGCATTATCACGCGAACTATTACGGCGCGTTCGTGCGCGACGCCGACGGCAACAACATCGAGGCGGTGTGCCACGCGCCGGCGTGAGGGCCGCTCACCCCTCGGGATGAGTCACGCCATCACCGGCATGTGCTCGGCGGCCGCGGCCAAGCTCGGCGCGACCACGATCTCGAGCTGCTGGCGCAGCCAGCGGTGCAGCGGGTCGTCCTGGTGGCGCAGGTGCCAGACCATGTACATCGGCATCGCCGGGCAGGGGACCGGCACCGGCGCCACCGCCAGGCCGCGCAGCATGTAGGCGCGCAGGAGGCTCGGCAGCGTCGCGATCATGCGGCTGCCGCGCAGGAACGGGCCGATGCCGCCGAAGCCCGGCACCTGCGCCGCGAACCGCCTGACGATGCCGCGCTCGGCCATGATCTCGTCGATGTCGAGGCGGCGCCTCGGCTCGTACAGTACCGTGACGTGGTCGCTGGCGAGATAGTCCTCAAGGCTCTGCGGCGGCTCGCGTTGGCCCGCATCGTAGAACACGCGATAGCTGTCCTCGAACAGCCGCTTCTGCAGGATGTCGCTGCCCTCGGGCGGGCGCGGCGTGATGATGAGCTGACAGTGCTCTTCCCGTAGCATCTCCGGCGTCGGTGCGCCGGAGGGGATGACGCGCAGGCTGAGGCCCGGCGCCTGCGCGCGGGCGTAGCGGAGCAGGGACGGCAGCAGCAGGTCGCGCTGCAGATCATTGGCCGCGATCGTCACTTGCGCGGAGATTTTCGCCGGCTCGAATGCAGCGGTGTGCGAGAAGCTCCGGAGGTCGTCGAGCAGCGCGCGGGCGCGCAGCGCCAAGAGCTGCGCATGCGCGGTCGGCACGATGCCGCGGCCGGACTTCACGAACAGCGGATCGCCGGTGATCGCGCGCAGCTTGTCGAGCAGATGGCTGACGGCCGACTGCGTGACGCCGAGCCGCTGCGCAGCGCGGGTGACCGAGCCCTCCTCGATGACGGCGAGCAGGAGCTGCAGCAGATGGCCGTCGAGGTCCAAATGATCGAATTGGCTCATGGATCGGATCGGTCGCGCGGCCTTTATTGACGGTGTCTGTCGGCGATACTGGCGGGCACGAACGGCGCCGCGTTTGATCCAGATCAAGCGCGGCCGTCCGAAACACGACCAGGGGAGGCTCAGATGTCCACCACGTCAGCCCGGCAGCCCGTGCCCGGCACCACCATCTTCGACGGCGAGCAGGCCCGCAAAGGCTACGCCCTCAACAAGATGTGCTACTCGTTCAACGATGCCGCCAACCGCAAGGCCTTCGTCGCCGACGAGGACGGCTATTGTGCCAAATATGGCCTCAACGCGCAGCAGCGCGCGGCGATCAAGAATCGCAATGTGCTCGAGCTGATCGAAGCCGGCGGCAATGCCTATTACCTCGCCAAGTTCGCCGGCATCTTCGGTCTGGACATGCAGGACATCGGCGCGCAGCAGACCGGGCTGACGAAAGAGCAGTTCAAGGCCAAGCTTCTGGCGGCAAGGGGGTGATCATGGCGAAGATCGTAGGTTGCATCACCACGTCCCACGTTCCGGCCATCGGCGGCGCGATTGCCAAGGGGTTGCAGCAGGACCCGTATTGGAAGCCGTTCTTCGACGGTTTCCCGCATGTGCGCGAATGGCTCGCCAAGGTCAAACCCGATGTGGTCGTGCTCGTCTATAACGACCACGGCCTCAACTTCTTCCTCGACAAGATGCCGACCTTCGCCGTCGGCGCGGCCGACAGCTATAGCAATGCCGACGAAGGCTGGGGCATTCCGCAGACCGCGCCGTTCAAGGGTGACAGCGAATTGTCCTGGCATTTGATCGAGCATCTGGTGAAGGAGGATTTCGACCTCACCACCTGCCAGGAGATGGTGGTCGATCACGCCTTCACGCTGCCGATGGCGCTGTGCTGGCCCGATCAGAAATGGCCGGTGCGGGTGGTGCCCGTGGTCGTCAACACGGTGCAGGCGCCGCTGCCGTCGGCCGCGCGCTGCTACAGGCTCGGCCAGGCGCTGGCGCGGGCCATCGAATCCTGGCCGAAGGACGAACGCGTCGTCGTCATGGGCACCGGCGGCCTGTCGCATCAGCTCGACGGCGAGCGCGCCGGCTTCATCAACAAGGATTTCGACGAGAAGTTCATGGCCAGCTTGGTCGACGATCCCGCCTGGGCGACGAAGTATTCGACCACCGAGCTGGTCGAGCTGTCGGGCACCCAGGGCGTCGAATTGCTGAACTGGATGGTCGCGCGCGGCACCCTGCCGGAGAAGGTCCGCAAGGAGCATTCCAACTATCACATCCCGATCTCGAACACGGCGACGGGATTGATGGTGCTGGAGCCGGTGTAGCGGCTCCAGCGGGATTTTTGGTGCGGAAGGTGATGACCGAGAGCTATTCCGCCAACGACCATCACGCGGTATGGGTTCCGGCGCAAGGCCGGGACGACAGCAGTGTGTTTGGCACGACCGCGCCACATCACCGGTGTCGTCCCGGCGAACGCCGGGACCCATACCGCGGATGCTATCGAGGAACGTTGCTGTCCGTCACCCGCATCGATGACGGTCGATGTGACTTCCAAGATCTCCGACTAACTCACACATTTCATCTGCATCTCAACGCACGGCCGCCGCCTCGCCGCCATGAACCGTCATCTCATGCGTCGTGCCGCGATGAGCGATCAGCGCGTAGGCGACGGGGACCACGAACAGCGTGAACAGGGTGCCGATGGCGAGCCCGGTGGCGATCACCAGGCCCATGTTGAAGCGCGACACCGCGCCGGCACCGCTCGCCGTGATCAGCGGGATCACGCCGAGCACCATCGCCGCCGTGGTCATCAGGATCGGCCGCAGGCGGACGGTGGCCGCTTCGATGATCGCCTCGGTGCGGTCCTTGCCCTGTTCGCGCAGCTCGTTCGCGACCTCGACCATCAGGATGCCGTGCTTGCTGACGAGGCCCATCAGGGTGACCAAGCCGACCTGGGTGTAGATGTTGATGCTGGCGCCGCCGATGCCGAGGCTGATGAAGATCAGCGCGCCCGCCAGCGACATCGGCACCGACACCAGGATGATGATCGGATCGACGAAGCTGTTGAACAAGGCGGCGAGCGCCAGGAAGATGATGATCAGCGCGAACACGAAGGTGGTGACGAAGCCGCCGGATTCCTGCTCGAGCTGTCGCGACGCGCCGCCATAGTCGATCGAGTAACCCGATGGCAGCGACTTCGCGATCTCCTTCAAGGTGGCGAGCGCGTCGCCCATCGCGATACCCGGCATCGCCACGCCGGAGATGGTTGCCGCATTGATCTGCTGGAAGTGATTGAGCGACTCAGGGATCGTCTTGCGCTCGAGCCGGGCCACGGTCGACAGCGGCACCATGGCATTGCCGCTGGTGCGGATCGAATAGTCGAGCAACTGACTGTCGGTGAGGCGGTCGTTCTGCCGGACCTGCGGGATCACCTTGTAGGAGCGGCCCTCCAGGCTGAAATAGTCGAGATAATTGCCGCCCAGCATGGTCGCGAGCGCGCCGCCGAGATCGCTCATCTTGAGGCCGAGATCGGCGGCCTTGTCGCGATCGAACACCACGGTGGTCTGCGGCTTGTCGATCTTCAGATCGCTGTCGAGGAAGATGAATCGGCCGCTCGCCAGCGCCTTGGCCATGAAATCGCGCGACACGTCGTTGAGTTCGCCGAACGCGCCGGTGGTGCCGATCACGAACTGGACCGGCAGGCCGTTGCTGCCCGGCAGCGGCGAGGGCTGGAACGCCACCGAGCGGGCGCCGGCGATGCCGTTCAGGAGCTGCTGGAATTCCGGCTGCAGGGTCTTGGTCGTCGCCTTGCGCTGATCCCAGGGCTTCAGAACCCAGCCGCCGATCACCTGTGTCGAGGTGTCGATCTGGAACACGGTGCGCGTCTCCGGGCGCTGGGCGATCAAGCCATACAGCTGCTGGCCGTAGAACTGGCGCTGCTCGAGCGTGGCCGAGGGCGCCGAATTCGTCAGCGACAGCACGATGCCCTGGTCCTCGTCCGGCGCAAGCTCGCTGGTGGAACTGACATAGAGCCAGGGAATCATCGCGAGCAGCAGCAGCGCGAACACCACCACCACCGGCTTGGTCGCGAACACGCTTTCGAGCCAGCGGCGATAGAAGTGGGCGAGCCGTTCGAGCACATGGTCGATCGTCCTCACCAAACGCGCCTCGAACGTGGTGGCGTCGCGCTCGGTCCGGCGCAGCAGCCAGGCGCAGTTCATTGGCGAGAGCGTCAGCGCGATCACCGCCGAGACGGTGACGGCGCCGGCGAGCGTGAAGGCGAACTCGGTGAACAGGGCCCCGGTCAGGCCGCCCTGGAAGCCGACGGGCACGTAGACCGCGATCAGGACCACGGTCATCGCGATGATCGGGCTCGCCAGCGCCCGCGCCGACTGGATCGCGGCTTCGACCGGCGGTACACCCTCGTCGATCAGGCGGTGCACGCTCTCCACCACGATGATGGCGTCGTCGACGACCAGGCCGATCGCCAGCACCAGGGCCAGCAAGGTCAGCAGGTTGATGGAGAAGCCCATCAGCAGCATCAGGCCGAAGGTGCCGATCAGCGACAGCGGAATGGCGATCACCGGGATCAGCACCGAGCGCCACGATCCCAAGAACATGAAGACGACGACAATTACGATCCCGATCGCCTCCACCAGCGTATGGATCACCTCGTCGATGGACGAGTTCACGAAATCGGTGGAGTCGTACAGGATCTCGCTGGTGATGCCGTTCGGCAGCTGTCGCTGCAGCTCCGGATAAACGGCCTTCACGCCGTTGATGACGTCGAGCAGGTTCGCCGTTGGCGCCACCTGAATGCCGATGTAGACTGCAGTCTTGCCGTTGAAGCGCGTCGCGCTGTCGTAGTCGTCATTGCCGAGCGTGACATTGGCGACATCGCGCAGGCGGATGATGGCGCCATTGACCTGCTTGACGACGAGATTGCGGTATTGCTCCAGCGAATGCAGATTTGTCGCGGCGGCGAGGTCGACCTGCACGAGGCGGCCCTTGGTGGTGCCGAGCCCGGAGATGTAGTCGTTGCCCGACAGTGCCGTCGACACGTCGGTCGCGGTCAGGCCATAGGCCGCGAGCTTGTCGGGGTCGAGCCAGGCGCGCAGGGCGAATTTCTTGGCGCCGAGCAATTCGGCGGTCTGCACGCCGGAGACCGCCTGCAGCTTCGGCTGCACCACGCGGGTGAGGTAGTCGGTGATCTGGTTCGGCGCCAGCACGTCGCTGGCGAAGCCGATATACATCGAATCGATGGTCTGGCCGACCTTCAAGGTCAGGGTCGGCTGCTGCGTGCCGGTCGGTAGCTGGTTGAGCACCGAGTTCACCTTGGCGTTGATCTCGGTCATCGCCTTGCCGGAATCGTAGTTGAGCCGCAGGTTCACGGTGATGGTGCTGCTGCCGGTGACGCTGGTCGACGTCATGTAGTCGATGCCGTTGGCCTGGGCGATCGCGTTCTCCAGCGGCGTGGTGATGAAGCCGGCGATGATGTCGCTATCGGCACCGGCATAGGCCGTGCTCACCGTGACGATGGCGTTCTGCGTGCGCGGATATTGCAGGATGGCGAGCGTCGTCATCGAGCGCAGGCCGAGCACGAGGATGAGGGCGCTGACCACGAGCGCCAGCACCGGCCGGCGGATGAAGATGTCTGTGAAACGCATGGTGATGACTCTGGTGGGCGCGGGCTGGCCGGATTATTGATCGACGACATCCGGCGCGGCTTCCGCGACCGGTACGTGTGAGTTGTCGACTCTCACAGGGCTGCCGTTGCGCAGCTTGATCTGTCCCGCGATCACGACCGCCTCGCCCGGCTTGACGCCGTCGGTGATCGCGATCCGGTCGCCCTTGGCCGGCTTGCTCTTGACGAACATCTGCCGCGCCTTGCCCTGGCCGTCCTTGAGATCGTCGACGACGTAGACGAGATCGCCGTAGGGGTTGCTGACGATTGCCGTCAGCGGCAGCGTGACGAGTTGCTCCGGGCTGCCGGTCGCGATCTCGACCTTGGCGAACATGCCCGGCAACAGCCGGGCGGCCTCGTTGTGCAGGGTGGCGCGGATCTGGACGTTGCGGCTGGTGGAATCGACCTTGGCGTTGATCGCCGAGATCTGGCCGGTGAAGCGCTCGGATGGGAAGGCATCCACCGTGATGGCGACGTCCTGGCCGATCCGAATGTCGGCGAGCGACTGCTGCGGCAGATAGAAGTCGACGAAGATGGGATCGAGGCTCTGCAGGGTGACAATGGTGGTGCCGGCGCCGAGATACTGCCCGAGATCGACGGCGCGGATGCCGAGCCGGCCGGCGAACGGCGCCTTAAGCGTCTTCTGCTCGACGATCGCCTTCTGCTGCGTCACCAGGGCCTGCGCGTTCTTCAGGTTGGCGCGATCGCTATCGAGCGTGGCCTGGCTGACCGCGTTGAACTTGATCTGCTCCTCGTCGCGCTTGACGACGATGGCATAGTTCTCGGCAGTCGCCTGCAGCGACTGCAGCTTGGCGACGTCGTCGGTCGCGACCAGCTGCAGCAATTGCTGGCCGGCTTCGACGGTGTCGCCCGAATTGAACTGGATGCCCTGCACGATGCCTGCGGCCTGCAGCGCCAGATCGGCGCCGTTGACGGCGCGCAGCGAGCCGACCGCGGTGAGGTTGGAGCGCCATGGTGCGGTCGCCGCAACGACCGTCGAGATCGTCTGCGGCGGGTTGGCCATGGCGCCGATCGCCTTGGCGATCATGATGCCCTTGAATGTCTGAAAGCCGTAGAGGCCGCCGAACAGCACCGCCATGGCGGCCAGCATGATCGTCATGCGTTTCTTCATTACATTGCTTCCTGGGTCGTACGATTGGGACCGGCGAAGTAGCCGGGATTGGCGCGGGGCAGCGCCGCCGGGGTCTCGTCCTGGCGATTCCACCAGCCGCCGCCGAGCGCCTGGAACAGCGCCGCGGTGTCGCTGAAGCGGGTGGCCTGCGACTTGATGCGGGAGACGCGTGCGTTGAGATAGGATTGCTGCGCGTTGATGACGTTGGCGTAGGGTACGGCGCCGCTCTTGAACTGCTCGACCGCCATGGCGAGACTGTCGGCCGTGGCTTTCTCGGCGGCAGCCTGGGCCTTCAGCGCCTCGGCGTCGTACTGGATGGCGCGCAGCGAATCCGCAACGTTCTGGAACGCGGTGATGACCGTGCTCTTGTAGAGCGACAAGTCCTGCTCGAAGGTGGCGACGTCAGCCTCCTTGGTGTGATACAGCGTGCCGCCGTCGATCAGCTTCTGGCTGACGCTCGAGGCCGCATCCCACACGATGGTCGTCGGCGAGAACAGCCGGCCCGGTCCGCTTGCGCCGTAGCTGCCCGACAACGTCACCTGCGGCAGCAGATTGGCGACGCCGACGCCGACCGTCGCTGTGGCCTGGTGCAACGTAGCCTCGGCCTGCCGGATGTCCGGACGCTGCCGGACGAGCGAGGAGGGCAGTGACACCGGCAGCTTGCGCGGCAGCCGCAGCTCCGCGAGGGTCACATGCTCGCCGCGGTCCTGGCTCGGCAGCCGGCCGAGATAGGCCATCAGTTGATTGCGTTGCTGCGCGAGTTGCTTCTGCAGCGGCGCCAAGGTCGCCTTGGCCTGCGCCAGCGTCGCCTCCTGCGCCAGCACGTCCGACTTGGAGATGGCGCCGACATCAAACTGGTGTTGGATCCGGCCAAGCTGGTCGGTCTCGGCCTTGATGATCTCCTCGGTCGCTGCGATCTGATCGCGCAGTGAGGCGTCGCTGATCGCGGCGGTGACGACATTGGCGGTCAGCGCGAGATGCGTCGCCTCCAGCTTGAACGCCTGGTAGTCGGCCTGCGCCTGCAGCGCCTCGACCTGGCGTCGCGTGCCGCCCCACAGATCGAGCGCGTAGCTGACGCTTACCGACGTGCCATAGAGCGTGTAGAGCGAGGTCTGGCCGGGCCATTGCCCGTTCTGTGTGGTGGAGCCCTGGGTGCGTTCGGCGGATCCGCTCGCGCTCAGCTGCGGAAACAGCGCGCCCTGTTGCGACAGCGCGTTCTCGCGCGCAGCACGCAGCGCCAATTGCGCGGCTTCGATGTCCGGGTGGTTGCGAATCGCTTCCTCGACGAAGGCGTTGATCTGCCGGGAATGAAACAGCGCCCACCAGGTGCCGGGCAGATCGCCTCCGGGTGCGAAGCTCTGCACATTGCCGCCCGGCGTCGAGGCGCTGGCGGTCGCGGCGAGGCGTCGCTCGGCGACGTAACCGGTCGCGACCGGCGCCTCGGGGGACATGAAGTCCGGGCCGACGGCGCAGGATGCGAGCAGCACGCTGCAGCCAAAAAGGCCGAGCGGGACGGACATCGCGCGGCCTGTCGGGACCCCCCTCAAACGCGCGGGAAACATTCGGACATGATCGGACATAAAACTAAACCGTTTCGTTTTCCATCGGGACCATGCGGGGCAGCACAGACGTAGTCAAGTCACGTTGATGACAGGGCGGTGATGCGCACAGCTTCGTCCTGTGCGGCGCCGGTGCTCGCTTGCACCGGACGGGCGCATCAAATTTTTGAGGTGAGAGTAGACAACGCGCCGCTTCCATTTCCGCAGCGGTCGGGCAGCGACGTCGTTCTTGTCACAATGATCGAAAAAGGTCTGCCGCCGAGCTCGCGCGGCGCGGGCCGGCCTTTGGCGAAGCAGCGTGCGAGACGGAGTTAGAGGCCGGCTCGCGGCGTCGAGCCGGCTCCGTGGACGGTCGCCGCTCGTCAGGACGGCATCGAGGATGCGACCACCGGCTTTGCCAGCACGGTGCGCGCGCGATTCGGGCGCCGCAGCCGGCGCTGCGCCCAGATCAGCACGCCTGTGATCAGCAGTGCGAACAGCGCGATCGAGATCAGCACGTTGGCCGCGCTGCCGATCAGCGACCAGTTGCCTTCGTGCAGCAGGCGCGGCCAGTTGCGCGGCAATGCGGAGAGCCCGTCGGGCGTCACGGCATAGGCCCTGAGCTCATCGTCCTCGATGATCCTCGCCATCATCCGCCCGCCGCGATTGCCGATCGAGTTGACCGACGAAAGGTCGTGGTCCCTGGAGACGATGCTGACGGCGTCAGGCAGCGAGATGCGCTTGGCTGCGGTGGGCGGAGCGCTGCCTGCGAAGGTCAGGCCGAGCTCGAGACAGAGTCCGGTGAGCGGGCTGAGCAGAATCAGAGGCAGCGTGAACCAGGCCGTGCCCTTGTGCCAGCCGGACAGCGTGTTGCGCAGCCGCGGCAGTCCCATCAGGATGCCGATGATCATGATGCTGACCATTGCGATGGTCGAGATCAAGGTGAGGCCGGGGATTCCGATCAGATGCTCGTGGGTCCTGCGCGCCCACAGGAAGACGCTCGCCATCGCGGGCTTCTCGACCGCGGCGCCGGTCGTGATGTCGACCTCGGCGCCCGGCGTACCCTGCAAGGTGAGGTGCTGTGTGGACGCATCGATCGACAGGCCGCGTGCCTTGCCGTCGGGATCATGCTGCTTGATCAGCGCGATCACGCGCGCCGGATCGACGCTCTGCGGCTTGACGGCAGCGACCTGCGCCATCGGCTCGAAGGAGAGGATCAGTCCGGTCACGATGATGACAAGCAGCGGCAGCGCGAAGACGAGGCTGATCCAGCGGTGAAGTTTGAGCAGAAGCTGCTTGTTCATGATCGTCTCCAAGTATTCGCCAAGTGATCGTCGAGTGATCGTCACACACACGAACGACGCGGCGTGACTGTTGTCCGCAGGCGCTCACTCCGTAGTTTCAGATCGTTTCTTGCTGGACGACGCTGCGAGATCAGTCCGCCGCCGTTGCGCTTTCATTAGCCGAGCGCACCACTCATACGAAAGGAGATAACTATTAATTTTAGGTCATGCGCCGTTTGATCGGCGTCAATGCGGCGAAAGCAAATCGGTGTCTATGCAAATGATGTCAATTCACGACTGACGTTTCTCGGTGACCGGCTGAAACGAGATAGCGGCGGCATCTCAGGATGACGCGCTCATCTCGGACTTCAGCGCGTCATTGTGAGAGGCCCTTGGCGATGCGCTTCGCTTCTCACGTCGGTGTCGCACTGATCCGCAGTCTGTCGCTGTCCGATGCGGAGAACACCGCGATCCCCGGCGGCACTGCGCGCCGACGCGTCAGGGCGATTTCCCTGGCGACACAATGCCCTTCAGTCCGGCGCGCTCAGCAGCGGCGCTGACGAGGCCAGACGACTGGATCTCGGCCGTGAAGCTGCGCAGGAAGTCGAGCCCGGCGTCGCGGCCCCTGGGGATCGCGATGGCGTGGCGCTCCTCGCCCCAGCGCCCGTCGAGCACGCGCGATCCTGGCACCTGCTCGGCGATCTCGAACAGCGTCGCCTTGTTGGTGGCGAAGGCATCGATCTGGCGGCTCGTCAGCATGGCGACCGCATCCTTCAAGGTCGGCGCCCGGACCAGCGTCGCGTTCTTCAGCTCGCGCCCGAGCGTCGCATCCGACGTGCTGCCGGTCGTGACGCCGATCTTGCGGCCGCTCGCGTCGACATCGCCGGCGTCGGAAAGCGGGGAGCCGTCGGGCACGAGATACCCAAGCTCGATCTCGAGATAGACAGGACCGAAATCCATCTCCTTTGCGCGCGCCGGCGAAGCATTGGTGAAGGCGACGTCGACCGCGCCGGTCTTGACGGCCTCGAGCACCTCGGCGTTCTTGGCGAACACGACCGGCTCGTAGTCGACATGGAGCTGGCGCGCCATTTCCTTGCCGATGGTGTAGCCGACGCCGCGGGGATTCTCGGTCCCGTCGGGCAGGATCGATGTCGGCGTGCCCGGATAGAGTCCCGCGCGCAGATGTCCGGTCGGCGCGAGAGTGCGTGCCACGTCGACATCAGCGGAATAGCTTCGAACCGGAGCGAGCGTCGCGCACGCGACGAAAGCGACAATGACGGCCTGCCTCAGGATGGTAGCTGCGCAGTCCATCGGTCGCCTCGCTGATATCAGACTGATTCGGTCAGTTCGCTGCCGGCTTCGCCATCGAGCACCTGCTGGAGACGCGTCTTGTCCAGCGCGTTTTCCCACCTTGCGATGACGATGGTGGCGACCGCGTTGCCGATCAAATTCGTCGGCGTCAGCCCCTGCGACATCAACCGGTGAATGCCGAGCACCAGTGCGACGCTGGCGACCGGAATCGTTCCGGTCGCGGCGAGCGTCGCGGCCAGCACGACGAAAGCGGCGCCGGCAATGCCGGCTGCGCCCTTCGACGTCACCAGCAGGATCAGCAGCAGCCCGATCTGGTGGCTGATGTCGAGATGAGTGTTGGTCGCCTGCGCCAGGAACACCGCGGCGGTGGCGAGGTAGAGGCAGGTGCCGTCGAGATTGAACGAGTAGCCGGTGGGGATGACCAGGCCGACGATGCCGCGCTCGCATCCGGCGGCTTCGAGCTTCGCCAGCATGCGCGGCAGCACGGTCTCCGATGACGTGGTGGCGATGCAGACCAGCACCTCATCGCGAATGTAGCGGATCAGCTTCCACAGGCTGAAGCCGGTGAGGGCGGCAATGGGGCCGAGCACGGCGGCGATGAAGATCAGGCAGGTGAGATAGAAGCTGCCGAGCAGCAGGCCGAGCTTGGCCAGCGAGCCCAGGCCGAACTTGCCGACGGTGAAGGCGATGGCGCCGAATGCGCCGAGCGGGGCGGCCCACATCACGATCCGAACGACACCGAAGATCATCTGGCCGGCGACATCGATCACGTCGGTCACGGGCTTGGCGCGGTCGCCGAGCCAGATCAGCGCAAAGCCGCACATGACCGAGATGAACAGCACCTGCAGGATGTTGCCTTCCGCAAACGCGCCGACGAAGGTCTGCGGGATGATGTTGAGCAGGAACGGCACGAAGCCGACCGCCGCGGTCTGCTTGACATAGGGCTCGATGGTCGCGGAGTTGATGGTCGCCGGGTCGATGTTCATGCCGACGCCGGGCTGAAACAGGTTCACCGCGGTCAAGCCGATGATCAGCGCCAGCGTCGTGATCGCCTCGAAATAGATCAGCGCCTTGATCGCGACGCGGCCGACCTTGGCCATGTCGGCCATGTGGGCGATGCCGTTGACCACCGTGCAGAAGATGATCGGCGCGATCAGCATCCGGATCGCCTTGATGAAGGCGTCGCCGAGCGGCTGCATCTGGGCGCCGAGATCCGGCTTGACGGCACCGAGCAGGATGCCCGCTGCCATCGCGATCATGACCTGGACCCAAAGCTCCTTCCACCAGCCGCGGCGGGCGCCTGCCTTGCTGTCGGCGGTGAGGGTCGTGGCAGTCATGATCGGTCCTGTCGCTGAAGGGCTCGAAGTTGCAGCTGGCGGTGACTCAGCTCTTGGGCTCGAACTTGAACAGCCGTTCGGGATTGCTGACAAGCAGCTTTCGCTGCATGGCCGGATCCGGGGCGTAGAGCGGGATCAGATCGACCAGATCACCATCATTGGGCATGATCTTGACGTTCGGATGCGGCCAGTCCGTGCCCCAGATGACGCGATCGGGCGCATTCTCGATCAGTTTCCGGGCGAACGGCACGGCGTCGTGGAACGGTGGTCCGGAGGCCGAGGCGCGCTCGGGACCGGTGATCTTGATCCAGCACTTGCCGTCGCTGGCCTGCAGGTCGAGCAGCGCCTTGAACTCCGCATCGTCGATGCCCTTGGCGGCGCTGATCGTGCCCATGTGGTCGATCACATAGGTGACCGGCAGCGCCTTCAGGATCGGCACGAATTCCTGGATTGTCCCGGCCTCGAGATAAATGTCGACGTGCCAGCCGATCGCCGCGACGCGGTCCACCAGGGTGCGGAAGACGTTCATGTCGCCGACACCGCCGAGGCGGCGGAGGAAGGCGAACCGGCAGGCGCAGATGCCGGCCTTGCCGAGCGCCGTGAGGTCGGCGTCGGACATCGCCGCGTTGATGTTGGCGACGCCTTTGTAGTTGCCGTTGCTCTGCGCGATGGCGTCCGTGACGACGCGATTGTCCGTGCCATGGACGGTGGCGTTGACGATGACGGCGCGTTCGACACCGATTTTGGCGTGCAGCGCCCGGAACATCTCCAGTGACGCATCGGGCGGCGTGTAGGGGCGGGTGGGCGAGAACGGATAGGTCGAGGCCGGCCCGAAGATGTGCGTGTGGGTATCGACGCTGCCTGGCGGCGCCTTGAAGCTCGGCGTCCGGGTGGCCGGATCGGGGCCGGGAATGCTGGGGATCTTGCCCTCTTGGGCAGCAACTTGCGCAGGGACGGCGCCGAGCACCGTCGCCGCTCCCAGTCCGGCCATGGTGGCCAGCAGATATCGTCTCATCATCAGAGCGTCCTCCTCGGAATGGCCGTGGTCGCGGGCAGGCGTTGCCTGCCAGGCTCCGGCATCGTTCGTGTTTGCTATCGTCACGCCACGATGGAGAGATCAGGCGACCTCACAACATGGCGTCGTGATCATGGCGTGCTCCCGATCCGGAGCCGTGTGGCGTCCGCATTGCAGCGGGGCAGCCGACCGCCGTGATCCCAGTCAGTTCCTGGGTTCGAGGATCTTGCAGCCTCTGCAGCATGACAAGAAGCATTGGGTGAACGGTCAGTTCGCTTGGTTGGACAATGCTCTGCAGTCCTACTGCCAACGTTGCTGAGACCCTCCGTTCGAGCTGCGTTGCAGCGCGACTGGGCGAGATGGGCTGCTCTTCAACCAGTCTGCGAGAAGGCAGCCCGAGCGCGCCGATCCGCGGAATTGTTCGTGCGACGGAAAGGTGAGTTGCGTCAACGCCATGGCGTGCGTTTTGGTCATGCGCCGGCGGCTTCGAGCGCCGTTGTGGAGACCACATGCGCAATGCTATGCGACAGCAAAGAGGGGCGCGCGGGGCACCGAGACGCTGCGCGGCTGTCAGTTCACAACGGTATCGGGCAAAGGAAACACCATGGTCGACGCGCTCATCATCGATGCCTGCAGAACGCCGCGCGGTATTGGCAAGGCCGGCAAGGGCGCGCTCGCAGGACTGCACCCGCAGCATCTCGGCGCCACCGTGCTGCGCGCGCTGGCCGATCGCACCGGCATCAACACCGGCGACGTCGAGGACGTCATCTGGGGCTGCTCGTCGCAGCGCGGGCCGCAGAGCGGTGATCTCGGCCGCATGTCGGCGCTCGACGCCGGCTACGACATCCGCGCCTCGGGCGTCACGCTCGATCGCTTCTGCGGCTCCGGCATCACCAGCGTCAACATCGCAGCAAGCTCGATCATGGCCGGGCAGGAGGACCTCGTCGTCGCCGGCGGCTGCGAGATGATGTCGATGGACGGCCGGCGCGGCGAGGGGCCGCTGATGATGGACGCCGGCAATCTGCATCTGCGCGCGCTGCATCCGCAGTCGCACCAGGGCGTCTGTGCCGACGCCATTGCCACCATGGAAGGCATCACCCGCGCCGACGTCGACGCGCTCGGGCTGGAGAGCCAGAAGCGCGCGGCGGCTGCGATCGCTGCCGGCCATTTCAAGAAGAGCCTGGTGCCGGTGCATCGCGAGGACGGCAGCCTCGCGCTCGACCACGAGGAATACCCCCGGCCGCAGACCACGGCCGAGGCGCTGGCCGGGCTGAAGCCGGCGTTTCCGGCGATCGCCGACTACGCGCTGGACGAGAAGGGCACGACCTATCGCAACCTGATCCTGCAGCGCTATCCCGGCCTCGAGATCGACTTCATGCATCACGCCGGCAATTCCTCCGGCGTCGTCGACGGTGCGGCGGCGATCCTGCTGGCGTCGCCGTCCTATGCCAAGGCCCATGGCCTGAAGCCGCGGGCACGCGTCGTGGCGATGGCCAATATGGGCGATGACCCGACCCTGATGCTGAACGCCCCGGTGCCGGCGACGCGCAAGGTGCTGGCCAAGGCCGGGCTCAAGCTTGATGACATCGACCTGTTCGAGATCAACGAGGCGTTCGCCGTCGTCGCCGAGAAGTACATCCGCGACCTCGAGCTCGACCGCGCCAAGGTCAATGTGAACGGCGGCTCGATCGCGCTGGGACATCCGATCGGCGCCACCGGTTCCATCCTGATCGGGACGCTGCTCGACGAGCTCGAGCGGCGCGATCTCAAGCGCGGCCTGGTCACGATGTGCGCGGCCGGCGGCATGGCACCCGCGATCATCATCGAGCGGGTCTGAACGGTACATCTCCTCGATTTGAGTTGCGCGCGCCCGTTGCGGAGTCTCCCGTGGCGGGCGCCGTCGTTTTGCACCTGGGCCGCTTGTGACCTCGGCGGTGGCGCAGTTGAGGAGCGGATCGCGCGAGCCGCGGCGGTTCCACTTTCCGGACCAGTCAACCACGTTTCGACCGGAAAGGAATTCGCGCTTGTTCCGCTAGTTGCGACGGGTTATTGCCACGGCGAGGCCTCATCTTAGAAGAAACGGCTCTCCGTGCTGTCGACGCTGTCGCATATCATCGATCGCAAGGCTTCGAACCGGGTGGTCACGCGGCTGCGGGCACTGCTGCGCAGCAATGAGTTCTACCTGATACCGTTGGCCCTGGTGATCGGCGTTGCGACGGGTGCGATCGTGACGGTGATGAGCCTGATCGCGCAAGTCGCGCATGTGGTCATTTACGGCATCCCGATCGATGTCCGGCTCAGCGCTCATACCTGGGTCAACCCGGTGGTCGCCCTGATCGCGCCCGCCTGCGGCGGCCTTGCGCTCGGCATCATGGAATGGCTGCGGCGGCGCTGGAAGATCGCGGCCGCGGTCGACCCCGTCGAGGCCAATGCGCTGCGCGGCGGACGGCTGTCGATGCGCGACAGCATCGTGGTGAGCGGCCAGACCCTGGTCTCCAACGGCTCCGGCGCGTCGGTCGGGCTCGAGGCCGGCTACACCCAGATCGGCGCCGGCGTCGCCTCGCTGCTTGGGCAGTATCTCACGCTCCGCCGCAACGATATGCGCCTCATTCTCGGCTGCGGTGCGGCCGCCGCCATTGCGGCCGCCTTCGGCGCGCCGATCACGGGGGCGTTCTATGCCTGTGAGCTGATCGTCGGCGTCTACTCCGTCGGCAGCGCGGCGCCGATCCTGGCGGCCTCGCTGGCGGGTGCGCTGACCTCGCAATATCTCGCCGGCGCGCCGTATTCGCTGGAGGTCGCCAAGGTCGGCGCGGTCGGCTTCGAGCAATACATCGCGCTGTTCGTGCTGGCGCTCCTCGTCGCCGGCATCGGCATCGTGGTGATGCGTGCCTCGCCGACGGTCGAGCGGCTGTTCGTCCGCATTCCGGTGTGGCTGCGCCCGGTGATCGGCGGGGTCTGTGTCGGCGCCATGGCGATCGTGACGCCGCAGGTGCTGGCGGCAGGCCACGGCGCAATGCTGCTCGACCTGCATCGCGAGATGGCGGTCGGCATGATCGCCACCATCATCGTGCTCAAGCTCGCCGCCTGCCTGATCTCGCTGGCCTCGGGCTTCCGCGGCGGTCTGTTCTTCGCCTCGCTGTTCGTCGGCAGTCTGCTCGGCAAGCTGTTTGCGGGCCTGCTCGCGCTGGCCGGCCTCGGGCTCGCGATCGACCCGCTGGTGGCGATGCTTACCGGCATGGCGACGCTCGGTGTCGCCATCGTCGGCGGACCGCTGACGATGTCGTTCCTGGTGCTGGAAATGACCCGCAGCGTCGACGTCACCGCCGTTGTGCTGGCCGCCTGCATCGTGACCTCGGTGTGCGTCCGCGTCCTGTTCGGCCACTCGTTCTCGACCTGGCGCCTGCATCTGCGCGGCGAGACCATCCGCAGCGCCAACGATGTCGGCTGGCTGCGCAACCTCACGGTCGAGCGGCTGATGCGCTCCGACGTCGGGAAGGTGCCGACCACGACGAGCATCGCGGCCTGCCGGCGCGAGTTCGCGCTGGGCACGCGCCAGGCCGTGGTGGTGGTGAACAACAGCGACGATTATTGCGGGCTGGTCTCCTTGCCCGATTTGTTCTCGGGCGAATTGGATTCCATTGCCGACGAGATCCAGGTGGTCGAGCTCGCGAAATATTTCGATGTCGCGCTGTTGCCCGAAATGAACGTCAAGACGGCGATGAAGATCTTCGACGATTCCGGCGCCGAGGTGCTGGCCGTGCTGGAGTCGGAGAACAGCCGGAAGGTGATCGGCTTCCTGACCGAGTCCTTCGCGCGCCGCCGCTATGTCGAGGAGATCGACCAGGCGACGCGCGGCGTGCTCGGGGCGCTGTCGTGACCGCGTCCCATCGCCGCGACGCGTGATCCCTGGGCCGGCACCAGGGCAGGCTGACGGCCGATCGAGACGCGTGAGGACTGCATGACGAGACGGATGAGCACGGCTATCGTGGCCGCCTTGAGCGCGCTGGTGACGGCTGCGGCGACAGCACAGCCCGCGGTGCTCAAAGGCAAGGACGCGTTCGGCAGCTGGCAGGGCGATGCACCGGGCACGATCAGGCTGATCCGTCCCGAAGACCTGCCCAAACCGGGTGCGACAGCGTCCGCAGCCAACGTCTCCCGAGTGGTGCAACGACCGGCCTCCGCCGTGCCGAAGGTCATCGACGGTTTCAAGATCGCGCTGTTCGCCGAGGGGCTGAGCGGGCCGCGCATCATCCGCACCGCGCCGAATGGTGACATCTTCGTCGCCGAGACCCGGGCAGGACGCGTCCGCGTGCTGCGCCCGAGCGAGGACGGCAGCAAGGTCGCGTCGAGCGAGATCTTCGCCGGCCGGCTCGGCCATCCCTTCGGCATTGCGTTCTATCCGAGTGCCGATCCGCAATGGGTCTATGTCGCGAGCACCGAGCGCGTCATGCGCTTTCCCTATCGTGCCGGCGACATGAAGGCGCAGGGGCCGCTGCAGGTCGTCGTGCCCGATCTGCCGGCCGGCTACGGCCATTCGACCCGCGATGTTGTCTTCACCAGGGACGACAAGCGCATGCTGGTGTCGGTCGGCTCCGTCGGCAATGTCGGCGAAGCGCTGGGAGAGCCTGCCGGCGGAATCAGTGCCTGGATCAAGGCGCACCCGCTCGGCGCGGCCTGGGGCGGGGAGGCCGACCGTGCTGGCGTGCTCGCGTTCGATCCCGACGGCAACAACCGCAGCCTGTTCGCCACCGGCATCCGCAACTGCGTCGGCCTCGCCATCCAGCCCACGACCGGAACGCCGTGGTGCTCGACCAACGAACGCGATGGGCTCGGCGACGATCTGGTGCCGGACTACGTCACGCGGGTGAAGGAGGGCGGCTTCTATGGCTGGCCCTGGTACTACATCGGCGAAAACCCCGACCCGCGCCATGCCGGCGAGCGCCCGGACCTCAAGGGCAAGATCACCGTGCCCGACGTGCTGCTGCAGCCGCATTCGGCCTCGCTCGGTCTGACGTTCTACGACGGAAATCTGTTCCCGCCGGAGTATCGCGGCGACGCCTTCGCGGCGGAGCACGGCTCGTGGAACCGGTCCAAGCGCACCGGCTACAAGGTGATCCGGGTCAGGCTCAAGGACGGCGTGCCCACCGGCGAATACGAGGATTTCGTCACCGGCTTCGTCCTCAATGACCGCGAGGTCTGGGGCCGGCCGGTCGGCGTCACCGTGGCGCGCGACGGCAGCCTTCTCATTTCCGAGGACGGCAATGGCACGATCTGGCGCGTGAGCCGCTGAGCGCCGCACCACCACCTGTGACTCACTTCTTCGGCGCGCGGCAGTTGAAGGCGCGGCGGAAGCCGGCGGCCCTTGCGTCGTCCTCGGAGCAGAACCAGCGATCGGGCTCGGTGGTCGCGGGATAGCTCGGGCAGCCCTGCAGATGATAGATGCCGATGTTGCCGGTGACGCGCGCTCGCACCGCGAACTTGCCCTTGATGCTGCAGCCCGGCGGCGCGCTCGGCGCGTCCGGGAACAGCACGGCACGGATCTCGCGGTCGCGGTCGGTGCGGCAGGCGGCGCCGAGCAGGGCGCCGTCCTTCTTGTCGGTGCGGAACTCGGCCGGCGCGACGAAGCAGCCCTTCCAGAGTCCGCGGAGCGCCTCCTTGGCCGCGGCGACATCGTCCTTGACCCGCGCCTTCGCGGCCGGGTCGGCGCCGACGGCGAAACCTGCGCGCGCCATTTGCTGGTTGAGGCTGACCCTGTCGCCGTCGACGGTGCAGAGGCCGATCCTGCGGGTTTTGAGCGGCTTGTCCGGACCGAGATCGTCGCAGCGCACCGCGCGGCCGCCGATCAGCTTGCCGAGCTGCTCGCGCGCCTCGACGCCGCAGCTCCAGGAATCGGCGTGATCGTCGATGCAGAGCTGGTCGACCTCCGGCGCATCGATGCCGTCGAGCCGGAACACCGTGTCGCCGAGCTGGATCGTGTCGCCGCTGCGCACCGTGGCGCTTGCGGCCAGCGACGCGCCGGTCATGCCGGCTCCCAGCACCATGGCCCCACACAACGACAACAGCCGGTCTCGCAGCCGCATGCTTCCTCCCGCAATCACATTCATCAAATACCCGGCCGAAGTCCTATCACAGCGCGCGTGAGTCTCGCCAAGGGCGGCGCGGAACGGTGCCGCCGGACGGCCACCTTGCGCGGGGGGCGGCTGCTACCCATCTGACCGGGCGAAGGAAATCTTGCCATGTTGGACTTTACCTCCGATCTCGCCGGCGATGCGCTGTCGCCGGCGCGTGCGTCTGACCCTGCGCCGGCCGATGACCGCGCGCTGCTCGACGCCTATTCCAATGCCGTCATCGATGTCACCGAGCGCGTCGGTCCTGCGGTCGTGCGTGTCGAAACCGGCCCCAAGGCTGGGGCGACCGCCGGCTCCCGCGGCGGGCTCGGCTCGGGCATCGTGATCTCGCCCGACGGCCTCGTGCTGACCAATAGCCATGTGGTCGGCTCCTCCAAGAGCATCCGGCTGCGCGACGTCGAGGGCATCGTCACCGATGCGCAGGTGCTCGGCGTCGATCCCGACACCGATCTGGCGCTGCTGCGCGCCAATCACGCGCGCGACCTGCGCTACGCCGCGCTCGGCAATTCCAAAAGCCTGCGCCGCGGCCAGCTCGTGGTCGCGATCGGCAACCCGCTCGGGTTCGAATCGACGGTCACCGCCGGCGTCGTCTCGGCGCTGGGGCGCTCGATCCGCTCGGTGTCGGGCCGCATGATCGAGGACGTCATCCAGACCGACGCCGCGCTCAACCCCGGCAATTCCGGCGGCGCGCTGGTGTCGTCGGCCGCCGAGGTGATCGGCATCAACACCGCCATCATCCAGGGCGCGCAGGGCATCTGCTTTGCGGTCGCCAGCAACACCGCGCAGTTCGTGCTGTCGGAGATCATCCGCCACGGCTATGTCCGCCGCGCCTATATCGGCGTGTCCGGGCAGACCGCGCCGGTGCCGCGGCGACATGCGTTGCTCGCCGGTGTCGAGAACAAGATGGGCGCGCTGTTGATGCAGATCGAGCCGGACGGGCCCGCGGCCCGCGCCGGCCTGCTGCCTGGCGACGTCGTGATCAGGCTCGACGGCGTCGACATCAACGGCGTCGACGACCTGATCCGCGTGCTCGACCGCGACCGCATCGGCCGTACCATCGCGATGGACGTGCTGCGGCTCGGCAGGTTGCGCGGCATCGACATCCACCCAGTGGAGCGCAAGCCGGCGGCAAGGCAGGCGTCTTAGCATTGCATTCGTGAGGTGCTGAGCTGCAGCCACGACCACAGCTGTCGTCCCGGCGAACGCCGGGACCCATAACCCCAGGGAGCAGTTTGAGGCAGGTGCGTCGTGAGCACCTCGCGCCACACGTCCGCCGCGGCGTATGGGTCCCGGGTCGGCGCCGCGCTGTCGCGCGTCACGGCTTGCCCGGGACGACAGCGGTGGGTGGGTCGGATATACGCTTCAAACAGCGATTGGTATAAGGTCTCGTTCCCGCGGCGCGTCGCGCCCGAGTTCTGCGATCAGTTCGGTCCCTCCTGATAGTGCAGAGGGCGCAGGGAATGCCGGGTGAAGGCCTCACCCATGGCCCGCCTGCAACGCTTGCGCATTGCGCGTGACACCAGCATCGGGGTGTCAGGACGCTGCGACTTCACGTCCGCGAGCGATCGTTCGCTCGCACTCTCATTGAAGAGAATGCTGCGATCTCTCGCGGCCATCGCTCCCCGCCTCGCGTGTCGTGACGATCGCGCGCAACGCTCCTCCGCAGTGAGGCGGGATGCGCGCAGACAACCGCGATTTCTGGAAATACGCAGCATGTTTCTACCCGAAGTTCAAGGTGGCCATGGACCTTGCGGGACGCTGTCCGGAACGTCGGCTGGAGCCCAAATTCCGGACCGATGCACCGCTGGGCCCAAGACGGCTTGCTACACAGGATGGCCAGAGGGCGGCTGGTCAACGGTTAGCATCCACGATGATCTTAGCAAGCAACCACACTCCGAGACCAATGATCAGGATCGGAGCCAGTGGCCAAGGCAAGTTGAGAAGCGCCCAAAGCCCCCCTGCGAAGCACACGACCCCGCAAGCGACCCAGAAGCCTTCGATCCTGATGTCCATCTGCCAGCGGGCATACTCCGCCGCGAGGATGAGGATGCCAACACCCATGAGAAACCATTCCCAGGGCACCGGCACCAGCATGGCGATGCCGACCCATATGAAGAACACGGCCCAGGCAACGGCGTCGATCTGCCCGGCGATTTCGGTGGACGATCCGCGATTGAACGCTGGCTGGCTGTTCATGCCTTTCTCCATTTCGTCGTTCGAAGGAACGAGCAACCGAAGACCTAGAGCTTGGGTTGCATGGACCGGATCATGGCCTGCGCTGGAACAAGGGCGGCAACTCTCCCCGACCCGGGGGGGCGCAAGCGACCGATAGGCGGAGCTACTCCGACCACAGGATGTCGAAGCGGTTGAAGCCAATTGACTTCGTTACGAACTTGGGGGTCTTGCCGGACAGGCCTGCCAACGCGCCCGACGTGAACTTGATGAGGGCCTTGCCGGACCCGGCTAAGCCAACTGCCCTTCCGTCCTTCATCGCGATCGTTGCGGTTCCTTCCTGCATTTGGTTAGGGCGAGACCCCCGGGCGTCCTGTGGACGCCGCCGACGAGGACCAGCTTTCCAGTTGGACCATCCCACTCGCTTACGTTCATCGCAGAATGCACCGCCCCTTTCCGCAGACCTTCGACGCCGACGCATGAGAACTGGCATTGTGCCAATCCATGTCCGGGGCGATCGCCTATCGGCTCGGGAGTGGAGACACCAAGGGCGTTGCATTCATAGCGCCCGATGACGTCGGACTGGGCGACTTCCACGGCTCCGATCAAACTGAGCACAGAACACGTCACCATTGTAACTAATCGCTTGATCATGGAGTGTCCTACTGCGAAGTTGCGCGACCTTGATCTCAATACGAGCCCGCCCATTGACCGAGATCAACAGGGCAATCATGTGCGTCGGATGCGCACTCTCTAAGCTGGAAGGCGATGGGCCGCCCCCGGACCGCGCCGCCCGGGTCAATCCATCAACAATGAGGCCCGGTCAGGTCAGGCAAGCAGACGCATTTGGACCTCGGTCGACAAGTCGGGAAAGGGCACGTGCCGACATCGGCGGGGTGACCTTAATCTCTCATGCCATCAGAAACCTTGCACGACTTGAGACCGCGAAACCAGCCTTCGATCTCCTCGGACTTCATAGGATCTTTGTGAGCGCCCACTGAAGGGTGAGACGACACGGCATTCGTACACCCGACACACACCGGCGACTCAAAGGCGCACCAATTCTCTGCGGGGGATTTAGATGAATGCCTGAAGCAGTTAAGCCAAGGTGGCTCGGATGCGCCCATATGTCTGTCACTCCACGTAACAGGCTGCGACCGGAAATCTACAGTTTTTCGTGCGAGCGACCGCTGTTGTGGGCTGCTTGCAAGCCATGGCATGCGCGGCAGTCAGGACAAGATTCCTGCACCTTCTCGATGGCGCGGCGACATAGATCGACCGGCGTCTCTTGGCCGTCAGCCGCCGAGGCCAAGATCTTCTCGGCGAGGCATGCCATCAAGGAAGGTGTCCGCTTTTGCTTCGGGTATCGTTCTTGCAGCGTCCGCCAGAACACCCCGCAATGCGGCGCGAGGATACGTTTGCGACCACTCGCTCTGCGTCAGCGCCATCAGTTCCCCCACAGACAGACAACTCACACTACTTACAAACGAAAATCGGCTGTTGAGCTTTGCTCGGCGCCTCGCGCTCGAAAATTGGGCCGTCGAATGTGACATTCGACGGCCCAATTCGTTCGGTGTCACTGGTGAACGATCCAGGGGCGGTCACACCGAGGAGACGAAAGTATAATTAGGTCATTGAAAGCCGGACATCTTGGCTATCTCGACTTAGGTATCTCGATGCGCTTCGCGGAGGCGGGTAGTTTCCCCATTTCATTCTCGATCAGCCGGAGCAATATGCGGCTCTTATGCGGATCCGTCTCCTCTCGCAGGAGCGCTTTGTAGTGAACCAGGTTCTGGTTGACGATGAAGCTTTCCAAGTCAGTCATTCGAGCCTCGCCTTCCCACGCATCATTTATAAGGTATGCGGTGCGCGAGGCAGAACCATTTTCAGTGCCCAAATCCTGCAGACATTGCTCAATGCGCGCCGGGGGGCGTCCCCAACCGCCCTTGGCGTGCTCAATCTCGGTAGTCCGCATTGGGGCGCAAGCCGCTGCTTGGCGTTGGACCGCGGTAGATCGGCTCTGGCCTGAAGAACGGACATCGCGTTCGGGGCCGGGCGGCGCCTTGGGCCAGACGGAACCCGACAAGCGCTGCTCCATCGCCCTCCAGGGCCCCTCGCATTGTCCGATGTCAATGCTGCCGGGACCAGAGGATTAAGCTCCCGACCCGAAAGTCGTGCCGAGAGGAGGCCGCCATGTTGTTTGGTCCGTGTGGTTGATGACTCGATCGCCGTCGTTGTCGAGACGCCTGCTTTGCGCCGGCGGCGCGGGCTTTGTGTCCGCGATGGTGGGCACGCTGGTCGGGAGCGGGCGGAGCGCAAGGGCTCAGGCACTCGGCGGAGCCGTGCCGCAGGTCGATCGCTTGAAGGTTCGCATGGTCAGCGACATCATTGTCCGTCGCTTCGGGATCTCGCAAAAGCTCGGTGACCTCTCGATCGCGCGCATGCAGGGCAATGAAACACCGGATGCGCCGCCCCGCGCCACCCTGGTCGGGGAATGGGGCCTCTCGATGCACGCTGAATCCCAGCGTGACAATGAGGTCCGCAATATCCTCGTCGATTTCGGATACAATCCGGTCACGCTGCTGACCAACATGGAGATCCTGAAGATCCAGCCCGAGGAGTTCGACGCGCTCGTCCTCAGCCATGGCCATTACGATCACTTCGGCGGCATGGTGGGGTTTCTCTCCGCGACAAAGGGCAAGCTTAAGAAGGATCTGCCCTTCTTCGTCGGCGGTGAAGACTGTTTCTGCACGCGGACCGTCGGGAATGGTGGTCAGTTCGGGGCGCTCGATCGCTAGGCCATCAAGGAGTCGAACCTCATCCTGATGATGGCGGACGGGCCGGCCGTCGTTGCCGATCATGCGTTCACGACGGGCAAGATCGCGCAAAGCAGCTTTGAAAAGCCGCTCAGTCCCAGTCGCGAGAAGGTCGGCATCGCCAATGGATTCGGCTGCTTCCCGGACAAGGTCTCGCCGGCGAAAAACGCCGGCGAGTTCGTCGTGGACGACTTCGAGCACGAGATCGGGACCAATTTCCTGCTGAAGGGAAAAGGTCTGGTGATTCTGACCTCGTGCAGCCATCGTGGCGTCATCAACACCATCAGGCAGGCCCAGCGCGCATCGGGAGTTGACAAGGTTCACGCGGTGATTGGTGGCTTCCACCTCGTGCCGCCGCTCGACGATGCCTACTTCAAGCGGGTCATCGGAACGCTCTATACGTTTACGACCTAGGTGGTTGCCCACCTTCGCGACGGGCTGACCATCGGGACCATGCGCCGCGTGCAGCGGCCGCCCAAGAAATAAGCTGAGGCGTCGGCGAGGGCGGCTGCCCGGCAATCGAGCAGCTTCAGGTCCTTTTCTCAAGTCATTGAAACGGTTGTCTCTTCCAAATCCGCGGCAAGCGCGAGCCGATTGTACACAATGGCACAGCGCTTGCTTCGTTACTTGCGAGCCATTCTCGCGGGGAGGCAATGGTCGCCATGGCGGACTCAATTGCATCGGGTGGAGTGAGCATCGCCGCCGAGCCCGAGCCGATCGCGCTCGACTGGGACGAGACGGCGCTGCTCATCATCGACATGCAGCGCGACTTCATGGAGCCGGGCGGTTTTGGCGAGACGCTGGGCAACGACGTCTCGCAGCTCGCGCGCGCCGTGACGCCGATCGCGAACGTCCTGGGGGCGGCGCGCAAGATGGGCATGCTCGTCATTCACACCCGCGAGGGCCACAAGCCGGATCTGTCCGATGCGCCGCCGGCCAAGGTCGAGCGCGGCGCGCCATCCCTTCGCATCGGTGATCCCGGCCCGATGGGGCGCATCCTGATCCGCGGCGAGGCCGGGCACGACATCATTCCCGCGCTCTATCCCGTCGACGGCGAGGTCGTGATCGACAAGCCGGGCAAGGGCGCATTCTACGCCACCGAACTCGGTGAGGTGCTGAAGCATCACGGCATCGAAAACCTGCTGGTGTGCGGCGTCACCACCGAGGTCTGCGTCAACACCACCGTGCGCGAGGCCAATGACCGCGGCTATCGCTGCGTCGTCATCTCCGACGGCTGCGCGTCCTACTTCCCGGAATTCCACGAGATAGGCCTGAAGATGATCAAGGCCCAGGGCGGCATCTTCGGCTGGGTCGCTGACTCCGCCGCGGTTCTGAAGGCGATGAACTGAGAGATGAGCCGAGAGACGAGTTGAGACGGATGAGTTCGACGATGTAGGCGCTGACAGCAACAGGGGAGCAAGGCGATGAGCGGAAGCGGGACGGCAAGCGCGGTCAAGGCGGATTTCAAGCCGGTGCTGTGGACACCCGGCGATTGGAACGCATTCTTCGGTTTCGGCACCAACATCCTCGTCAACATGCTCGTGCTCACCGGGCTCTTGCGCTTCGTGCTGAAGATGCCGGACAGCCTGGTGTTCGGTCGCATCCTGCCGGCGCTCGGCCTGATGATGTGCCTGTCGACCTTCTACTACGCGTTCCTCGCCTACCGCCTCGCGCAGAGGACCGGACGCAGCGACGTCTGCGCGCTGCCGTCGGGGGTCAGCGTGCCGCACATGTTCATCGTCACCTTCGTGATCATGCTGCCGATCACCTTGAAGACCGGCGATCCGCTGAAGGGCTGGTCGGCCGGCCTCGTCTGGGTGTTCTTCCAGAGCTTCATCCTTATGATCGGCGGCTTCGTCGCACCGTACATCCGCAAGATCACGCCGCGCGCGGCGCTGCTCGGCACGCTCGCCGGCGTCTCCGTCACCTTCATCTCGATGCGCCCGGCGCTCGAGATGTACATGACGCCGCAGATCGGCCTGGTGTGCTTCGCGATCATTCTGGTGAGCTGGTTTGGCGGCGTGAAATATCCGAAGGGGCTGCCGGCCGGGCTCGTCGCCATCGCGGTCGGCATGGTCATCGCCTGGGGCTCGAACCTGTTCGGTCTCGGCCTCGGTGGCCTCAGCCTCAAGGGCGTTGGCGATGCCTTTGCCAATTTCGGCTTCTCGGTGCCGCTGCCGGCGTTCGGCACGGTGTTCTCGGGCTTCGAATATCTCGGCGTTATCCTGGTCACCGCGATCCCGTTCGGCATCTACGACCTCGTCGAGGCCATGGACAACGTCGAGAGCGCGGAAGCCGCGGGCGACGAATATCCGACCACGCGCGTGCTGACTGCCGACGGCGTCGTCAGCCTGATCGGCTGCATGATGGGCAACCCCTTCATCAACGCGGTCTATATCGGCCATCCCGGCTGGAAGGCGATGGGCGGCCGCATCGGCTACTCCGCGGCGACCGGGCTGATGGTGATCGTGCTGTCCTGGCTCGGCATCATCTCGGTGCTGCTCGCACTCGTGCCGGTGGTCGCGATTTCGCCGATCCTGCTCTACATCGGCATGCTGATCGGTGCGCAGGCGTTCCAGACCACGCCGGTCAAGCATGCGCCCGCGATCGTGCTC
Organism: Bradyrhizobium sp. SZCCHNR1053; assembly: GCF_032381235.1. NCBI lineage: Bacteria > Pseudomonadati > Pseudomonadota > Alphaproteobacteria > Hyphomicrobiales > Nitrobacteraceae > Bradyrhizobium > Bradyrhizobium sp. SZCCHNR1053. Next base: position 157,139 of record NZ_JAUHJM010000004.1, read on the forward strand.
GCCTTCACGCCGCATCTCGCCGCCTGGGCCAAGCTGCAGATCGACACCATGCTGGCCTCGACCGTGACGGCGGCGCAGACCGTGGGCGGCCTCGCCGCCGACAAGGTCGATGCGGTCAAGACCGCTGCGATCGCCGCGCTGCCGCAGCAGGGCGTGCTGTATCATGGGCTGGAGGTGATGGGCGGCGGCTCGATTCTCGCCGGGCTCGTGCTCGGCGCGATCGGTGTGTTCGTGATCGAGCGCGACTTCACCAAGGCGGCGGCGTTCGCGCTCGCCGGTGCCGTCATGACCTATTTCGGCTTCATGCACGGTGAAGCGGTCGGCATAGGCGGCGGCCTCGGCGTGACGCCCGCGGTGGCGCTGGCCTATGTCGTGGTCGCCGGCGGATTGTTCGCGCTGGGCCGGCTCGGCATGTCCGAGAGCTACGTTCCGCATGCGGAGATGCAGGCGGCGCCCGCGGAGTAGTCCGATGACGTCACGAGCACCGTTATTCCGGGATCGATCGTCAACGCGCAGCCGCTTTGCGGCTTCGCGTTGCCGATCGCCCCGGAATGACGGTGGAACGCCGGCAGGGCGAACAGCGACGCATCCGGGTCGGTCCGATGCGTCCCTGCGCATGCGGATCGGTGAAGGAGAGGCGGGGCATCGCGGCTCCGTTGCCCCATCAATCCGATCTTGGTTGGTTGCGTTGTGGTTTGGTTCGACGCACTCACGGCCGCACCGCCGGCGCGTCCATCGGCATGCCACGCGCGCGCGACATCAGGTAGAGCTCGAGCGCGATCATGTCGGGCGCGTCGAAGTCGAAGGCTTGCGCGCGGATGCCGGTCATGCAGCCGCGGAGGCGGCGCTGCAGCGAGCCCATGCCTTGCCATTCCAGCCGGTAGATTGGATAGCCCGTCGGCTGTCCCTGCGTGATCGCGGAGCCGGCAAGATGCTTGCTCCAATTGTCATCGTGACAATTGGAGCAGGCGAGGTTGAGCTGGCCCTGCCGCTGCATGAACAGCTCGCGCCCGCGCGCAACTGACGGCTCCAGCCGCGGATCGTCGCCGGCGGTGATCGGCATGCCGCGCGATTGCCGGGCGATCAGCGCTGTCAGAGCCAGCAGCTCGCGGCTCTCAGGGGCGAACGGCTCAGCTTCCTGATGCTGCCTGCGGCAGAGATTGACGCGCTGGCCGAGATCGACCGGAGCGGCGCTGGCGGCATTGAAGGCCGGATAGCGCGCGGCGACGCCCTTCATGCTGACGTCGACCTCGCCATGGCAATCGTTGCAGGATTTGTTCGCCGTGCCCGCTTTCGTCGTCCACAGCGTCTCACCATCGAGCACCGACAGCATCGCGGGATTGGCGGTGTCGTCGTCCTGCATCGCCCTGGTGTCGGACGACATGAAGTCATAGCCGGAGCGGCGCGCGGATTCCGCAATCTCACCCGCGACGACGGGCAACGCTGCGCCCAGCAAAGCTGTGACCGCGAGAAGCGCGCTCCGCATCATTCGACCGTGATCGCCGCCGAGGCGCTGGCGACGAAGCCGTTGTCGCCGATCCATTCGAACTCGAAGCGGCCGCTCTCGCGCGCGGTGGTGAAGAACGACAGGAACGGATTGGCGGCGATGGCGGGAAACAGATCGGCCCGAAAGATCTCGGTGCCGTTGAAGCGGCAGGTGAAGCTGGTGATGATGTCGCGCGGGACGGCTTCGCCCGCCGCCGTATGGCGATAGCCCGGCTCCATGACGTGGCTCATCAGCGTCTTGATCTCGACGACGGCGCCGCGCTTGGCCTTGGCGGGAACGTTGACGAGGGCGGCAGGCATCACGGCATCTCCTCGGTGCAGGCGGCCAAGGTCACGATGACGTCGACGCTCGCCGACCAGAACGAGCCGTCGGACAGTCTTGCGATCGCCACCACCTTCTGCGTGTCGGCGAGCCGGATGCGGGTCGTCACCTGGGCGCGGCCGGCACTCGCTGTCAGGTGAAAGTTGGCGACGTTGGGCTGCGGATTCTTCTCGTTGAAGACGTGGATGCTCTTGGCGTAGCTGTTAGGCGTCATCGGATGATCGACGCTGACGGTCATCGGCACGGTGTTGCCGTTCTCGACCAGCGGCGGGATGTCGAGCCGGACCTTGCCGACCGTCACATTGGCCTCGCCGACGAGATTGCGGATCGCCGACGCGAGCATCGCCGGCGTCGCTTGCGCAGGCCGGACCGTGACCAGCGGCAGCGCGCCGGCGGCGGTCAGCGTTCCCGCCAGTTGCAGCAGGTGGCGGCGCGAGATGTGGGACGATTCGAACATGCCGATCATATGGGCTCACTCGCGCAAGGTCGCGAGATAGGCGACGATGTCTTCGATCTGCTCCGCCGACAGGATCGGCTTGTCGCGCCAGGCGGAACCGACGCGCGTCAGCCCTTCGACACGGTAGTAGGACGGCATGATCGTCTCGGGATTGACGCGGCTGGCATCGACCAGCCGCAGCCTGAGCTGCGCGGGCGTGGAACGGCTGCCGGCGCCGGCAAGGCTGGGCGCGAGATCGCCCTGGAAGCGTACCTCCGCAAACGGGCCGGAGTGACAGAGGATGCAGGTCGAGCTGCGCGCGACCACCAGCGCGCGGCCGCGGGCGGCGTCGCCGGGCCGTCCGGTGAGGGAAGAGGCGATGCCGTCGCCGGTGATCGTAGTGGGCGCGAGTGTCTGCGCCGCGACAGCGGCGGGCAGGGCGGCGACGATCGCGGCGATGACAAAGCTAGCCGAAGGCATCATGGGTCAGCGCCTTGAACCAGGCCGTCGCCGCGTCGGCCTCACGCGCGCGCGTCTCGCGCGGTGCGTCGACCGGGCTGCTCCGGCCGCCCTCGACCTCGGCGAAGATGTCTCCCTTGGGCTGATAAACGCCTGCCAGCGAGAACGCGTAGTCCGGCGCGACGATGCTGTAACAGATGCCGGTCAGCGGCGGCGGCTCCGACGGCCGTCCCGTCAGATCGCGCACGATCACGGCCGCACACGCCTTGCCCTGCGCCTGCGCGGCGCCGGCCGATTTCGGGATGCCGCCGCCGAGACAGGCGTCGCCGACGACGTGGACATCCGGGACGAGCTTCGAGGCGAAGGTCGCGGCATCGATCGGGCACCAGCCGGTGCGGTCGGCCGCGCCGGCGAGCGCGGCAATGCGGCCGGCCTTCTGCGGCGGGATGATGTTGGTCACATCGGGATTGTAGTTGCCGAACTCGGTGACGACGGTGCGCGTGGCAACGTCGACGCCGGTGACGCGGCCGCCCTGCGATAGCGGGATACGCTCGATCATGCCGCCGTAGAGCTGCTGCCACGCCTGCTCGAACAGCTTCTGCTGCGAGAAGCTGTCCTTGGCATCGAGGATCAGCACCTTCGACTTCGGCTTGTGCGCCTTGAGATAATGCGCGATCAGGCTGGCGCGCTCGTAAGGCGCGGGCGGGCAGCGCGACGGATTGGCCGGCACCGCGATGGCGACGGTGCCGCCATCCGGCATCGCCTCGATCTGCTTCCGCAGCAGCAGCGTCTGCTCGCCGGCCTTGTAGGCGTGCGGCATCACGGCGGAGGCGGCCTCATCGTAGCCTTGCAGGGCCGTGAAATCGAGATCGATGCCGGGCGCCAGCACGAGGCGGTCATAGGCCAGCGTGGTGCCGTCGGCGAACGTGACCTTGTGGGCCGGCGCATCGATCGCCGTGGCCGTCTGCAGCACGACGCTTACGCCTTCGGCTGCGATCTTGTCATAGCCGAACTGCTGGGCACTGATATCGCGCAGGCCGGCGATGACCTCGTTGCTGAGCGGACACGCCGTGAAGGTCTTGTTGGCCTCGACCAGGGTGACGTCGAGCTTCGCATCCGCCTGGCGCAGCGCGCGGGCGCAACTGGCGCCGCCGAAGCCGCCGCCGATCACGATGACGCGCGCCATCGCTTGTGCGCGCAGCACGGCAGGGGCGGCGATCATGGCAACGCTTGCCGCGATCAGGCCGCCGACCTCTCTGCGCGTGCGCTGCCGGGACATCGTCATCATCTTGCAATAGCACGGCGGCGGCCATTGTTCCCAACGGCTGCCGCCACGCGGGTCATGCGAAGGTGATGTTCTGGGCGCGCAGCGGCACCGAGCGGATGCGCTTGCCGGTGGCAGCGAAATACGCATTCAGCACCGCGGGCGCGGCGACGCCGATGGTCGGCTCGCCGACGCCGCCCCAGAAGCCGCCGCTCGGGATCATGATCGCTTCCACCTTCGGCATCTCGCTGATCCGCATCGAGTTGTAGCTGTCGAAGTTGGTCTGCTCGATGCGCCCGTCCTTCACGGTGCAGCCGCCGTAGAACAGCGCCGACAGGCCGTAGACGAACGAGCCCGCGATCTGCCGCTCCACCTGCGCCGGATTGACCACGTAGCCGGGATCGGTCGAGGCGACGATGCGGTGGATCTTGATCTTGGTGCCGTCGATCACCGAGATCTCGGCGGCGCCCGCGACATAGCTGCCATAGCCATGGAGCTGCGCCAGCCCGCGATGAACGCCGTCCGGCGCCGGCGTGTCCCAGCCGATCTTCTCGGCCACGGCGTTCAGCACCGCCAGATGCTTGGGATGATCGGCCATCAGTTTGCGGCGGAATTCCAGCGGATCCTGGCCGGCCGCATTGGCGAGCTCGTCCATGAAGCATTCGAGATAGATCGCGTTCTGGTTCACGTTGACGCCGCGCCAGAAGCCCGGATTGATGTGCGGGTTGCGCATCGCGTGTTCGATCAGCAAATTCGGCACGGAGTAGCCGATCGTGGCTTCGCCCGATGGCGCGAGCCCCTGGAAGGTCGCGGGGTCCTTGCCGTTGACCAGCGCGTCGGGCCGCAGGCTGAACAGGATCGACTGGCCGGAGATGCGCATGTGCAGCGCGGTCAGATTGTTGTCGGCGTCGAAGCCGCCGGTCAGCTTGCACTGCGTGATCGGGTGATAGCGGCCATGCGTCATGTCCTCCTCGCGCGACCACAGCAGCTTGACCGGCGTGCCCGGCATCTCCTTGGCGATCTTCACCGCCTGGCGGACATAGTCGGTCTGGCCGCGCCGGCCGAAGCCGCCGCCGAGGATCAGCTTGTGCACCTCGCACTTCTCGGCCGGCAGGCCCGAAGCCTCCAGCACCGCCGCGAACGCCGCCTCGCCGTTCTGCGTGCCGCACCACACCTCGCAGCGGTCCGATGTGTAGACCGCCGTCGCGTTCATCGGCTCCATGGTAGCGTGGTTCTGGTACGGATAGTCGTAGACCGCCTCGACCTTCCTGACGGCATTGGCGAGCGCGGCCTTGGCATCGCCGTTCTCGTTGCCGACGAAGGCCGGCCCGGATTCCAATCCTTCCGCGAGCCATTTGGCGATCGACGCCGAAGAGACCTTGGTGTTCTCTCCTTCGTCCCACACGATCGGCAGCGCATCGAGCGCCGTCTTCGCGTGCCACCAGGTGTCGGCGACCACGGCCACGGCGGTGCCGTCGATCGCCACCACCTTCTTGACGCCCTTCATGCCGGCGATCTTGGCCTCGTCATAGCTCTTCAGCTTGCCGCCGGTGACCGGACAGTCCTTGATCGCGGCGTTGAGCATGTTCGGCAGCTTCATATCGGCGCCGTAGATCATCGCGCCGGTGACCTTGTCGGCGGTGTCGAGCCGTCTCACGCCCTTGCCGATCAGGGTCCAGTCCTTCGGATCCTTCAGCTTGACGTCGGCAGGCGGCGTCAGCTTCGCGGCGGCTTCCGCCACCTTGCCGTAGGTCGTCGTGCGGCCCGACGCTTTGTGGGTGATGACGCTGTTGGCGGCGGTGCATTCGGCCACCGGCACCTTCCATTCGTCGGCGGCCGCCTGGATCAGCATCATGCGCGCGGCGGCGCCGCCCTTGCGGACGTAGTCCTGCGAAGAGCGGATGCCGCGGCTGCCGCCGGTGGAGAAATCGCCCCACACGCGCTTGCGGGCGACGTTCTGGCCGGGCGTCGGATATTCGGTCGTCACCTTGCTCCAGTCGCAGGCAAGTTCTTCCGCGACGAGCTGGGCGAGACCAGTGAGCGAGCCCTGGCCCATCTCCGAGCGGGCGATGCGGATCACCACGGTGTCGTCGGGCCGGATCACGACCCAGGCATTGACCTCGGGCGAGCCATCCGCGGCGCGCACGATTTGCGGCCCGCCGAACGGGATGTCGAGGCCGAGCGCGAGGCCACCGCCGAGCGCGGCGGTGCCGATGACGAAGGACCGGCGGTTGAGGCGCGGCGTCACATGCTGGTTCATGCCGTCCTCCTCAGGCGTTGGCAGCGGCGTGGATCGCCTCGCGCACCTGCGCGAAGGTTCCACAGCGGCAGATGTTGGTGATGGCGTCGTTGATGTCCTGGTCGCTCGGCTTCGGATTGTCCTTCAACAGCGCGGCGACCGCCATGATCATGCCACTCTGGCAGTAGCCGCATTGCGGAACGTCGTTCTCCAGCCACGCCTGTTGCACCTTGTGCAGGCCGCCGTCGCTGGCGAGTCCCTCGATGGTCGTGATCTGCTTGCCGACGGCCTCGGAGACGGTGACGCCGCAGGAACGCACGGCGGTGCCGTCGAGATGCACGGTGCAGGCGCCGCATTGTGCGATGCCGCAGCCATATTTGGTGCCGGTCAGTCCGGCGTTCTCGCGGATCGCCCACAGCAGCGGCGTGTCGGGCTCGACGTCCAGAGCATAGGATTGTCCGTTGATCGTGAGGTTTGCCATCGCAGATCCCTTTCGTTCAACTCGCCAGTTGAACAGAAGGCTGCAATGTGGCGCGAACGTTTGCATCCTTCAAATCAAGAATATGCGTTTGCCGCGCGGGAAGATCTGTGATGAGCCGGGGTTGTAGTTGCTTCGGCTCATGGGCCGCGCGGCGGAGCTACGGCAAGCCGCAGGAAGCTCATCACGCTGCCCAGCGCGGCGAAACCTGCGCCGAGGGCCAAGGCAAGGGTGGCACCTTCGCGCCCCGCAAGGCTGAAGCACAGGGCGGCCAGCGCCGCGCCGGTGGTCTGGCCGGTCAACCGGGCCGTGGCGACGATGCCGCTGGCGCCGCCGCTGCGATGGGGCGGGGCGCTTGACATGATGGCCTTCATGTTCGGCGCCTGGAAGAAGCCGAACCCGATGCCGCAGATCAGCATGCGCCAGACGATGTTGGCGATGCTCGGGTTCTCCGGCAGCATGGCCAGCAGCGCCATGCCGGATCCGAGCATCACCAAGCCGATGCCGCCGAGCAGGCCGGCGGGAAAGCGGTCCGACAGCCGGCCGGCGATCGGCGCCATGATCGTCACGGCGAGCGGCCAGGGCGTCATGAAGAACCCGGTCTCGACCTGCGAGCGTTGGAGAATGTCCTCGAAGTAGAACGGCAGCGACACGAAGCCGAGGCCCTGGACCGAGAAGGAGCAGACGGCTGTCGCCGCCGACAGCGCGAACACCCCGCGGCGGAACAGGTCGATCGGCAGCATCGGCGCGGGATGATCGGCCTGGCGGCGGGCCAGGATGACGCCGAGCACGAGCGCTGCGACCAGCTCGGCCACCACCATGGCCGGCGTCGCGCCATGCGCGGCGCTGCCGATGCCGGTGATGAACAGGCCGAGGCAGAGCGCAGCGAGCCCGGCGCCGAGGAAGTCGAAGCCGTGGTCGGCGCGCGGCGTGCGCGGCAGCATCTTCAGGCCGATGGCAATCGCGATCAGGCCGAACGGCAGGTTGATCGCGAACAGCCAAGGCCACGAGCCGAGCGAGAGAATGGCGGAGGCGATGGTCGGTCCGAAGGTGAAGGAGATGCCGACGACGAGCGCGTTGTGGCCGAGGCCGCGGCCGAGCATTTTGCCAGGATAGACGTAGCGCACCAGCGCGGTGTTGACGCTCATGATGCCGCTGGCGCCAAGGCCCTGCAGCGCGCGGGCAACCACCAGCGTCGGCAGCGACCACGCCAGCGCGCAGCCGACCGAGGCGAGCGTGAACAGCAGGAGGCCGCCGAGATAGATGCGCTGATGGCCGACGATCTCGCCGAGCGCGCCAAGCGGCAATAGCGTCGCCACCAGCGCGATCTGATAGATGTTGACGACCCAAACCACCTCCGCCGGCGAGACGTGGAGATCGGCGGAGATCGACGGCAGCGCGATGTTGGCGATGGCGACGTCGAGCGAGGCCATCGACAGTGCCGTGAAGATCGCGGCGATCGCCCAGGGCCGCTTGCCGGGCGGCAGGCCGTCGGCAGTGCCGTCGCCGGCGAGCTTCGAAGCGTGGTGGCGGTTGGACATGGAGACCTTTGGGGACCTTCGGCTCGCGGGGCGCGTCCGGATCAGCATGTACACTCGAACAGGCGGGCGCCCCAGCCGTCGCGGGCGCATGGCGGTATGCGCCCGGTCGCAAGGAACGGGTTGAAGCCGGCTACACGCCCGGCCGTGCCAACCGCTCGATCGTCTGGTTGTGCCGCGTCAACAGCTCGCAGGCGTGGCCGATCTGGCGGGCGCGCAGGGCCTGCAGGATCAGGCGGTGATCCTGGTTGGTGCGCGGACGCCAGCCGGCATTGCGCGCCATCGCCAGCACGAGGCGCGAATTCGCGAGGCGGAGTCCGTCGAGGCTCGCCAGCAGCCGCGGCATCGCGCAGGGCGCGACCAGCGCGCGGTGGAAGGCGCGGTTCGCTGTCTCGAACTCCTGAATGGTCTCGGCATTGTCGGCTTCGATCAGCGCGAGCTCGATCGCGGCGAGATGCGTCGGCGTATAGCGCGGCGCGGCATTGCGCAGCGCGATCACCTCGAGCGCGACGCGCATCTCGACGATCTCCCTGGTCGACTTCGCATCCAGCGGCGCCACCCGCACGCCGCGGCGCGGCGCCGCGACCACCAGATAGAGCGCCTCGAGCTGCCGAAATGCCTCGCGCACCGGCACGTGGCTGGAGTTGAACTCGCGCGCGACGTGGTCCTGCCGCAACGGCGCGTCGGGCGGCAGCGCACCGCTGACGATGCGGTCGGTGATGGCTTCGGCGATCCGCTGAGCGGTGGTGAGATTCTCGTCCGGCATAGTCATAGATTATCTATCGAAAAAACCAATGCAGCGGAAGCTCTCGTCCGATACGGTGCTCGAATACAGAGAAATCATAGATAATATCTATGATAATCTATAATTTGGCGTGGAGCGAGCATGATAGATCGAAGCGGCGCGGGCCCTGATCGAATGGCGGTTGGCTATGCCATCCGTCATGACTGGACCAGAGACGAGGCCGAGGCGCTCTACCGCCTGCCTTTTCCGGACCTGATGTTCCTGGCGCAGTCGGCGCATCGCCGGCAGTTCGATCCCACCCGCGTTGAGACGGCGAGCCTGCTCAGCATCAAGACCGGCGGTTGTCCGGAGGATTGCGGCTACTGCTCGCAGAGCGCGCACTACGACACCGGGCTCAAGGCGACGAAGCTGCTGGATCGCGACGAGGTGGTCGCCACCGCGCGGCGTGCCAAGGCAGCGGGAGCCGAGCGCTTCTGCATGGCCGCGGCCTGGCGCAGTCCGAAGGATCGTGACCTCGATCAGGTCTGCGACATGGTCAGCGCAGTGAAGGGTCTCGGCATGGAGACCTGCGTCACGCTGGGCATGCTGACCCCGCCGCAGGCGGAGCGGCTCAAAGCGGCCGGGCTCGACTTCTACAATCACAATGTCGACACATCGCCCGAATTCTACGATCGCATCATCACCACGCGCACGCTGCAGGACCGGATCGACACGCTCGCGCATGTGCGCCAGGCCGGCATCAAGGTGTGCTGCGGCGGCATCATCGGCATGGGCGAGGAGGTCGATGATCGGCTCGGCATGCTGGTGCTGCTGGCCAATCTCGCTGAGCATCCCGACAGCGTGCCGATCAACATGTGGAACGAGGTCAAGGGCGTGCCGGTCAACGATACGGCCGCGCGCCCCGATCCGATTGCGCTCGTGCGATTGATCGCGGTCGCGCGGATCCTGATGCCGGCCAGCGTGGTGCGGCTGTCCGCGGGCCGCCAATATATGAGCGACGAGCTGCAGAGCCTGTGCCTGCTCGCCGGCGCCAATTCCATCTTCATCGGCGACGTGCTGCTGACCACGGCCAATCCGCAAGCCCAGCGCGACGCCGATCTGCTCGCGCGTCTCGGCATGACCTCGTCGCTGTCGGCGCGCCCGGCCGTGCCGGCCGCCGCCAGAGAGAGCGCGGACGCGCCGTCCCCGGCCTGATTCGAGCCTGATCGCGATCTCGGGGCGACCGCGCCCACGGAACTGCCTTGTCGTGCCGGTCCACGCCTGCGGCTGACCGAAACAGAGCGGAGCCATGTCCATGCCGTCCGACAGATTGGCGATCTATTCCGACGGTCTGCAGAGACTCGCGGCCGATGACCGGTTGCGGCGCCTCAGTCCACGGGCCGGTCTCGATTTCTCCTCCAACGACTATCTCGGTCTCGCACAGGCTCCGCGGATGAAGCGCGCGGTCGCCGCGGCCATGGAGGCCGGCACGCCGGTCGGTGCCGGCGGCTCGCGCCTGCTGCGGGGCAATTGCGAGGAGCACGAACGGCTCGAGGCGGAAGCGGCGCGCTTCTTCGGTGCCGAGAGCGCGCTGTTCTTCGGCTCCGGCTACATGGCGAACTTCGCCGTGCTCACCACGCTGCCGCAGCGCGACGACCTGCTGGTGCTCGATGCGCTGGTTCATGCCAGCACCCATGAAGGCGCGCGCGCCGGCCGTGCCGAGACGTGCCAGTTCAGCCACAACAACGCCCAGTCGGCCGAGGACGCGATCCTGATCTGGCGCAGGGGCGGCGGGGTGGGCCGGCCCTGGATCGTCGTCGAAAGCCTCTACAGCATGGATGGCGATCTCGCGCCGCTGGCGGATTTGATCGCGATCGCCGAGCGCCACGATGCCTTTCTGCTGATCGACGAGGCCCATGCGACCGGGGTCCATGGCGCGCAGGGCCGCGGTCTTGCCGCAGCCTACGAGGGACGCGAGAGCATCGTGACCGTTCACACCTGCGGCAAGGCGTTGGGCGCCGCCGGCGCGCTGGTCACCGCAAGCCGCGTGCTGTGCGACACGCTGATCAATCGCTGCCGCCCCTTCGTCTTCAGCACGGCGCCGTCGCCGCTGATGGCGGTGGCGGTGGCGGAAGCGCTTGCGATCCTGCGGGAAGAGCCGGAGCGGCAGCGGAGGCTGGCGCAGCTCGTCGCCTTCGCCCATGGCGCGATCGCCGCGCGCTTCGGTGAAAGCTGGTCGCCGTCGCAGATCATTCCCTGCATCGTCGGTAACAATGCGCGCGCGATGAACCTGGCTGCAGCGCTGCAGGCGCGGGGCTTCGACGTCCGCGGTATCCGCCCGCCGACGGTGCCGCCGGGCACGGCGCGGCTCCGGCTGTCGCTGACCTTGAATATCGACGAGGCGGCCATCTCGGCGCTGCTCGATGCGCTCTCCGACGAGATCGGAGGGCTGCGGCCATGACGCTGCGCATCGTGGTCACCGGGACCGACACCGGGATCGGCAAGACGGTGTTCGCCGCCGGCCTCACGGCGCTGCTCGGTGCCTGCTATTGGAAGCCGGTCCAGGCCGGCCTTGCCGAGGAGACGGATGCCCGCCGTGTCCAGCGGCTCGCCGAACTCGCCGACGACCGCGTGTTGCCTGAAGCCTATCGGCTGGCCGAGCCGGCCTCGCCGCATCGCGCGGCGCGCCTCGCAGGCATCAGCATCGATCCGCTCAGCCTCCGTCCTCCGCAGGCCGTCGGCCAGCCTGTCGTGATCGAGGGGGCCGGCGGGGTCATGGTGCCGCTCGATTCCGGAACGCTCTATCTCGATGTCTTCGCGCGCTGGCAGCTCCCGGTCGTGCTCTGCGCGCGCACCAGTCTCGGCACGATCAATCACTCGCTGCTGTCGCTGGCGGCGCTGCGCAGTCGCGGCATCGACGTGCTCGGCATCGCCTTCATCGGCGACGGCCACGACGACAACGAAGATACGATCTGCCGGTTCGGCGAGGTGAGGCGCCTCGGCCGGTTGCCCTGGGTCACGCCGCTGACGGCGCGATCGCTGCAGCACGTGTTCGGTACTCAATTCCAGCGCACGGATTTCGAAGGATGACGCGCAACGCAGCCTCGCCGATCTGGCATCCCTTCACGCAGCACGCCCTCCAGCCCGAGATGACACCGGTCGCGCGCGGCGAGGGCGCCTATCTCTTCACCGCCGACGGCAGGCGGATCATCGATGCGATCGCGTCCTGGTGGGTGGTCACGCACGGCCATTGCCATCCGCATATCGTGCGCGCGATCCAGGATCAGGCCGAGCGGCTGGATCAGGTCATCTTCGCCGGTCATACCCATGAGCCGGCCGAGCAGGTTGCCGCCGGGCTGCTCGCGCTGGTGCCGCCGAGCCTCACGCACGTGTTCTTCTCCGACAGCGGCGCCACCAGCGTCGAGGTCGCGCTGAAGATGGCGCTCGGCTATTTCAGGAACATCGGCGAGTCGCGCACGCGCATCGTGGTGATGCAGCATTCCTATCACGGCGACACCATCGGCGCGATGTCGGTCGGCGCGCGCGGCGTGTTCAATGCGGCCTATGAGCCCCTGCTGTTCGACGTCGCCGTCGTCCCGTTTCCAGCGCAAGGCAGGGAACAGGCGACTCTGGATGCGCTCGCTACATTTTGCGAGAAGGACCTGCCGGCCGCCTTCATCGTCGAGCCCTTGGTGCTCGGCGCCGGCGGCATGCTGATGTATCCGGCCGCGGTGCTGCGCGAGATGCACCGGATCTGCAAGGCGTTCGGCGTGCTGTTCATCGCCGACGAGGTGATGACCGGCTGGGGCCGCACCGGCACGTTGTTCGCCTGCGAGCAGGCGGACATCGCCCCCGATATCGCCTGCTACGCTAAAGGACTGACTGGAGGCGCGATGCCGCTTGCGGTTACGCTGTGCAGTCCCGCCATCTTCGAGGCGCACTATTCGACCGACCGCGCCTGCACGTTCTTTCACTCCAGCTCCTACACCGCCAATCCGATCGCCTGCGCGGCGGCGAGCGCCAATCTCGAGCTGTTGCGGCAGCCGCAGACGCGCGCCCGGATCGCCGCCGTCGCGGCCGCGCAGGAGCGCTGCCTCGACCGCTTGCGTTACGACGAGCGATTTGCCGACCTGCGGCGCTGCGGCACCATCACCGCGCTCGATCTCCACGCCGACGAGCCCGGCTACCTCGCCGAGGTCGGCCCCAAGCTGCAAGCCTTCTTTCGCGACCGCGACGTCCTGCTGCGTCCGCTTGGCCACACGATCTATGTCATGCCGCCTTACTGCGTCACCGCCGGGGATGTCGAGACGGTCTATGCCGCCATCGACGAGGCCGTCGATCACGTGCTCTGAGGGGCTGTTCTGCGGACCGCGATTTGCGCTCCGCGATCCCGCGCACTAGCATCGTGCCAACGTCGTTGCGGAGGAAGCGGTCATGAACGCGCCGGTCAGCGGAGATGGCACCAAGGAGTGCAAGGAGGCCAGCGCAGCCGTGGGCGCGGCGCAGCAGGCTCTGCTGGAGGCGCTGCCGTTCGGCGACACCGCCGATTTCGATGATGCCGCCCGCGGCTTTCTCGGCACGATCGATCAGGCCAAGGTGGCGACGGCGCAGGGGCGCACCGTCTGGAGCCTCGCGCCTTACGGCTTCCTCGACGCGGAGCAGGCGCCGCCGACCGTCAATCCCAGTCTGTGGCGGCAGGCAAAGCTCAACATGCATCACGGCCTGTTCGAGGTCGTGCCCGGCGTGTACCAGGTGCGTGGGCTCGACATAGCCAACATGACGCTGATCGAGGGGGACACCGGCGTGATCGTGGTCGACACGCTGACCTCGATCGAGGGCGCGCAGGCTGCATTGGAACTGTACTACCAGCACCGCGGCGTCAGGCCGGTCACGGCGGTGATGTTCACGCATACCCACACCGATCATTGGGGCGGCGCGCGCGGCGTGGTCGACGACGATGCCCTGGCCAGCGGCCGCGTGCCGCTGATCGCGCCGAACCTGTTCATCGAGCATGCGGTCTCCGAGAACATCATCGCCGGCCCCGCGATGCTGCGCCGGGCGCAATATCAGTTCGGGCCGCTGCTCGCGAAGGGTCCGAAGGGCCATGTCGATTGTGGGCTCGGCAAGACCATGGCGGCGGGGGCCGTTGCGCTGCTGCGGCCGACCGACCTGATCATGGCGACCGGTGACACCAGGACCATCGACGGTCTCACCTTCGAATTCCAGATGGCGCCGAACAGCGAGGCGCCGGCGGAGATGCATTTCTTCGTGCCGCGCTATCGCCTGTTGAACCTCGCGGAGAACTGCACGCACAACTTCCACAACCTGCTGCCGTTTCGCGGCGCCGACGTGCGCGACGCGCTGGCGTGGTCGAAATATCTCGGCGAGGCGCTGCAACTGTGGGGTAGCAAGGCGGAGGTGATGTGCGGCCAGCATCATTGGCCGATATGGGGCGCGAGCCGTGTCGACGGCATGATCCGCGAGCAGCGCGACCTCTACAAGTTTGCCCACGACCAGACGGTGCGGCTGATGAATCATGGCCTGACCGCAAGCGAGATCGCCGAGCAGATCAGGCTGCCCCGGAGCCTCGAAGGGGCATGGCATGCGCGCGGCTATTACGGCCACATCCGCCACAACGTGAAGGCGATCTACCAGAAATATCTCGGCTGGTATGATGCCAATCCGGTCAATCTCGATCCGCTGCCGCCGGTCGAGGCCGGCCGGAAATACGTCTCCTATATGGGCGGGGCCGAGGCGCTGCTGGCGCGGGCGAGCGCGGACTTTGCCAACGGCGAATTCCGCTTCGTCGCGCAGGCCGTGGGTCATCTCGTCTTCGCCGAGCCGGACAATGCCGAGGCGCGCGCGCTGCTGGCCGACACGCTGGAGCAGCTCGGCTATGCCGCCGAGAGTGCGACCTGGCGCAATGCCTATCTGTTCGGCGCGCAGGAGCTGCGCCAGGGTATGCCGGAGGTTCCGGCCCGGCCCGGCCTGCCGCGCGAGACGCTGGCGGCGCTGCGCACCGAGCAGCTATGGGACGTGCTCGGGGTCAGGCTGAACGGGCCCAAGGCGGAGGGCAAGCACATCGTGCTGAACTGGACGTTCACCGACACCGGCGAGCGCTTCGTGCTCACCTTGCAGAATTGTGCGCTGACCTATGCGGTCGGCGTGCAGGCGTCGACCGCCGATGCGGGGTTCACGCTGGCGCGTTCGACGCTTGATGCGGTCATTGCCAAGGCCACGAGCTTTCCGGAAGCGGTCGCCGCCGGAAAGATCAGCTTCGCGGGCAATCCGATGCGGCTGGCCGAGCTGATGTCGCTGATGGATGAGTTCCCGCGCATGTTCGAGATCGTCGAGCCGAAGCGAGGCGCCGTGACCTGAGTTGAGGCGGAGGCCGGGCTGCCGACTTGCCCGGCCTCCTCGTGCTATTCGGCGCTGCTGACCAGCCGGATGCGCGGCTTCGCGATGTCGATCAGGCTGCGATACGCGGCGAGATAATCGAGCGCCATGCGGCGCGCGGTGAAGCGGCGCTCGAACTGCTCGCGCACGCGGGCGCGGCTCAGGTCGGGCAGGCGATTGACGGCCGCGACCGCGCTGAGCTCGTCCTCGACGATGAAGCCGGTCACGCCGTCGTCGATCACTTCTGGAACCGAGCCGCGGTTGTAGGCGATCACGGGCGTGCCGCAGGCCATCGATTCGATCATCACGAGGCCGAACGGCTCCGGCCAATCGATCGGCAACAGCAGTCCGAGCGCGCCAGACAGGAACTCCGGCTTCTCACGATCGCCGATCTCGCCAATGAACTCGACGAGCGGATTGTCGTGGATCAAGGGACGGATCGTCTGCTCGTAATAGTCTTGGTCAGCGCGATCGACCTTGGCCGCGATCTTCAGCGGAATCCCGCAGCGCATGGCGATCTTGATGGCACGGTCGACACCCTTTTCCGGGGCGATGCGTCCGAGCACGGCGAGATAGCTCGGCGTCACCGGCTTGGGCATCAGGAGCGTTGCGGGCAGTCCATGCAGCACGGTGCGCACCCAGTTCGCATTCGGCACTGGCCGGCGCTGTGAGTCCGAGATCGAGACGACGGGAACATCCTTGAAGACCGAGAACACCGGCTGGTGCTCCGGAAGATCGAGCCTGCCGTGCAAGGTGGTCAGGAACGGTGTGGGTTGCCGGTGGAACAGGGAGAACGGGTAGTAGTCGAGGTGGAAGTGCAGAATGTCGAACTGTTCGTCGTCGCATTGCTGCCGGACGTTTTCGAGCATCACCATATGCAGCGCGTTCGGATCCCTCACCGATCCGTCGAGGCGCAGAGCTCTCGGCCATGTCGGAGAGAGCTTCGCCGAGGTCTGAGAATCGCCGCTGGCGAACAGGGTGACGTCGTGTCCGAGGGCAACGAGCTCTTCGGTCAACCAATGAACGACCCGCTCAGTGCCGCCGTAGAGCTTCGGAGGCACGGCCTCCGTCAATGGAGCTATTTGCGCAATGCGCATCTCGTCGTCTCCTGTTCGTGACCGATCATGGATGAATCCCCAATGGCGCCGGCACTGCCACAGCGGGAACGTTGTCGCATGTGCGAAGTTCCATTCACGCGATCACTCTTTCTTCGACACAACGTGTTCCGCGCCGTCTCATTGATGCCATCCATCCCCGCTCTCCAACGCTGCCCGCCGCGGCATCACCGGAGGGCAGGGTTGCGCTGCGAAGGCGCACGGAACCGGAGAAATGGTTCATCGTTCATCTGGCCCCATCAGGTGTCGCCACGACCTCGCTCATCAAGGGGAAGACCATGGATCAGCTTTCAGGCTACGCGCACCGACCCTTTCCCTTCGTGATGCGCTATCTGCGCAAGCGTCCCACCGCCCATCTCGTGATCCTGATGGCCGTCATCGGTGCGGTTGCCTGTTCGGTAGGCACGCAATATGGCGTGAAATCCCTCGTCGACAACCTCTCCGCCGGGCCTGCGGGGGGCGGCAACGTCTGGGCCGCGTTCGTGCTGCTGATGGCGCTGATCGCGACCGACAACATTCTGTGGCGCGTCGCCAGCTGGATCGCGAGCTTCACCTTCGTCCGTGTCACCGGAGATCTCCGGCGCGACATCTTCCGTCATCTCACCGGGCATTCGCCGAGCTATTTCGGCGACCGTTTGCCCGGCATGTTGTCGAGCCGCATCACGGCGACGTCGAACGCCGTGTTCACCGTCGAGAACATGTTCGTCTGGAACGTCTTGCCGCCATGCCTCGCCACCGTCGCGGCGATCTGTCTGATCGGAACCGTGAGCGGCCCGATGGCCATCGGCCTGCTGCTGATCGCGGCGATGATGGTGGCGGCGATGTTCCGTCTGGCGGCAGCCGGCAAGCCGCTGCATGACGATTTCGCCGACAAGGCGGCCATGGTCGACGGCGAGATGGTCGACGTGATCTCGAACATGCCGCTGGTGCGCGCGTTCTGCGGCCTGCGCCACGAGCATGACCGATTCGATGCGACGGTCGACAGGGAGCTGGAGGCGCGCGGGCGCAGTCTTCGCTACCTCGAGAAGCTGCGCATTCTGCACGCGACGGTCACGATCGTGCTGACGGTCGCGCTGATGGCTTGGGCGATCTCGCTGTGGCAGCGGGGCGGGGCGACGACGGGCGACGTCGTGCTGGTCTGCACGCTCGGCCTCTGCATTCTCAACGCGACGCGCGATCTGGCGGTGGCGCTGGTCGACGTCACCCAGCACGTGGCGCGCATGAGCGAGGCGATCGCGACCCTGCTGCAGCCGCACGAGCTGCGCGATCACCCCGAGGCCGAGCCGCTGGTCAAGAGCGGTGCGGCCATCGCCTTCGACAACATCACCTTCCACTATCCAGGCGGCCACAAGCTGTTCGACAATTTCACGCTGCGGCTGCAGCCGGGCCAGCGCGTGGGCCTGGTCGGACAGTCCGGCGGCGGCAAGTCGAGCCTGTTCACGCTGCTGCAACGGTTCTATGATCCGCAAGCCGGGCACATCAGGATCGATGGTCAGGACATCGCCAAGGTCACCCAGCAGAGCCTGCGTGAGGCGATCTCGGTGGTTCCGCAGGACATCTCGCTGTTCCATCGCTCCATTCTGGAGAACATTCGCTACGGACGTCCGAGTGCGACCGACGACGAGGTGTTGCGGGCGGCGATCGCGGCGCGCTGCGACTTCGTCGAGACACTGCCGGAAGGACTGCAGACGATGGTCGGGGATCGCGGCGTCAAGCTGTCGGGCGGGCAGCGCCAGCGCATCGCGATCGCGCGGGCGTTCCTCAAGGACGCGCCGATCCTGCTGCTCGACGAAGCCACGGCTGCGCTCGACAGCGAGTCCGAGGAGGCCATCCGCGAGGCGTTGAGTCGGCTGATGCGCGGCCGCACCGTCATCGCGATCGCGCATCGGCTCGCGACCTTGCGGAATTTTGACCGCGTGGTGGTGCTGAAATCGGGCAGGATCATCGAGGACGGCGCACCCGACCGGCTGATGCAGGACGAGGGCCCGTATCGGGATCTCGTGACCCAGGAGATGAACCGGCTCGCCAAGTTCGCCGCCTGATCGTAGCGTCGGGTCGCGTCGAGAACGTGCACTCTCGGTTGTCTGGGCACTTCAACATCGCATGAGGCCAACATGTCCGCCGAAGTCGCAAGCACACTGTCGTCGATCACCCAGACGGACGAGCCCGCGGAGCAGCCGTTCTATATTCCCATGACGGGGCCGGCGTCCCGGCCGCGGCGCTCGCTCAAGCACGACGATACGTTCATCGTCCTCGACGGCCACGGCGACATCGGCGCCTCGGCCGGCGGACCGGACGGTCTCTTCAACGCTGATACGCGCTATCTCGCGCGGCTCGAATTGACGCTGGACGACGTTCAGCCCCTGCTGCTCGGCTCGAGCCTGCGCGACGACAACTCCGCGCTGACCGTCGATCTCACCAATCCCGACATCTACAGCCAGGGCCGCCTGGTGCTGCCGAAGGATATGCTGCACATCGTGCGCACGATCTTTCTGTGGCATGGCACGGCCTATCAGCGCATCGGGCTGCAGAACCATGGCGATCGCCATGCCAGCTTCGATCTCAAGCTGACATTCGACAATGACTTTGCCGACCTTTTCGAGGTGCGAGGCACCGTGCGGCCGCGGCGCGGCATCGGCTCGAGCCGGCTGGTGGACCCGTCCGAGGTCGTCCTGCGCTATCGCGGCCTGGACAACGTCCTGCGCACCACCGACGTGAGCTTCGATCCGCGTCCGACGCATCTCACCGTCAATGCCGCAACCTATCATTTCGATCTTGCCCCGCAGGAATCGGCCTCGCTGTTCGTGGCCGTGATGTGCAACGCCAAGGCCGGCGAGCGGCCCCGGCGCTTCTTCCGCAGCCTGCTCGCCCATCGCCGAGAGATGCGCCGATGCACCGTAGGCGCCGCCAGCATCGAGACCTCCAACGACATCCTCAACGAGGTGCTGTGCCAGGCAGCGGCCGATCTGAACATCCTGATGACGGATACGCCGGAGGGGCGTTATCCCTATGCCGGCATTCCCTGGTATTCGACGACATTCGGTCGCGACGGGCTGATCACCGCGCTGCAGATGCTGTGGGTCGATCCGCGCATTGCCCGCGGCGTCCTGCGCCGGCTCGCCGTGCATCAGGCGCGCACGACCGATCCGCTGTCCGATGCCGAGCCCGGCAAGATCCTGCACGAGATGCGCGGCGGCGAGATGGCGGCGCTGCGTGAGGTGCCGTTCGGCTGCTATTATGGCAGCGTCGATTCCACGCCGCTGTTCGTGCTGCTCGCCGGGCTCTATATCGAGCGCACCGGCGACATCGACACCCTGAGGGAGCTATGGCCGGCGATCGAGCTGGCGTTGCGCTGGATCGACGGCCCCGGCGATCCCGATCGCGATGGCTTCGTGGAATATCAGCGCGCCTCCGAGCAGGGTCTCGCCAATCAGGGCTGGAAGGACTCCTACGACGCGGTGTTCCATGCCGATGGACGTCTCGCGGAGGGTTACATCGCGCTTGCGGAGGTGCAGGGCTATGTGTTTGCCGGCAAGCAGCTGGCGGCGCGTTGCGCCCGTCGGCTCGGCAAGGCCGAGATGGCGGACCGGCTCCAGGCCGAGGCCGCTGATCTCGCGGAACGGTTCGAGGACGCCTTCTGGTGCGAGGATCTGAACACCTATGCGCTCGCGCTCGACGGCCACAAGCAGCCCTGCCGCGTCCGGACGTCCAACGCTGGGCAGCTGCTGTTCAGCGGCATGGTGCGCGAGGATCGCGCCCGCAAGCTTGCCGCCGAACTGCTGCGGCCGCATTTCTTCTCGGGCTGGGGCATCCGCACCGTCGCCTGCGGCGAGCCGCGCTACAATCCGATGTCCTATCACGACGGATCGATCTGGCCGCACGACAATGCGCTGATTGCGCTCGGCCTGTCGCGTTATGGCCTGAAGCATGCGGTCGAGCAGGTGTTCGGCGGCCTGTTCGAAGCAGCGTCCTACATGGATCTGCGCCGGCTGCCGGAGCTGTTCTGCGGCTTCCGGCGCGAGAAGCATCGGGGCCCGACGCTCTATCCGGTGGCCTGCGCGCCGCAGGCCTGGGCGAGTGCGACGCCGTTCACCTTGCTCGAGGCGGCGCTCGGGCTTGAGTTCGACGCCGCGCGCGGCGAGATCCGCCTGCGCAATCCGCGGCTGCCGGCGTTCCTGGACTGGGTGGTGCTGCGCGATCTCAGGCTCGGCAACTCGACGATCGACCTGCGGATTCGCCGCCATGGCGAGGACATCTCCATGGAGGTGCTGCGGCGGCGCGGTCAGATCCAGGTCTCGCTGGTGCTGGCGCAATGATGACGCTGAAACACGCCCTCCGCCGAGCTGCTCGCAGCTGCCTCCTCATGCTGCCGCTGCTGATCGGTCTGCATGCGACTCATGGGCATGCGCAGCAGCCGTCGCCGACACCGCCCGCCAAGGATGTGGCGGCGCCCGCGAAAGAGCCGGCACCACCCCCTTCGGTCACGATCCTCGGCGCGCGCGATGCGCATGGCGTGCTCGGTCGCGACGTGCGCAGCTCGACCGGCGAGGACATGGGCCACATCGTCGACGTCATCGTCGATCTCACCGGCACGGTGCGCGCCGCGGTGATCGATTTCGGCGGCTTCCTCGGCGTCGGCAGCCGCAAGATCGTGGTCGACTGGACCGCGCTCGATTTCAAGCACATCGCCGAGAAGAGCGACCAGGTCACGCTCGACCTTACCAAGGAGCAGGTGAAGGCCGCGCCCGAATACAAGGAGGACAAGCCCGTCGTCGTGCTCGGCGCGTCCGGCAAGCTGTCACCCTGGGATTTCGATCATTGAGTTGAAGCGTGAGATTGCCGGTCCGGCCTGCGCGTGCAGCGGAACACGGTGGGGATGTTCTGTCCCGTCAGCCTCATGAGTTGAGATGAGTTGAGATGTGAGAGCCATGCCGATTGCACGGCCGTCGAGATCGCCTGACCGGGAGCCCGAGCCTGACGGCGCGGCAGAGGCGGGCGTGCGTCCGGATGCCGGGGAGGATCATGGCCAGACTTCAAGACCAGCGCCGTCGCGGCAGAGCCTGCGCGGGCTGGACTGGTTCATCTTCTTCCTGGCCGACGTGCAGACCGGCTTCGGTCCCTTCATCGCGGTCTATCTGACGACGCAGAAATGGACGCAGGCGCAGATCGGCCTGGTGCTGTCGATCGGCGGCATCGTCGGGCTGATCGGGCAGATGCCGGGCGGCGCGATCATCGATGCGGCCAGATCCGAGCGCCGCGTCGCCGGCCTTGCCATCGCGGCCATCGGCGGCTGCGCGCTGGCCTATGCGGCTTGGCCGATCTTTCCCGTGGTCGCGGCTGCCGCAACGTTGCATGCGGCGGCGAGCTGCGTGCTGGGACCCGCGATCGCGGCGATCAGCCTCGGCCTGGTCGGGCCGCGCGGCATGGCGGAGCGGCTCGGCCGCAATGCGCGGTTCGCGTCGCTCGGCAATGGCGTGGCCGCGGCCGTGATGGGCACCTGCGGCTATCTGCTGTCCAGCCGCGCCGTGTTCTTGGTCACCTTCATTCTCGCCTTTCCGACGCTGATCGCGTTGTCGCGAATCCGCGAGCGCGAGATCGACGTCGCGCGGGCGCACGGCCGGGCCGATCACGAGGACAAGGAGGTCGCGCGGCTGTCGAATCTGCTCGGCCTGTTGCGTCTGCGCGCGCTGCTCGTCTTCGCGCTCGGCGTGTTCCTGCTGCAACTCGCCAATGCGGCGATGCTGCCGCTGATGGCCGGCGTGGTGACGACGAAATCGAGCGAATGGGCGCCGATGCTGATCGCGTTCTGCATCGTGGTGCCGCAGGCGATCGTGGCGCTGACCTCGCCCTCGGTCGGCGCGGTGGCGCAGCAATGGGGCCGCAGGCCGCTGCTGATGCTGGGGTTTGCCGCGCTCGCGATGCGCGGCGCGCTGTTCGCGGTCGTGCACGATCCCTACGTGCTGGTGGCGGTGCAGATCTTCGACGGCGTCACCGCGGCCGTCTTCGCCGTGATGATTCCACTCACGGTGGCCGACGTCGCCTTCGGCAGCGGGCACTTCAATCTGGCGCAGGGAATTGTCGGGACGGCGTCGGGGATCGGCGGATCGCTGTCCACCGTCGTCGCCGGCTTCGCCAGCGACCGCTACGGCAGCGCCACCGCCTTCATGGGTCTGTCGGGCGTGGCGCTGACAGGTCTTCTTCTGATCGCGTTGCTGATGCCCGAGACCGGGCACCGCCGGCGCAGGGCGTGAACGGGCAGGTCGCCTCAGGCGTCCATGCTGCGCAGGCGCTGGCGGTTGCGCAGCACGATCTGGCGGGCACCGGAGAAGCCGAGAACGCCCTGGCTGTGCAACTGCGACAGCGCGCGCGACACGGTCTCCAGGGTCAGGCCGAGATAGTCGCCGATATCGCGGCGGCACATCGGCAGCGCCATCATGCCGGCGACGGCGAGGCGGCGGTCCATCTCGAGCAGGAAGGTGGCGACGCGCTCCATCGCGGTCTTGCGGCCCAGCAGCAGCATGTGGTCCTCGGCATGGCGGAGATCGCCGGCCGTCATGGTCCAGAGCTTGCGGGCGACCGTGACGTCGACGCCTGCGGCCTGTTCGAGGCTGCGGCGTTTCACCAAGCGCACGGTGGTGTCGATGATGGCTTCGGCGGCGAGACGGTGCATGGAGCCGAATTCGAGGCCGAAAACGTCCCCTGGAAGATGGAAGGCGCCGATCTGGCGGCGGCCGTCGGAGAGCAGCTTGTAGCTGCGAACCGCGCCGGAGATCACCTGGTAGACGTACTCGGCCGGCTCATCCTCGCCATAGATCTCCTCGTCCTTCTTGTACGAGAACTCGCTGGCGATCAGCCCGGTGTGGCCGGTGATCTCGGCAAAGGGATTGGCCGCAGGAGAGGGGACGGTGTGGGGAACGTTGGTGCTGACGACCGAATTGATAATCGACTGATTGAGCATGACCATCTCCTTGCGGCGGATGGCGATGTGGTACACGGCGGCTCCCGTTAAGGACATTTCGCGCGATATCTTAAGGGGGGCCCCTTACGTAGATATACGTAGGCCGGCCGGGTCAGGAGACGCGCTGTGCGGTACCCGAATGGTCGTTGGCGATCGCTTTGCGGATCCGCTTCACCAGATTGTCGTCGAGCAGCGGCTTGAGCAGGAAATCCTGGATCCCGACGGCCGCCGCGCGCGCCGCAAGCCTGTCATCGTAATGGCCGGTGATCAGCACCACCGGAGCGGTGGCGCCCTGCTTACGCAACCGTTCGGCGAGCTCGACCCCGTTGATCTCCGGCATCTTGTAGTCGACCACGAAGCAGTCGACGGGCGCGTGGTCGGAGGCCTTGAGCAGCGCGGTGCCGCTGCGAAACGTGCGCACGTCGAAGCCGTCAGCCTCCAGCAGGAAGCGCAACGAGCCGAGGACGTCAGCATCGTCGTCGGCTACGTAGACCGTAAGTTTTGTGTGAGCCGACATCGCACGTGCCGCGAGAATGTGATGTTGAACCGAGGCACAACATAACACTCGATTCTGTCAAGGTATCTTGATCTAGCTCAATCCTTCAGCGCGCCTGCGCGCATCGCCAGGCGCACCAGCTCGGAGAGGCTGTTCGCTCCCATCTTGGTCATCACGTTGGCCCTGTAGACCTCGATGGTGCGCGGACTGATGTCGTATTCGCGCGCGATCAGCTTGTTGGAGAGCCCGGCCATCAGTCCATCCATCACCTGTCGCTCCCGGGGGCTCAGGCTGGCGACGCGTGCCAGGACATCCTGCGTGACCGATTCGTTCTTCGCGGCCGGCTCTGCCTGCTGGATGGCCGTTTCGATCATGGCAACCAATCGCTCGTCCTCGAACGGCTTCTCCAGAAAATCGACCGCGCCGAGCTTCATCGCCTCGACCGCGAGCGGCACGTCGCCATGGCCGGTCATCACCAGGATCGGGAAGCTGCTGCCGGCGGCCTTCATGCGCTTGAGCAGCTCGATGCCGTCGATGCCGGGCATCCGCACGTCCGAGACGACGCAGCCGAAAGGGAGCGTCGGCAGTCGGCCGAGGAAGACCTCCGCGTTCTCGAACAGCGTGACGTCGAAGCCTGATGAATCGAGCAGGAAGTTGAGCGAATCCCGCATCGCCTCGTCGTCGTCGATCACATAGACCTTGGCCCGTTCAGCCATCGTGCTCAACCCTGGTCGAGGCCGCCGGCAGGGTGAAGCGGAACGTCGCTCCGCCCGCCTCGTTGTTCTCGGCCCACATGCGCCCCCCGTGGGCCTCGATGATGGACCGGCTGATCGAGAGGCCGACTCCCATTCCAGTGTCCTTGGTGGTGAAGAAGGTCTTGAAGAGGTTGGGCATGACGTCGTCGTGGAATCCCGTTCCGGTATCGGAGACCGAGACCTCGATCAAGTCGTCGCCGAGTCTGCGATTTGTCGCACTGAGCTCGCGGCGGGCGGAATGAGACATCGCCTCGAGCGCATTGCGGAACAGATTGACCAGGACCTGCTGGATCTGGACCCGGTCGGCCAGCACGAGGTCGGCCTCCGGATTGAGCTGGAAGCGCAACTGGACGTTCTGCTCGCGGGCGCCGGAAAGGCCGAGCGCGCCGGCTTCCTCGATCAGCTTCGACAGGCTCTCGACCCGCTTCTCCGATTCGCCGCGTGAGACGAAGTCGCGCAGACGGCGGATGATCTGGCCGGCGCGAATCGCCTGCTCGGCGGCGCGGTCCATCGCGCTCTCGATCTTGGGCGTGTTCGGATCGCCGCTGCCGGCCAGCAGCCGGCGCGAGCCTTTCATGTAATTGCTGATCGCGGCGAGCGGCTGGTTCAGCTCATGCGCCAGCGCCGAGGCCATCTCGCCCATGGCGCTGAGGCGCGACACGTGGACCAGCTCCGACTGCAATTCGCGCAGCCGCGCCTGGGTCTGCTGATGCTCGGTGAGATCATGGGCGAAGCCGGTGAAATAGGGCTTGCCGCCGGACTGCATCTCGCCGATCGACAGATGCATCGGGAATGTCGTGCCGTCGCGGCGGCGGCCGGTCACGATACGGCCGATGCCGATGATACGGCGCTCGCGGCTGGCGTGGTAGCGGGTGAGGTAGCCGGCATGGCGGGAGCGGTCCGGCTCGGGCATCAATTCGCTGACGTCGAGGCCGACCGCCTCCGCCTCGGTGAGGCCGAACATGCGCTCCGCCGCGGAGCTGAAGAACTGGATCGTACCGCTGCCGTCGATCACGATCATCGCGTCCGGCACGGTGTCCAGGATCGAGCGGAAATGCTGCTCGCGCAGCCGCAGCGTCTCCTCCAGCCGCTTCTCCTGGTCGATGTCGAGGGCGATGCCGCGCAGACGGTGCGGTGTGCCGGCCTCGTCGGGGACCACGCCGGCAAGCACGCGAATCCAGTGGCCGCTGCCGGACATCTTGAACGACATGTCGAACCCGGTGCTCTGACGGCGCGAATCCTCGATCGCCGCCTCAACCGGCGCGCGATCCTCGGGCGCCAGCAGCGCCAGGAAGGAGCCGTAGGTCACCGGCTCGTCGGCCGCCACGCCGAACAGCTTCCGCGTCGTCACCGACCAGTAGAACTCGCCCGACGCCAGATCGAGATCCCACGCGCCGAAGCCCAGCGTCCGAGCGTCGTCGGGTCTGGCGAATGCATCCGGGAAGGGTTGGGTGAAGCCGCGCAATTCGAAGCCTTTGATCGATTCGCCGTTGTTCGATTCGCCGTTATCGCCGCAGCCGGGAGGCCGACCACCGCGGTATCCTATACCAGATTGCGCCCCTGCAACCCGGCCCGACTTAAACTTTGGTTCGACAATTCAAGGCTTTCTCCGATCGTGGGCCGGGTTCCAACGGTGTCCTGCCGCCCGTGCTTTACCGCCGCACCTTGATCTATCTCATCACGGCAGGTGATTTCACCTCTAAGAGCTGCATGGAAGCAATGTTTGGAGAGACGGGATGACGTTCGCGACTGTGATGGTGAGCCTTGCGCTCAGTCAGCCGAATGAGGCCCGCCTTCAGGTCGCGGCCGACCTTGCGGCGCGCTTTGACGCAGGTGTCATCGGCGTGGCGGCTGCGGAATTCGCGCCGCCGCTCTACTTCACGACCGGCGAGCAGGCGCAGGATCTGATCGAGCAGGGCGAGGCCGCGCTGCGGAATCGACTGGCCGAGCTCGAACAGCAGTTCCGCACCGCCGTTGGTGACCGGGCTGCGTCGTTGAGCTGGCGCGGCGCTGTAGATTTTCCCGCGCGCCATGTGCTGGCGCAGGCCCGTGCCGCCGACATTCTCGTCACCGGCAGCGTGCCGCCCGGGATGTCCGATGCGTTCGCGGTCGCCAATCCCAAGGATCTCGTCATGCAGGCCGGGCGCCCGCTGCTCGTGGTGCCGGACAACGCCAGTTCGCTCGATCTTGGGACCGTGCTGGTGGCCTGGAAGGAGACATCGGAGGCGCGCCGGGCCCTGACCGATGCCCTGCCGCTGCTCGCCAAGGCGAGTGGCGTCGTGGTCGTCGAGATCCTGGAGACCGCCACGGAATATGACGCCTGCGCAGCGCGTCTTTCGGACGTGGTCGCATGGCTCGGCCGTCACAAGATCGTCGCATCGGCGCGCGTCGCGGAGCCGGGGCAGGGACGGAACGTTGTGGCCACGCTCGACGCCGTCGCCGCCGATCTTTCGGCAGGCCTCGTGGTGGCCGGCGCCTATGGCCATTCCCGGTTCCGCGAGCTCGTGCTCGGCGGGGTTACCGAGCATCTGATGACGCGCAGTGAGCGTTGCGTTCTGCTGTCGCACTGAAATTCGACCCGCTCCATCCGAGAACAGGATTGCCGCCTTGTACAGATTTCTCGAGGAAACCGCCGGCAACTACATGACGCGCAACGTCACGACCGTGAGCCGGGAGACGACGATCCGCGAGCTCGGCGAGATGTTCGACCGCGACGATTTCAACACCTACCCCGTCGTCGAGAACGACGAGGTGATCGGCATCGTCACCAAGTTCGACGTGCTGAAATGCTTTGCCTTCACGCCGAATCAGATGCTGCCGCGCTACAGCGACCTGATGAACCGGACGGTCGCCGACGTGATGACGTCCGAGTTCATCTACGTCAGGCCGGATACGAAGCTGACGCGCGTGCTGCAGCTGATGGTCGAGCATCGCATCCGCAGCCTTCCCGTGACCGATGCCGACAACCGCGTGGTCGGGATCGTCGCCCGCGAGGACATCGTGCGAGCGCTGGCGGCTGCCGCCAAGGATTGAGCGCGGCGCGCTGAGTCCGAAGCCTGCTACGAACGTCTAATGACGGCCGGCATGCATCGCTGCATGCCGGCCGTCGCCGTGTCTGCGACCGAAACCGCGTCGTCGTGCAACACTCCGCCTGTTTACCGGCGAACCGGTCGCAAAGTTGATTTCGATCAATTCCACGTGTGAACGATTGTGGTTGCTGGGCTCGTGTTCTTTCAGCGAGATTCCGCATGAGCGCGTCCTCATCCACAAAATCCATGACCATCGGCGAAAGTGGCTTGTCGCTCACTTTTGCCGTCACCGCCTTCCTGTGCGTCTTCGCTGCGGCGAAGGCACTGGATACGGCCTTCGCGTTCCACGCCTCGCTCGCGGCTGCCGCCAGCGCGGCGTCCGTCTTCTTCATCCTCAACCGCTACTTCGAGCGCGGCGAGTTGCCTCCGCAGGAGATCAATGGTCGGCCGAACTACAATCTCGGTCCGATCAAGTTCGCCTCGTTCATGTCGATGTTCTGGGGCATCGCCGGCTTCACGGTCGGCCTCATCATCGCCTCGCAACTGGCCTGGCCCGCGCTGAACTTCGACCTGCCGTGGACCAGCTTCGGCCGCCTGCGGCCGCTGCATACCTCGGCGGTGATCTTCGCCTTCGGCGGCAACGTGCTGCTGGCGACGTCATTCTACGTCGTGCAGCGGACCTGCCGCGTGCGCCTCGCCGGCGATCTTGCGCCCTGGTTCGTGGTGATCGGCTACAACTTCTTCATCCTGATCGCGGGCACAGGCTATCTGCTCGGTGTCACCGAGGGCAAGGAGTACGCCGAGCCCGAATGGTACTCGGATCTTTGGCTGACGATCGTCTGGGTGGTCTACCTGCTGGTCTTCCTGACGACGATCATCAAGCGCAAGGAGCCGCACATCTTCGTGGCGAACTGGTTCTATCTTGCCTTCATCGTCACGATCGCGGTTCTGCACCTCGGCAACAACCCGGCGCTTCCGGTGTCGCTGTTCGGCTCCAAGTCCTACATCGCCTGGGGTGGCGTGCAGGATGCGATGTTCCAGTGGTGGTATGGCCACAACGCGGTCGGCTTCTTCCTGACCGCCGGCTTCCTCGCCATCATGTACTACTTCATCCCGAAGCGGGCGGAACGGCCGGTCTATTCCTACCGGCTGTCGATCATCCACTTCTGGGCGTTGATCTTCCTCTACATCTGGGCCGGCCCGCACCATCTGCACTATACGGCGCTGCCGGACTGGACGCAGACCCTGGGCATGACCTTCTCGATCATGCTGTGGATGCCCTCCTGGGGCGGCATGATCAACGGCCTGATGACCCTGTCGGGAGCGTGGGACAAGCTGCGGACGGACCCCGTGCTGCGCATGCTGGTCGTCTCGGTCGCCTTCTACGGCATGTCGACCTTCGAAGGTCCGATGATGTCGATCAAGGTGGTCAACTCGCTCAGCCATTACACCGACTGGACCATCGGTCACGTGCACTCCGGTGCGCTCGGCTGGGTCGGCTTCGTCTCCTTCGGCGCGCTGTACTGCCTGGTGCCGTGGATCTGGAACCGCAAGGGTCTCTATAGCCTCAAGCTCGTGAACTGGCACTTCTGGACGGCCACGCTGGGCATCGTGCTCTACATCTCCGCGATGTGGGTCTCGGGCATCCTGCAGGGTCTGATGTGGCGGTCCTACACGGCGCTCGGCTTCCTCGAATACTCGTTCATCGAGACCGTCGAGGCGATGCACCCCTTCTACATCATCCGTGCCGCTGGTGGCGCACTGTTCCTGATCGGCTCACTCATCATGGCCTACAATCTCTGGATGACGGTCCGTGTCGGTGAGGAAGAAGTTCAGTCGCCCGTCGCCCTTCAGCCGGCGGAGTGAGGTATCAACCATGTCTTTCTGGCAACGACACCAAGTCTTCGAGAAGAACTCGATCATCCTGGTCATCGGCATCCTGCTGGTGATCGCGATCGGCGGCCTCGTCGAGATCACTCCGCTCTTCTACCTGAAGAGCACGATCGAGGCGGTCGACGGCGTGCGTCCCTATACGCCGCTCGAGCTGGCCGGCCGCAACATCTACGTCCGCGAGGGCTGCTATCTCTGCCATTCGCAGATGGTTCGTCCGCTGCGCGACGAAGTGGAACGCTACGGCCACTTCTCGCTCGCCGCGGAGAGCATGTACGACCATCCGTTCCAGTGGGGCTCCAAGCGTACGGGTCCTGACCTCGCCCGCGTCGGCAACAAGTACTCCGACGACTGGCATGTCACCCACCTGACCAACCCGCGCGCCATCGTCCCGCAATCGATCATGCCCGGCTATCCCTTCCTGAAGGAGACCGAGCTGAATGCCGACAACGTCGCCGATCACCTGAAGACGCTGCGGGCGGTGGGTGTGCCCTACACCGACGACCAGATCGCCAACGCCGCCACCGACCTCAAGGCGCAGGTCGATCCGGACGGTGCCGGTGCCGAGGCGCTCACCAAACGCTATCCGAAGGCGGTGGTGCGCAACTTCGACGGCAAGGCGGGTGCGCCGACCGAGATGGATGCGCTGGTAGCGTACCTGCAAATGCTCGGCACCTTGGTCGACTTCAAGATCTACAACGAAAAAGCCAATCTGCGCTGAGATCAGAGGCGAACATCATGAAGCCCATCATTGCAGTCGAAAACATCGCGTCGTCACTCGTGACGACGCTGTGGACCCCGATCTTCGTCGCGATCTTCATCGCGATCGTGACCTATGCCCTCTGGCCTCGCAACAAGGCCGCTTTCGACGAGGCGGCGAGCATGCCGTTGCGGGAGGATTAATTCATCATGGCTGACCATACCGAAGTCGACAGTGTCTCCGGCACCCCCACCACCGGCCACGCCTGGGACGGCATCAAGGAGCTCAACACCCCGCTGCCGCGGTGGTGGGTGATCACCTTCTACATCACCATCGTCTGGGCGATCGGCTACTGGATCGTGTATCCGGCCTGGCCGACCATCTCCAGCAACACTCAGGGCCTGTTCGGCTACTCGTCCCGTGCGGACGTGGCGGTCGAGCTTGCCAATCTCGAGAAGATCCGCGGCGCCAAGATGGCGGCGCTCGCGACCGCCTCGCTCGCCGACATCGAGAAGGATCCGGCGATGCTGGCCCTGGCGCGTGCCAAGGGCAAGACTGTGTTCGGCGACAATTGCGCCGCCTGCCACGGGACCGGCGCGGCCGGCGCCAAGGGCTTCCCGAACCTGAACGACGACGACTGGCTGTGGGGCGGCTCGCTGGAGCAGATCCAGCAGACCCTGCTGTACGGCGTGCGCTCGGGTCACCCGAAGACGCGTGAGGGCCAGATGCTCGCCTTCGGCAAGGACGGTGTCCTGAAGCCGGCGGAGATCGTCACGGTCGCCAACTACGTTCGGGAGCTGGCGGGCCTGCCGACCCGGCCGGGTTATGACGCCAAGGCCGGCGCCAAGGTCTTCGCCGAAAACTGCGCGGCCTGCCATGGCGACAACGCCAAGGGCAATCCGGACCTCGGGGCGCCGAACCTGACCGACAAGATCTGGCTCTACGGTTCCGACGAGGCGACCCTGATCGAGACCATCACCAACGGTCGCGCCGGTGTCATGCCGGCCTGGGAGGGCCGTCTCGACCCGACCACGATCAAGGCGATGGCCGTCTTCGTCCACTCGCTGGGCGGAGGAAAGTAGCGGAAATCCAACGGAACCTTTCCTTCAATTGAGCTGGATCAACTGCGCGGCCGGAGGTGGGAATACCTTCGGCCGCAACTACGAGAAGACTCCCAGCCATGACCCGCCAGCCATGAACCAGACGGTAAGACCGGACGACCTGAAGCCTCAGGACCTGCAGCCGGTGGACGATTACGGTCCGCTCTATGCCGCGCACAAGAAGGTCTATCCACAGAGCGTCTCAGGAACCTTCCGCCGGATCAAATGGGGCCTGATGGGCTTCTGTCTCGGTGTCTATTATTTCCTGCCGTTCGTGCGCTGGAATCGCGGCTTCGGCGCGCCCGACCAGGCGGTGCTGATCGACTTCCCGAACCACCGCTTCTATTTCTTCTTCATCGAGCTATGGCCGCAGGAGGTGTATTACTTCACCGGCCTCCTGATCATCGCCGCCATCGGCCTGTTCCTGATGAACGCGATCGGCGGCCGCATCTG
The DNA here is from genome assembly GCF_032381235.1 of Bradyrhizobium sp. SZCCHNR1053. NCBI lineage: Bacteria > Pseudomonadati > Pseudomonadota > Alphaproteobacteria > Hyphomicrobiales > Nitrobacteraceae > Bradyrhizobium > Bradyrhizobium sp. SZCCHNR1053. Next base: position 188,997 of record NZ_JAUHJM010000004.1, read on the forward strand.
GTGCGGCTATCTGTGCCCACAGACAGTGTGGACCGACCTGTTCTACGCGGTGGAGCGCCTGATCGAGGGCGACCGCCGCGAGCGCATGAAGAAGGATGCCTCCGGCGACCCGATGAAGCTGGAGCGGATCTCGGAGCTCGTGCTCAAGCATTCGATCTGGCTGATGATCGCGTGGTGGACCGGCGGCGCCTGGGTGCTGTATTTCAGCGATGCGCCGACGCTCGTGAAGGATCTCATCACCTTCCAGGGGCCGATGCTCGCCTATGTCTGGATCGCGATCCTGACCGCGACGACCTACACGCTCGCCGGTTTCATGCGCGAGCAGGTCTGCGTGTATATGTGCCCGTGGCCGCGCATCCAGGCGGCACTGACCGATGAATGGGCGCTCAACGTCACCTACCGCTACGACCGCGGCGAGAGCCGCATGTCGGTCAAGAAGGCCGCCGAATTGCGCGCGCTCGGCCAGCCGGCCGGCGACTGCATCGATTGCAGGCAATGCGTGGCGGTGTGCCCGACCGGCATCGACATCCGCGACGGCGCCCAGATGGACTGCATCCAGTGCGGCCTCTGTATCGACGCCTGCGATACCGTCATGACCAAGATCGGCCGCCCGACGCGGCTGATCGGCTATGACAACGACATCAACATCCATCGCCGGCAGGAAGGCAAGCCGCCGATCTACAAGCTCGTGCGCCCGCGGACCATCGTCTATGCCGCGATCATCGCCGCGGTCGGCGGTGCCATGGCCTACAAGCTCGCGACCCGGTCGCTGCTCGAGGTCAACGTGCTGCACGATCGCAACCCGATTGCGATCAAGCTGTCCGACGGCTCGATCCGCAACGCCTATACGGTGCGCGTCCTCAATAAGCACGGCTTCGATCGCGTCATCGCCATCGACATCGAGGGGCCCGTCAATTCGACCGTTCACGTCGTCGGCGCCGACTCCGTCACGCCGGACCGACCGATGATCGTGGTCGGCCGCGACCAGACCGAGGAGCTGCGCCTCCTGGTGACCGCGCCCGAGGAGAGCAATCCTGCGAAGTCCATCCCGGTGAAGTTCCACGTGACGGATATCGGTCTCGGCGTCGTCGCCTCCGCCACCGACAATTTCGTCAGCCCGTAAGCAAGGAGCCTGTCAATGGCCAGCCGTTCCAATCCTTCTTTCCAGCTGACCGGAGGCATGGTGCTCGCGATGCTCCTCGCCTTCTTCGGGACCGTGATCGGCGTCAACGTCTACATGATGAAGATGGCGATCTCGACCTTGCCGGGCACTGAGGTCGACAGCGCCTACAGCGCCAGCCTCGGCTACGAGAAGGAGATCGCGGCGGCGCGCGCCCAGGAGGCGCGGCGCTGGCAGGTCGAGGCGCATATCGAGCGTGGCGCCGGAGGCGCGGCCATTCTGCAGGTCAACGCGCGCGACGCGAGCGGCAATCCCGTCTCGGGCCTGAGCTTCCAGGGCCGGCTCGAGCGTCCCGCCGACAAGCGCGCGGATCAGGAGGTCGCGCTCGCCGAGGTCGGCATCGGCATCTATCGCGGCACGGCGGAGGCGATCGCGCCGGGCCAGTGGGACCTCGTGCTCGAAGGCGATTCCAGCGGCCGACGCCTGTTCATGTCGAAGAACCGCGTGCTGCTGAACTGAAGGGATTTCGATCATGCATGCGACGCGTGACTTCTCTCACTACGTCAAGGATCTCGGGGCAGGGCTGAAGCATATCGACCTCGCGGTCGAAGGCGTCAGCTGCGCCGGCTGCATGGCCAAGATCGAGCGCGGCCTCTCCGCGCTGCCCGACGTGACGCTGGCGCGCGTCAATCTCACCGACCGCCGCGTCGCGCTGGAATGGAAGCAGGGCACGCTCGATCCGGCCAAGTTCATCGATCGGCTCGCCGAGCTCGGCTACAAGGCCTATCCGTTCGAGAAGGCGAGTGCGGAAGCCACCGAGGCCGAGGAGTCGCGCTTCCTGCTGCGCTGTCTTGGCGTCGCGGCGTTCGCGACCATGAACGTGATGATGCTGTCGATCCCGGTCTGGTCCGGCAATGTCAGCGACATGCTGCCCGAGCAGCGCGACTTCTTCCACTGGTTGTCGGCCGTGATCGCGCTGCCGGCTGCGGCCTATGCCGGCCAGCCGTTCTTCCGCTCCGCCTGGCGTGCCTTGAAGACCGGTAACGTCAACATGGACGTGCCGATCTGCATCGGCGTGATCCTGGCCTTGGGCATGTCGATCGTCGAGACGTTTCATCACGCCGAGCACGCCTATTTCGACGCCGCGATCATGCTGCTGACCTTCCTGCTGGTCGGCCGCTATCTCGACCAGAACATGCGGCGGAAGACCCGCGCCGTCGCCGGCAATCTGGCCGCGCTGAAGGCGGAGACCGCGACCAAGTTCATCGGCCCCGACGAGATTTCGGAGGTGCCGGTCGCCGCCGTTCGCGCCGGCGATCTGGTGCTGCTGCGTCCCGGCGAGCGCTGCGCGGTCGACGGCGTGGTCGTCGAGGGCCGCTCCGAGATCGACCAGAGCCTGATCACCGGCGAGACGCTCTACGTGCCGGCCGAGCAGGGCACCGCGGTCTATGCGGGTTCGCTCAACATTTCCGGCACGCTGCGCGTCCGGGTCTCGGCCGCCGCCGAGGGCACCTTGCTCGCCGAGATCACGCGCCTGCTCGACAACGCGCTGCAGGCCCGCTCGCGCTACATGCGGCTGGCCGACCGCGCCTCGCGGCTGTATGCGCCGGTGGTGCATGCGACCGCAGCGCTCACCGTGCTCGGCTGGGTGCTGATGGGGGCGAGCTGGCACGACGCCATCGTCACCGGCATCGCCGTGCTGATCATCACCTGTCCCTGCGCCCTCGGGCTCGCGATTCCGACCGTGCAGACCGTGGCGTCTGGCGCGATGTTCAAGTCCGGCGTGCTGCTCAATGCGGGCGATGCGATCGAGCGCCTCGCCGAGGCCGATCACGTCATCTTCGACAAGACCGGCACCTTGACGCTGCCGGAGCTCGAGGTCGTCAACGCCGCCGACATTCCTGCAGACGTGTTCGCACTGGCCGGCCAGCTCGCGCTGTCGAGCCATCATCCGGTGGCGGCGGCGGTGGCCCAGGCTGCCAATGCGCGTTCGCCGCTGATGGGCGCGGTCGAGGAGCCGGGGCAGGGTGTCCGCGCCGTCGTCGACGGCGTCGAAATCAGGCTGGGGCGTCCGGCCTTCTGCGGCGCGGAGGCGCTGGTTGCGCAGACCAGCAGCGTCGATCCCGAGGCTTCGGTGGTTGCCTTCAGCCGCGGCGATAGCAAGTACCTGTTCTCGGTGCGCCAGGGCCTGCGCCCTGACGCTGCCAAGATCGTCGCCGGCCTGCAGCGGCGCGGCATCAAGGTCGAGATCCTCTCGGGCGATCGCGAGGCGGCGGTGGCCGCGGCCGCCATGGCGCTCGGCATCAGCGAGTGGCGCGCCGGCGTGACGCCGGCCGACAAGATCGCGCGCATCGAGGAGCTGAAGCGGGCCGGGGTCAAGGTCATGATGGTCGGCGACGGCATGAACGATGCGCCGTCGCTCGCCGCCGCGCACGTTTCGATGTCGCCGATTTCGGCCGCGCATCTCAGCCAGGCCACCGCCGATCTCGTCTTTCTCGGTCGTCCCCTGGCGCCGGTGCTGGCCGCGATCGACTACGCGCGCAAGGCGCTGCATCTGATGCGGCAGAATCTGTGGCTCGCGGTCGGCTATAACGTCCTGGCGGTGCCGCTTGCGATCAGCGGCGTCGTCACCCCGCTGATCGCGGCAGCCGCGATGTCCGGCTCATCGATCATCGTCATGCTGAATGCGCTGCGTGCCCGCAAGGTGGCTGGGGAGGCCGTGTCATGGAAGTGATGATCATTCTCGTTCCGCTCGCTTTGGCGCTCGGCCTTGCCGGTCTGGTCGGCTTTCTCTGGTCGCTGAAGAGCGGCCAGTACGACGATCTCGAAGGGGCGGCTTGGCGCGCGATCGCCGACGACGATGAGCAGGCCCCGCCGGCTCAATCCGAGCCCGCGCCGAGCCGGTCCTGAACGCCCGGCAGCGTCAGCCAACGCGCCAGACATCCCGCGACCGCGAGCGCGGCGGCGATGCCTGCTCGGCGCAGTTGCTGGCGATGGTCTCGCCCTGCTGAACGAAGATCAGCGTCGCTATCGATAGGCAGGCGCTATCATCGCGATTGGACAACGGCATTTCTCAAGCAGCGCAGGCCGCGCGTGCAATGCGAACGCCCGATGACGGGCGACGGCATTCATGAGGACGAGAGCCACGAGCCGCCCGTGCCAACATCCTGGAGCGCAGGCCCTGGTCGGGCGAGCACGATCCGCTCTCCGGCGAGGTGTTACGCGATTCGTCGGTGACGCTCGCAGCGGCTGCGGAGTAGAGGGGCCGATGAGCTGAGTCGATCCGATTAGTGCGGCATCTCGGCATTCCGATACCGCTCGGATCAACTCAGTTTAAGGGATTAGTCGCCATTCGTTCTTAATCATTATGGCGCGGCGGCGTCGCCGCGATCCTTGTTTGCCGACCGTGCGAAGACGTCGCCGGAGGGCCGCTGCGCAAGCGCGTATCGGCCGATGCGAGCGTGACCGGCCGGGCAGCGGTATTTGATTGGGATTGGCCAATGTCCGAACGCGCGGTGCTGCAGAATGAGACGGTTGAGCCGGAGACCGGTGCGGTCAGCCTCAAATGGAAAATTCTCGCCGGCAATCTGCTGACCGGCTTCTTCGCGATGGCCTTCGCCTTTGCGCTCGCGTGGAGCGGGTGGGGCGACTTGCGCAAGCGCGAGCAGGCGGCCCGGGTTCTGGACGCCTTCGAGCTGGCACTGAAGGTCAATGCGCAGATCCCGCTCGAGCGCGGCCAGTGGAATCTGCTCGCGGCGGCCGGGTCCGCGTCGGCGGATGATGTCGCCAAGCTCGACAAGGCCATCGCCACGACGGACGAGTCGCTGGTCCAGGCCAAGACCGCCGCGCAAGTAGCGGGACTGCCGACCACCAATCTCGATGCCGCAGCGACGACATTGCGCGGCGTCCGTTCCGCGGCGCGCAGCGCGGCACCGCTTCCGGCCGCGCAGCGTCCGGCGAACATCCAGGCGACGACCACGGATGGCCTCGGTCGCGCGGCCGAGTCTCTGAATGCCGCCATCGACGAGTCCGCGATCGAGCTGTCGCGGGCCGGCGGCGAGATCGAGAACCTGTTGCCGTCGGCCCAGCTTGCGCAATTGGCGCAATCGATGCGCACGATCAACGGCGCGCGCTCCGCCGTGTTGCGCTTCTTCATCCAGAACACCAGCTGGACCCCGGCGCGTCTTGCCGAGGTGACCGAGCAGAGCGGACAGGTGACCCTGCTGTGGCAGCAGATCGAGCTCGCGGCGCGCAGCGTTCGCAATACGCCGGAAGTGTCCGCAGCGCTCGAGCACGTTCGCACGACCCTGATGGGCGCGGGCGAACAGCGCTACCGTCAACTCGTCACGGCGGGGCGCGACGGACAGCCGTCGCCGGTCACGGCGGAGGAGTGGGGCCGCTGGACGACGCCGATGCTGAACAACGTCATCGTGCTGCGCGATGCTGCGCTCAAGTCCGCGCATCAGGCCATCGATCAGGCCATCGGCGCGGCGCGGCTGCGGCTGTTCATCGCGCTCGGCGTTCTGCTGCTGGTGGCAATCGTGTCGGTCGCCGTGGTCATCGGCATCGTCCGTGGCGTCGTCGGCCCGCTGGTCGGACTGACCGGCGTGACCCTGCGGCTCGCCAATGGCGAGCTGAGCGCCGACATTCCGAACGAGTCCCGCAAGGACGAGATCGGCGCGATGGCGCGCGCCCTGAAGATCTTCAAGGACGCGCTGATCGCCAAGAAGGCCTCGGACGAGGCCGCGCAGCGCGACGCGCAGGCGCAGATCGACCGGGCCCGGCGGCTGGATGCGCTGACGCGCAACTTCGAGTCGACGATCGCCGACATCGTCAACACCGTGTCGTCGGCGGCCTCGGGCCTCGAAACGTCGGCGGATATGCTGACAAACACCGCCAACCGCTCGCAAGAGCTCAGCACGGTGGTGGCGGCTGCGTCGGAGGAAGCTTCCGCCAACGTTCAGTCGGTCGCCTCCGCCACCGAGGAGCTCTCCTCGTCGGTGACCGAGATCAGCCGTCAGGTCCAGGCGTCGGCGCGCATGGCCGGCGACGCCGTGCAGCAGGTGCGCCAGACCAATGGGCGCGTCGCCGAATTGTCGCAGGCCGCAGCCCGCATCGGCGACGTCGTCGAGCTCATCAACAGCATTGCCGGACAGACCAATCTCCTCGCACTCAACGCCACCATCGAGGCGGCGCGCGCGGGCGACGCCGGGCGCGGTTTCGCGGTGGTCGCGACCGAGGTCAAGGCGCTGGCCGAGCAGACGGCGAAGGCGACCGAGGAGATCTCGCAGCAGATCTCAGGCGTGCAGGCCGCGACGCAGGAATCGGTGAATTCGATCCAGGCGATCAGCTCGACGATCGAGCGGCTTGCCGAGATCGGCGCGGCCATTGCGGCGGCGGTCGAAGAGCAGGGGGCTGCGACGCAGGAAATCTCCCGCAACGTGCAGCAGGCCGCCCACGGCACCCAGCAGGTCTCGTCCAACATCACGGACGTGCAGCGCGGCGCCTCGCAGACCGGCTCGGCCTCCGCCGAGGTGCTGTCATCGGCCAAGTCGCTCGCCGGAGATTCCAACCGGCTCAAGCGCGAGGTCGGCAGCTTCCTGGAAGCGGTCCGCGCAGCGTAAGAAGCCCGCCTTTCAAGCGCACAAGAAAAAGCCCGGACGACGTCCGGGCTTTTGTTGTTTGACCGTAGCCCGGATGAGCGAAGCGATAACCGGGGCCTGTTCGACAGGATGAGATGAACCTGGATGTCGCTTCGCTCATCCGGGCAACGGGAGCGGGCTACGACGCCAGCATCTTCCGGTACAGCGCGTTGTAGCAGGCGGCCGACAGGTTCCAGCTGAACGAGCGTGCCATCGCCGACAGCCGCATCTCGTTCAGCCGCTCGGTGCTGGTGAACGCCGAAAACGCGCGCTTCACCCCGCCGAGGAAGGATTCCGCCGACGGCTTCTCGAACAGGAATCCGGTCTCGCCATCGGTGATGGTCTCGGCGAGGCCGCCGGTCTGGTGGCCGATCGGCAGCGAGCCGAAGCGCTGGGCATACATCTGACTCAGGCCGCAGGGCTCGAAGCGCGACGGCATCAGGGTGAAGTCGCTGCCGGCGAAGATGCGCCGCGCCTGCGCATCGTTGAAGCCAATGGCGACCCCGATCGCGTCCGGCCGGCGGCGGTGAGCCTCCAACAGCGCGTGCTCGATGGCGGGCTCGCCGGTGCCGGTGACCACGATCTGGCCGCCGGCGCCGACGATCTCGTCGGCGGCTTCCAGCACCAGGTCGATGCCCTTCTGATGGACGAGGCGCGCGACGATGCCGAACATCGGACCGCGCGACACGGCGAGGCCGAACTGCTTGCGGACGTAGTCGGCGTTGGCCTTCTTGCCCTTCCAGTCGCCGGCGGCGAAGGGCTGCGCCAGCTGCTGGCAGTAACGGGGATCCCAGCTCTCGTCGATGCCGTTGAGAATGCCGGTCAGCTCATGGGCGTTGGAGCGCTGCCGGAGCAGGCCCTCCAGCCCGCAGCCGAGCTCCGGCGTCGTGATCTCCTGCGCATAGGTCGAGCTGACCGTGGTGAGATGCGACGCATAGACCAGGCCGCCCTTGAGAAAGGACAGCTTGTCGTAGAACTCCAGACCGTCGATGTGGAACGAGGATTCGGGGGCGCCGATCCGGCGCAGCGACTCGCGCGGGAACAGGCCCTGATAGGCGAGGTTGTGGATGGTCAGGATCGAGGGAACCTCGACCCCGCGCCATGCCAGATAGGCCGGCACCAATGCGGCCTGCCAATCGTTGGCGTGCACCAGATCGGCTGCCCAGTTCTCATCCAGCGTGCCCGCCGCCAGCTCGGCAGCGGCGGCGGCGAGACGGCCGAAGCGGATGTCGTTGTCCGCCCAGTCCTGCCCGTTCTCGTCGCCGTAAGGATTGCCCGGACGGTCATAGAGCTCGTCGCAGAGCAGGACGTAGACCGGCAGGCCGTCGCGGGTCGAAGACCGTCCCAGCGCGCAGGCTGGCATCTCTGCCAGAGGAGCGCATTGGCCGACGATCTCGATGTGCGTGAGTTGCTCGATCACGTCCCGGTAGCCGGGCAGCATGATCCTGACGTCGGTGTGTGAGCGTAGTGCCCGGGGAAGTGCCGCCGAAACGGCAGCCAGTCCGCCCACCCGGACGAAATCGTCCATTTCGGTCGTAACGAACAGAACCCGCAAGAGATGTCCTCGATCAAGCCCCATGTTCGTCCTATGCAAGAAAAGGTCCAAATTCAGTCGTGAAGAAAAGCGTCGCCCCACCGCGGCGGAAGGCCAAACGCTTTCGACATCGAATGGTTCGAACTAGACTCCCCGCGCACCGCATCCGATGGCTTACGCTTCGTGAATCGGCGAAGAGGAAGTGGATCATGCCGGCATCGGCGTGCGGAAAAGAGAACTCCACCAGGGAGCTGCGCTCGTGAGTCTAGTTGGAAACGATGAGAGCCGTTTGACAGGATGCTTCGCGGGGCTGCGCGTCCTGGATTTTTCGACCACGATCGCCGGCCCGCATTGTGCACGCATGCTTGCAGACATGGGTGCGGAGGTGATCAAGATCGAGTCAGCTGAAGGTGAAACGATGCGCATCCGGCCTCCGATGCGCGGCGGCTGCTCCACCGCCTTCGGTCAGCTCAACGTCGGCAAGAAGAGTGTCGTGCTCGATCTGAAATCGCGCGATGGCGGCGACGCGGTGCGTCGGCTCGTCACAGGTGCCGACATCCTGGTCGAGAATTTCCGCCCCGGCGTGATGCAGCGGCTCGGGCTCGACGATGCGACCTTGCGCAAATTGAACCCGCGGCTGATCTACTGTTCGATCTCCGGCTACGGCCAGACCGGCCCCTCGGCGGAACTCCCGGCCTATGCGCCGGTGATCCACGCGGCCTCGGGCTATGACATGGCGCATCTCGCCTACCAGCCCGGGCGCAGCCGGCCTGACTATTGCGGCATCTATCACGCCGACGTGGTGACGGGGACCTATGCCTTCGGCGCCATCGCCTCCGCCCTGTATCAGCGCGAGCGCACCGGCCGCGGCCAGCACATCGACTGCTCGATGCTGGAATCGATGCTGAGCCTGACCTTGAACGAGATCCAATGGTCGCAATTTCCCGTCGCGCAGCCGTCGCGGCCGACCTTTGGCCCGGCGGAGTGTCGCGACGGCTTCGTGATGATCGCCATCGCCAGCGAGAAGACGTTCCAGAACCTGATGACGGTGATCGGACATCCGGACTGGGTCGATGATCCCAGATTCGCAAAATATTCCGACCGGCGGGCAAACTGGGGCGCGCTGATGGATGGCGTCGAGGCCTGGTCGCGCCGGCTCAACGTCGCCCAATGCCTGGAGGCATTGAACGCGGGCGGCGTGCCCAGCTCGGCCTACCGCAGCGTGGCCGATGCGCTGGCTGATCCGCAGATCGCGCATCGTGGCGCGCTGGCCGACGTGGAGGATGCCGCCGGGACCTTCAAGGTCGTCAACCTGCCGTTCCGGATGTCGGAGGCAAAGGTTGCGGCGGGCCCGCGGGCTGCAAGCCTCGGAGAGCACACCGTGGAAATCCTGCGGGGGGCTGGCGTAAGCGACGCTGCAAAACCTTGAGCTCGTGAGCCAAACCGCTGCAGGGCTGCCATGACCGCACATGCTGCGCGCAGCCTTGCCGCTCCACGTGTTTCCAGCCAATGTCGCGATATCGCAAGAACAGTCCGGACCAGCCGGACGCGCTCATGCCGGGAGGAGGTCCAAGGCGACGTTGCCGCGCGCAGCCTCGCCGCTCGTCCCGTCGATGCGCCGTCCGGGCCCGCCCGCATCGGACTACGGGAGTGAAAGCATGAAGAGCTTCAAGGTCACCGATTTCAATGCACCGCTGACCGAGGTCGACGAGCCGACACCGCAGCCCTTCGGCAAACAGGTGCTGATCAAGGTGAAGGCGGCCGGCGTCTGCCATAGCGATCTGCACATCTGGGAAGGCGGCTATGATCTCGGCCACGGCCGCAAGCCGCTGTCCCTCAAGGATCGCGGCGTGTCGCTGCCGCGGACCATGGGCCATGAGAGCGCCGGTGAGATCGTGGCGTTCGGGCCCGAGGTCACCGAAGCCGAGAAGGGCGGGCTGAAGGTCGGCGACGTCGTGCTGGTCTATCCCTGGATCGGCTGCGGCAAATGCGCCACGTGCCTTGCCGGCGACGAGAACATGTGCCTGAAGCCGGCCTCGCTCGGCGTCTATTGCGATGGCGGCTATGCCGACCACATGACCGTGCCGCATCCGCGCCACCTGATCGACCTCAAGGGGCTCGATCCGGTGACGACCGCGCCCTACGCCTGCTCGGGCGTGACGACCTACAGCGCGCTCAAGAAGGTCGAGAAGGATTTCGACACGCCGATCGTGATCTTCGGCGCCGGCGGGCTCGGGCTGATGGCGCTGTCGCTGTTGAAGGCCATGGGCGGCAAGGGCGCGATCGTGGTCGATATCGACGCGCGCAAGCGCGAGGCCGCGTTGGCGGCCGGCGCGCTGGCGGCGGTCGACGGCAAGGCGCCGGACGCGCTCGAGCAATTGAACAAGGCCGCAGGCGAGCCGATCCGGGCCGTCATCGACCTGGTCGGCAATGCCGCCACCGCGCAGCTCGGCTTCGACTGCCTGACAAAGGGCGGCAAGCTGGTCATCGTCGGCCTGTTCGGCGGCGGTGCGCCGTGGGCGCTGCCGCTCATTCCGATCAAGGCGGTCACCATCCAGGGCAGCTATGTCGGCAATCTCCGCGAGACGAAGGAGCTGCTCGACCTGGTCCGCGCCAAGAACATCGCGCCGATCCCGGTGACGCCGATGCCGCTCGCCAAGGCCAACGATGCCCTGCGCGAGCTGCAGAAGGGCCAACTCGTCGGCCGCGCCGTGCTGACGCCGTAACTCCCAGCCACTCCCGTCATTGCGAGGAGCGAAGCGACGAAGCAATTCAGAGTCTCAACCTGAGCCCTGGATTGCGTCGCTTCGCTCGCAATGACCGAGCTAACTCACTCGTATTGCGAAGAAAACATGCCCTCCACCAACGCACTCCACATCGCAGTCCTTCCCGGCGACGGCATCGGGCCGGAGGTCATGGCGCCAGCGCTCGAGGTGCTGCGCAAGGTCGAGGCCAGGGCCGGCCTGTCGTTCCGTTTCACCGAGGCCCAGGCCGGCGCCACCAACTATCTTGCGACCGGGGTCTCGATCGCCGACGCCACGATCCGGCTGTGCGAGCAGGCGGACGCGATCCTGCTCGGCGCCTGCGGCCTGCCGTCGGTGCGCTATCCCGACAACACCGAGATCGCGCCGCAGATCGAGCTGCGCTTCCATTTCGATCTCTATGCCGGCGTGCGGCCGGCGCGGCTGATTCCGGGCGTACCGAGCCCGATCGTCGGCGCCGCCGAGCACGGCATCGACTTCGTCGTCATCCGCGAGTCGACCGAGGGCCTGTTCGCCTCGATGGGCAAAGGTGTGGTGACACATGAGGAGGCGCGCGAGACGCTCGTCATCACCCGCAGGACGTCCGAGCGGCTCTTCAACTTCTCCTTCAAGCTCGCCGCCCGCCGCAAGGATCGCGGCCGCTCGGGGACATTAGCCTGCGTCGACAAGGCCAACGTCTTCAAGGCCTTCGCCTACTTCCGCAAGATTTTCGACGAGGTCGCTCAGCTTCATCCGGATGTGAAGGCAGATCATCTCTACGTCGATGCGTGCGCGTTGATGCTGGTGAAGCGCCCCTGGGATTTCGACGTCCTGGTCACCGAGAACATGTTCGGCGACATCCTCTCCGATCTCGCCGCCGGCCTCGTCGGCGGCATGGGCATGGCGCCCTCGGCCGACATCGGCGACCGCCATGCGGTGTTCCAGCCCTGCCACGGCACGGCGCCCGACATCATGGGGCAGGGCAAGGCCAACCCGACCGCGATGATCCTGTCGGCCGCGATGATGCTGGACTGGCTAGCGGACACCCATGGCATCGAGGGCGCAGCCGAGGCGTCCCAGCGGATCGAGCAGGCCGTCGACCAGGTCTATGCATCCGGCCTCAAGCCGTTCGAATTCGGTGGCGATGCCGGCACGATCGACGTCACGAAGGCGGTGCTGGAGGCGCTTTAGAGCATGATCCGGAAAAGTGGGAACCGATTTTCCGAAACGATCATGCTCAAACAATGAGAGACAGGATCATAGAGACAGGATCATGATGCGTTTTCTTGGAAACGCATCATGATTTAATTAGCGTCCCTTGAAGGCCGGCTTGCGCTTCTCCATGAAGGCGCGGCGGCCCTCGCGGAAATCCTCCGAATCCATGCAGGCATCGCCAATCCGCTTGATCGCGGCTGTGTCGCGGCGGCTTTCGTCCTTCAGCACTTCGGCGATGGTGATCTTGGCGGCCTTAACCGCCAGCGGCGCATTGCCGGCAATGGTGCGGGCGATCTCCAGCGTGGCCGGCAGCAGCTCGTCGATGCTCATCATCCGATCGACGAGGCCGATCCGCAGCGCCTCCGCGGCATCGATCCGCAGGCCCGTATAGAGCAGCAGCCGCGCCTGCGACGGGCCGACCAGGGACACCAGATTGCGGAGGCCGTCGTAACCGTAGGCGATGCCGAGCCTGGCGGCGGGGATGCCGAACTGGCTGTCCGCGGCGGCGAAGCGCATGTCGGTCAGCATCGCGATCTGCAGGCCGCCGCCGAGGCAGAAGCCGCGGATGCAGGCGATCGTCGGCTTCGGGTAGCCGGCGAGCAGCGCCCGCTGGGCGGCGCTTCGCTCGGCATAGGCCTCGGAGGCTGCGGCATTGTGGCGGCTCTGCTCGAACTGGCTGATGTCGGCGCCGGACACGAAGGCCTTGTCGCCGGCGCCGGTCAGCACCACGACCCGGATCGCCTCGTCGTCGCGCAGCGCCACCAGCGCCTGGCCGAGCCCCTCCCACATCTCCAGCGACATCGCATTGCGTTTGTCCGGGTTGTTGAAGGTGATGATGCCGACGCCATCGCCCGCTCTGGTCATGAGGATCTTGTCCCCGGCGAAGGTGGTGGGGAGCTCGGAGATGATCGGCATGGAGGGTCCGTCGGCAGGAGGGCAGGCGGCCGGTATCGTTCACCGCGCCGGTGACGGCGTCAATGTGGGTTCAGGACATGATGGGCAGGCAAGGGACGTCCGGGCCGATGCTCTCGACCTGTGCACGGATCGTCCAGGAGAGAACGCGAGCCCTTCACGATCAGCGTCGGCCGGACGGGACCGAAACGCCGGCATGCCGCCACTTCCTATGACGGCAGGGGAGCACGAAAAAATAAAGGCGACGAAGCCTCAGACCGCGCAGCGATCGCTGGGCGGACGAGAAGGGCCGGTGTGTCGGCCACGCCGATCGCTCGGCCTTGAGCCGAGGCAGTGAACTCGCCCGAGCTGGCAGATCGCCTGGCGCCCCCAAGTTGCGCCCTCGAGCGAAGATGGCCCATATCCATCACGGGCAGACGTGTCTGACGGATCAGACAGCCTTGCCTATTCTTCGTTCGCTGCGATCGATTCCATCAAGGATACCAGCTGACGTTGTACCGTCTGGTCCTTGATCTTGCTGTAGGCGCGCAGCAACCGCAGGCTGAAGGCGCTGTCCAGGAACAGGAGGCTCTCGACCTCACGGGCCTTGCTGTCGCCGTCGTAGAAGAACGTCACGGGCACGTCGAGCGCGGTGGCGATCTGCTGCAGACGCGCAGCGCCGACCCGGTTGACGCCCTTCTCGTACTTCTGGACCTGCTGGAAGCTCACGCCGAGCTTCTCGCCGAGCTCAGCCTGCGAGATCTTCTGCTCTACACGCCGCAGGCGAATCCGCTTGCCGAGCTCGATGTCGGGCTTGCCCGCACTGCGCTGCTTCATTTTCTTTGCCGCTGATTTGTTCATACTGATTTTACCGTCCTTCCATCGGAAAGCCCCCGAAAAGATGGGTCAGGGGTTCACCCATATATACTGTTTTAAGTTGCTGTGGATGGATGAATTCGTCTTTAAACCACGGGTATTTGCCAGGGTTAAAGGCCTCCACCAGCCAGTCGATCATGTGACGCACCCTAGGGATGCGTCCAGTGGTGGCATGGTAAGACAGCCAGATGTCGTAGGACCACTTGAGATCAACCTCAAGCGGTATGATCTTCCCGCCCAGGGCACTCGCGTAGGTTGGGAAGACTCCGATACCGGCGCCGTGCGCCACCGCCCAGTAATTGGCGCTCGAGACATTGGTGGTCATCGCGATCAGGTCCCGCTGCTCAAAACCGGGAAAGATGGTGGCGAAGGCGGCGTTGGCGGCGGCTTCGTCCGCCACCTGCAGAACCAAGCGATGTTTGACGAGATCGTCAATCGTCTTTGGGATGCCAAATATCTCCAGATATTTCTCGCTCGCAAAGCACATCAGGTGCATGCGGCCGAGCCGGACCAGCTTGACGTCGAGCGCCGCCGGCCGGGTGAGGTGGATGGCGACATCGGCCTCGTGACGCGACACATCGGCCGAGCGCATCGCGCAATAGAGGTCGACCATGACGTTGGGGAAGCTCTGCTGAAATTCGACCAGCCGGGGCGCCAGCCAGAACGTGCCGAGCCCCTCGGTCACCGCGACCCGGACCTCGCCCGACGCAGCGCCGGCGAGACCATCGCCCGCGCGCAGCAGCTCGAATGACGCGGCCTCCATGTGCTCGACGGCGGAGACCACCAGCGCGCCTTCGTCGGTCAGCCGAGCGCCGTGGACATCGCGCGTGAACAGCGTCGCGCCGATCTGCCGCTCGAAATCATCGATGCGCCGCCGTACGGCATTGATCGAGAGCGTCAGCCGCTCGGCCGCGGAGCGGAAGCTGCCGGCCCTGACAACCTCGAGGAAGATCCGCGCTGCATCCCAGTCGGTGAGACTTGCCAGCGCCGATTTGCTCATGGTTGACTTTGCCGGGGCGGCCCGGCCCGTCACAGTTCTTGCCGGCTTGCTCGCCGCTGCGCCCCTGGCGCCGCCACTCTCTCGGCTCAGTTCGATGCTCGATCCTGCCGCAGCAGACGAGTCGCCGTGCTCCCCTGGCGCCAGCGTCGCAGGGGTCTCGGCTAGGTCCTGGCGTTCCTTCTGAGGAACGCCCCGTTCCGCCGCAACGCGCATACAAGCTCTCTCCGCCTGCTAGAGTGATTCCGATAAATTACGGGCAAGACACGTTCGTGCCGTGATTTGGTTGAGCGATCGAGGGTCGATGAGTCTGCTACCTTCAGTTCTCTGCAGCATGGTCTTACCGCCAGCAGACGCGCGGTCTGACACATCATGTAGGACAAGGACACGCTTAGCGCGAGTCGAATCTAAGATCGACGGTTTTTGCCTCGACCGCAATGAAATGGTATTCGAAGATGGTCCGTTGTCATGCTATCTTGATGAACGGATCGTGGCGCTGACTCATCGAATGCCGGGAAGCGGTGGCGTGTCTTCACCCTGCGTCATGCCAGGACTGAACCGCATGGGCAAAGCGCAGGGGAGCAACGACATGACGTATTTGGAAGCCATCCGCGAGTCGGGAGTTGCTCGGCTCGATCTCGTCGCACGCTAGAACGGAAACGACGCCTGTGGCCAATTCAGACGAACAAATGCTTGCAGTGCTTGCATCCCTGGAGCAGTGCCGCGCCATGCTCGCGGCAACGGGCAATCGCGAATCGGCACATTTGGTCTCGGTTGCCATCCTCGACCTGCGTATGAAGCTGAACCGTCTGAGCGAAGACGATCTGAAATCGCTTTGCGATGAGATGGTTCAAGCTGACAATCCCGACAAGCTGCGCGATGCGAAGCTGCAGCCGGGTCAGCGCCGGCCACCGTTGCTTCGAGTGGTGAAATAGCACAGTTCGATGTGTGCACAAGGGTGCATTTAGCGCATTTGTGATATGTCGTGATCCCACAGTGAGCGCGCACCGGCTCGCAGACGAGCCGGTTGGAACGAGGCGGACACTCCCATCGCGGCGGGGGACTTCGCCAATGAGGCCCCCGATCCGGGGATGTCGGGCTCTGTCCTCGCGAAAGCCCGCAGGCGGTGATCATCGGTGACCGCCGTAACTTCGGCACGTCTGTTGCGTATTCCCGGCATCGGCGGCAAGAAGCGTCGTGCCCCGGCTTGCGCCTGGAGGGGCGTATCGCGGGACTCGCATGATCCAGAACGTATCGATTCCGGCCGCGTTCATTGCTGGCCTGGTCAGTTTTCTTTCGCCCTGCGTGCTACCGCTGGTTCCGCCTTATCTGGTCTATCTCACCGGTGCCACGATCGAGCACATCGAGAGCGAGGAGCCTCCGGCCGCGTCGCGCCGCGCCGTGATGATCTCGGCTGCACTGTTCGTGCTGGGCTTCTCGACCGTGTTCGTGATGTTGGGGGCGAGCGCTTCGCTGATCGGCGGCCTGATCCGGGCCTGGTCGGAGCAGTTGTCCATTCTCGCCGGCATCGTCATCATCGTGATGGGCCTGCACTTCCTCGGCCTGACCCGGATCGCGTTCCTGATGCGCGAAGGTCGGCTGCCGATCCCCAAGCCGGTCGGCCTGTGGGGCGCCTACGTCATGGGGCTCGCCTTCGCCTTCGGCTGGACGCCGTGCATCGGGCCGATCCTGGCGGCGATCCTCTCGATCGCAGCCGCGGAGACGACAGTCGCCAAGGGGGCCGGGCTTCTTGCCGTCTATTCCGCCGGCCTCGGCATTCCGTTCCTGGTCGCGGCGTTCATGATCGAACAGTTCTCGGCGCTGTTCATCCGCATGCGTGGCCATCTCGTGAACATCGAGCGCGCGATGGGCGTGCTGATGATCGCCACCGGCATCGGCTTTCTCACCGGCGCGGTCTCGACCTTCAGCATCTGGCTGCTCGAGACGTTCCCGGCGCTGCAGAGGTTCGGCTGACGCGGCTCAATCGTCGAGCTTGCAGGTGATGGTGTAGACCACGCCCGGTGGCAGGAAGTCGACCGTCGCCTCGCCGCCGAGCTGATCGCGCGCGCTGCGCACGATCAGGCGGGAGCCGAAGCCGCGCTGGATCGGCGCCGAGACCACCGGGCCGCCGGTTTCCTGCCACACCAGCCGCAGCCGTGCCGGCAGCTTCTTCGCCGCGTCGGCCGCGCTCGCCAGCTCCCAGGACAGGTCGACCGTGCCGGTGTCGTTGGAGAGCGCACCATACTTGGCGGCGTTGGTTGCGATCTCGTGCACGATCATCGACAGCACCACGGCGAGCCGCGGCGACAGCGCCACCTTCGGGCCGGAGATCCTGATGCGGTCGGGCGTGTTGAGGCGGTAGGGCTTGAGCACGCGCTCGATCACGTCCTGCAGCTCAGAACCCTGCCATTTCTCCTTGCTGAGCAGATTATGCGCCTCGGCGAGCGCGCCGAGCCGGCCCTCGAACTTCTCACGCTCATGGCGGCTGGCGCTGCGGAAGGTCTGCACCGCGATCGCCTGCAGGATCGCCAGCGTGTTCTTGACCCGGTGATTGAGCTCCTCGATCAGCAGGTCGTGCAGCATCTCGGCGCGCGCGATCGTCGTCGCCATCCGCACCGCAAAGGCCAGACCGATCGCCAGCATGATGCCGCCGAGCAGGCTGGTGACGGCGAGGTTGCGCCACAGCGGCGCCACAAGCGAATCCTCGGCGATGCCGGCGCCGATGGTCCATCCGGTGAGGGTGGAGTGGGTGAAGCTCGACAGCAGCGGCACGCCCTCGAGCGATACGCTCGACAGCGTCGCCTCCTGCTCGCTGCGCATGCGATCAAACACCGATGGCGAGGCCTGCTTGCCTATCGTGTCCGCCGGATTTGGCACGCGTGCGAATACGGTCGCCTTGCGGTCGAGCAGCGACAAGGTCCAGTCCGGGTTCGGCCGCTGCTTTTCCAGGATGGTCTGGAACATCTCGATCGGCGGGCTGAACGAGATGTCATAGACGACCTCGCCGTCGCGAAAGACGGGCACCTCGACGGTGACGATCAGGCTCTTCTTCACGACGCCGTAGAAAAGGTCGGAATATTGCGGCTGCCGGGTCTCGAACACGCGGCGGGTGATCTCGCGGTTGTTGCGCGTCGGCAGGTGAGCCGTATCCGTCGTCGCCGACGAGAACAGCTGGCGTCCGTTGCGGTCGGCGACCACGATCGTGCCGTTCTTGCCGTACTGCTCGAGGAAGCCCATCGCGATCGGGCGGAAGCGTTCGAAATCGCCGGTGGTCAGGGCATCGGTCAGCGCCAGCACCTGGACGCCGCCAGTCATGCGCTGCATTTCCGCATCGAGCGTCAGCCGGATGCTGCGCACCGTCTCCAGCACGCGCTGACGGGCGTCGCTGCGGTCCTGCATGTAGTTGTGCAAGACGATTCCGCCTGCGAACAGGATGAGCGGCAGCGTGGTCCCTGCGACCAGAAGAGCAAGCCGGATCGGCAGGGAGAGTTTTGGCACGGATGCCCCGTTTGAGCTGGCGCTGCTGATCGCCGTTGGGACTGACGCAGGCGGAGGTGCGTCGGGCGGAGGCGAACTTGTGCAGCGAGCGCATTTCAGGCTGGAGCGGCTGCCTCCGCAAGGGCTCGGCGGTTGCAACCGTTCACATGACTGTCAGCATAGGAGAGCACCGCGTGCACGCCAAGCGCAACGCGCGGCGATCGCCGGTTCCCTGAGCGGCTTTACCGCCACAGCGCCTCTCCTAGACGTTGCTCTCGCTGATGGCCGCATACACCATCGTGCGCAGTTCGCGGCGGATCGGATAGGCGCTCGACGGCAGCACCTGGGTCATGAAGATCGTGATCAGCTCCTCGGCCGGATCGATCCAGAACGCGGTGGAGGCCGCACCGCCCCAGGCATATTCTCCGGCGCTGCCTGGAATGAGCGTCTTGGCCGGATCCATCGTCACCGAGAAGCCGAGACCGAAGCCGATGCCGTTATAGGCTGCTTCCGCGAACATCGAGCGCGACAGCGCCGGCAGGTCGACGCCGCCCGGCAGATGGTTCGAGGTCATCAGCTTCAGCGTCTTCGGGCCGAGCAGCCTGACCCCGCCGAGCTCGCCGCCATTGACCAGCGCGCGGCAGAACGTCAGATAGTCCGCCGTGGTCGAGCACAGACCGCCGCCGCCTGAGATGAAGTCGGGCGGGCTCAAGAAAGAGCTGGTGGCGGGATCGTCCTGCAAGGTCAGGTCGCCCTTGCGATCGGCGGCGTGGAACGACAAGGCGCCGCCGGCATCGGCCGAGTAGCACGCCGCCAGCCGGTGCGCCTTCGCGGCGGGGACGTGGAAGTCGGTGTCGTTCATGCCGAGCGGATCGAAGATGCGCTCTTTCAGCACTTGCTCGAACGGCTTGTCGGCGATCTTGCCGACGAGATAGCCGACCACGTCGGTGGAGACC
This sequence comes from Bradyrhizobium sp. SZCCHNR1053, assembly GCF_032381235.1. NCBI lineage: Bacteria > Pseudomonadati > Pseudomonadota > Alphaproteobacteria > Hyphomicrobiales > Nitrobacteraceae > Bradyrhizobium > Bradyrhizobium sp. SZCCHNR1053. The sequence goes on from NZ_JAUHJM010000004.1 coordinate 208,446, forward strand.
GAGTAGTTCCAGGCTTCCCCCGGCGAGAACTCCAGCGGAATGCGCGACAGGTCGTCGATCATCGACTGCAACGTTCCTGCCTTTTCGACCGCGCCGATCTTCGCGTCGCGATACGCGGCATCGACGTTCGAGCGCTGCTGGAAGCCGTAGGTGAGGCCGGAGGTGTGGCGCAAGAGGTCGACGATCAGCATCGGCCGCGCCGGCGGCCGGCTGACAAAGGCCGGCGCGGTGCCGGCGACGAACACGCCCAGATTCTTCCACTCCGGAATGTATTTTGCGACCGGCTCGTCGAGCGCGACCTTGCCTTCCTCGACCAGCATCATGAAGGCGACCGAGGTGATCGGCTTGGTCATCGAATAGATGCGGTAGATCGTGTCGTCCCTGACCGGGACCTTGCGCTCGACGTCGGCATAGCCGAGCGAGCTCGCATGCACGATCTTGCCGCGGCGATAGACCATCAACTGCGTCCCGGGAAAGCGGCCGGCCTCGATATAGCGCTGCCGCAGATGGACATCGATGCGATCGAGCGCGGCTTTCGACATGCCGACGGTTTCGGGCGAGGCGGGTGTCGGGGCGAGCATCGGGCGTCTCCGCTATGATCGGTTTCTGGCGGCCTGCGCGAGGATCGGCCGCACATGCCGTTTGTTCCGGGTGATAGCCGAAAAACGCGCCGCGTCCAATGGCAGGCCAGGGATGCGTCGTGTACCCTTTGCGCCGGGAGGAATTGGCAATGACACAATTCAACGAGGCCGAGCTCACGGAGGCCGTCGTCGCGAGCTTCGAAGGGACACCCGATCCGCGCGCGAAATTCCTGCTGCAGGAATTGGTGAAATCGCTGCACGATTACGTGCGCCGGACGGAGCTCACTTTCGACGAGTGGGCCGCCGCCATCGACTTTCTCACCCGCACCGGACAGACCTGCACCGCGAGCCGGCAGGAGTTCATCCTGCTGTCCGACGTGCTCGGCGTGTCGATGCTGGTCGACGCCATCAATCATCGCGACCGGGCAGGGGCGACGGAGACGACCGTGCTCGGCCCGTTCTACGTCGGCGAGCACAAGGTGACGCCCCACGGCACCGACATCTCGGCGGATCTCAAGGGCGAGAAGATGTTCGTCCAGGGACGGGTCACCGATCTGTCGGGTGCCCCGCTGGCAGGCGCCACGGTCGATGTCTGGCATGCCGACGACGAGGGCTTCTACGATTCGCAGCGGCCGTCCTACGCGAGCGATGGTCCGTCGTCGCGGGCGCGCTTCATCACCGACGCGGACGGTCGCTTTTTCTTCCGCACCATCCTGCCCTGCAGCTATCCGATCCCGACCGACGGTCCGGTGGGACAGATGATCCTGAGCACCAAACGCCATCCGATGCGGCCGGCTCATGTGCATTTCCTGGTGGACGCCAAGGGCTACGAGCCGCTGATCACCCACGTCTTCGTCGGCGGTGACGAATATCTCGACAGCGATGTCGTGTTTGGCGTCAAGAACGACCTCGTCGCCCAAGTGGAGCGGCGCAGCGACGCGGTGATGCCGGACGGTAAGCTGGCCGTCGGGCCATGGCACTTCATGACCTATGATTTCCGCATGAAGCCGGGAGCGGGCGCGGCGCCGAGACCGCTCGGCGCGATCGCGCCTGAACCCGCCTGAGCTGTGGCGGCCGGCAGGTCCGACTACCAGCCGCCGTGGCGAGCCGCGAGCAGGATGATCACTGCCATCGCGAGCAGCGCAGTCGCTGCCTTCCAGAACAGCAGCGGATTGCGCTCGATCAGGGGCGTCCGGCTGTCGCCGACATAGGCCGGATTGGGGTGCCGAAGGTCGAAGACGAATTCGGAGAGGCTCTCGTAACGTTTGGCGGCGATGGGATGGACGGCGCGTCGAAGTGCGCCATCGATCCAGAGCGGGACGGCTTGGTCATCGCCGGAGGCCGGCAGATAGCGGACCTTGCGAAACTGCGCCCGGGTTCTTGCGCGCGCCATCTGCGCGCCGTAGGGCAATCGCCCCGTCAGCATCTGGTAAGCGATGACTCCGAGTGAGAACTGATCGGACCATTCGGAGCCGCCCTCGCCGAGAAAATATTCCGGCGCCGTATACTGCTGGGTGCCGAGGATGCTGTCGTGGTCGGCAGCCGGGTCGGCCTCGATCACGCCGCTGACGCGCACCGATCCGAAATCGATGATCTTCACCGTTCGGGTCCGGTCGATCATGATGTTCTGCGGCCGCAGATCCTGGTGCAGCATTTCCTTTCGATGCAGCGCCTGCAGCCCCTTGGCGATCTGATCGATGATGTCTCTGATGGCATCGAGATCGGCTTTGGGATGGTCGATCATCCATTGCGCCAAGGTCTGGCCTTCGACGAATTCGGTGACGACGTAGAGATGATCGCGGCGCCGCGTCGATGGGAAGGCCTTCAGCACATGCGGGTTATCGATCCGCCGCGCGATCCAGTCTTCCATCAGGAACCGTTTGAGATAGGCGCCGTCGCCGCGCAGGTCGATCGAAGGCACCTTGAGGGCGACGGCGAGCTCCGTCTCGACGTCGATGGCCAGATAGATGTGGCTGCGGCTGCTGGCATGGATCTCGCGCACGATCCGGTAGCCCTCGAAGATCGTCCGCGCGTCCAGCAGCGGCGCGGGCGGCAGCTGCTCGGTCTGGACCGGGATCTCGGCGGCATCGCCGGCTCCGAGTTCGTCGATCCGCACGATCTGGATCGTGAGATTGTCCGCACTGCCCTGCGCCAGTGCCTCAGCGACGATGATGCGGGCCGCCTGATCGAGGTCGTGGGAATTCTCCTTCAACACGTTGGCGACAAAACGCTTGCCCACGTGCTCGTGAACGCCGTCCGTCGCGAGCACGAAGATGTCGCCGCGCTCGATCCGAATGGCCTGATAGTCGATTTCGACCTCGGGATTGACCCCGAGCGCACGCCCCAGATAGCTCTGCTGCGACGAGATGATGACGCGATGATCGTCGGTGAGCTGCTCGAGCGAATGGCCTGCGGGGCGATAGATGCGACAATCGCCGATATGGAAGAGATGCGCCGTGGCCGCCTTGATCACGATCGCGCTGAGCGTGCAGACATAACCTTTGTCGCGGTCATAGGCGTATTGGCTGGCCCTGGTCTGGGCGTAGAGCCAGGAATTGGCCGCGGCGATCACGCGTCGCACCGAGGTCTTCACCGACCAGGCATCCGGCGTGCAGTAATAGTCGGTCAGGAAGCTCTTGACCGCCGACTCGCTCGCAATGTGGCTGACCTCGCTGCTGCTGATCCCGTCCGCGATCGCGATCGCGATGCCCTTCAGGCTGAGCGCCGGCTCATCGGGAATCAGAGCGCCGTGGAAGTCCTGGTTGCCCGGCTTCTGCCCTTTGTCGGAATGCGCTCCGATTGTGATCCGCAATGGCATTTGGGCTGTCGGGCGAAATGAAGGGAGCCCGACCTTACCGGGGCCGGGCTCTCCGAGGGAAACGGAATCAGGCCGCGGCGCGAGCTGCGATCTTGGCATCACGCTTCGGCTGCGTCCTGATGTGGGTGGCATAGAGCGTCAGGCCGGTGAACGAGAGGCCGCCGACGAGATTGCCGAGCACGGTCGGGATCTCGTTCCAGACCAGGTAGTCCGTGATCGAGAACTTCGCATGGAGCATCAGCCCCGACGGGAACAGGAACATGTTCACCACCGAATGCTCGAACACCATGTAGAAGAAGACCAGGATCGGCATCCACATCGCCAGCACCTTGCCCGGGACCGTCGTCGAGATCATCGCACCGACCACGCCGGTGGAGACCATCCAGTTGCACAGCATGCCGCGGATGAACAGCGTCGCCATGCCGGCCGCGCCATGCGCCGCGTAGCCGAGCGTCCGGCCTTCACCGATATTGCCGATCACAGCGCCGACCTTGTCCGGCTCCTGCGTGAAGCCGAACGTGGTCACGAATGCCATCATGAAGGCTACGGTCAGCGCTCCGGCGAAATTGCCGATGAAGACAAGTCCCCAGTTGCGCAGCACGCCTGCGATGGTCGCACCCGGACGTTTGTCGATCACGGCCAGCGGCGACAGCACGAACACACCCGTCAGCAGATCGAAGCCCAGCAAATAGAGCATGCAGAAACCGACCGGAAACAACAGGGCGCCGATGAGCGGCTGGCCGGTGTTCACGTTGATGGTGACGGCAAACCAGGCCGCGAGCGCCAGGATCGCGCCCGCCATGTAGGCGCGGATGACGGTGTCGCGGGTCGACATGAAGATCTTGGACTCGCCTGCGTCCACCATCTTGGTGACGAATTCTGAAGGCGCGAGATACGACATTCAAACGTCCTTTGCTTGCTCTCGGGAGTCGATTGCGCGCTGCCTTGCGAGAGGGTCTGGCTCTCGAGGGACATCGCCACGGGCAGGCGGATCGGATGTCGAATGCGGGAAGGGCGTCACGACGACCGCGCCGAGGAGACCTCGGTCGCGTGTGCGCATCCGTCCCGGAGATCAGCGCCATCGGCGTCGACAGTCCGGCGAACCGCAGTCATCGTTGACTTGCAGAACCAGAAGCAATGCGTGTGCCAAATTTGACGCCACCGAGAAAGTCAGTGATTTCAAGCGACTGCGCTGGAGTTTCTCTGCTGCGGCTGCCTGAAAGGGCTCTTTTGGTGCCCTGATGCTCACGGAACAATCTCTCCATGCTTATTTTGTGTGCGCCGCACACAAAGTGTGCGAATCGCAAATTTTGGATGCGTCCCGCTGCCTCTGATGGATTGTTGTGCAACGCTAAAGGGTTGAATTTGCCTGACAAATCCGAATCGGCACGTTGGCACGAAGCTTGAAAGAGCGTGTCCGACGCCATCGATGCCGTCCGCGCAACCCTCATCCGAATCGTGACGCTGCCCCTTCCGAGGTCTCCTCGGAACACGCCTTTGTGCGTGGTGCAGCGACCCGCAACGGACGGCCATTCACCATCGAGCGCTCTTCAGACAAAGGACGACAGCACTCATGACGAAGACTGCCAATCCTGCTCGCCGCAACGGCCTCAGCCGTCGTCAGCTTCTCAAGGCCGGTGCCGGCACGGCCGCGCTGCTCGCTGCCGCGAAGCTGGGCTTTCCCGGCGGAGCCTTTGCCCAGGGGGCAGGGCCGGAAGTCACCAGCGCCAAGCTCGGCTTCATCGCGCTCAGCGATGCCGGCCCGCTGTTCGTCGCCAAGGACAAGGGCCTCTTTGCCAAATACGGCATGCCTGATGTCGATGTGCAGAAGCAGGCCTCATGGGGCACAACCCGCGACAATCTCGTGCTCGGCTCCGAGGGCAACGGCATCGACGGCGCGCACATCCTCACGCCGATGCCCTACCTCATCTCCTCGGGCAAGGTGACGCAGAACAACCAGCCGACGCCGATGTACATCCTGGCGCGCCTCAATCTCGATGCGCAGTGCATCTCGGTCGGCAAGGAGTACGCCGACCTGAAGCTCGGTCTCGATACCGCGCCGTTCAAGGCCGCGCTGGAGAAGAAGAAGGCCTCCGGCAAGTCCGTGAAGGCAGCGATGACCTTCCCGGGCGGCACCCACGATCTCTGGATCCGCTATTGGCTCGCCGCCGGCGGCATCGATCCCGACAAGGACATCGAGACCATCGTGGTGCCGCCGCCGCAGATGGTGGCCAACATGAAGGTCGGCACCATGGACTGCTTCTGCGTCGGCGAGCCGTGGAATGCGCAGCTCGTCAACCAGGGCATCGGCTACACCGCCGTCACGACGGGCGAGATCTGGAACAAGCATCCCGAAAAATCCTTCGCGATGCGCGCCGCCTTTGTCGACAAATATCCGAAGGCCGCGAAGGCGTTGACGATGGCGGTGATGGAAGCCCAGCAGTGGGCCGACAAGATGGAGAACAAGCAGGAGCTCGCGACCATCATGGCCAAGCGGCAGTGGATCAACTGCCCGGTCGAGGACGTCGCCGGGCGCTCGGCCGGCAAGTTCGACTACGGCACCGGCAAGGTCGTCGAGAACTCGCCGCACATCATGAAGTACTGGAGCGACTTCGCATCCTATCCATTCCAGAGCCACGATCTCTGGTTCATCACCGAGGACATCCGGTGGGGCAAGTATGAGGCCGGCTTCGACGCCAAGTCGCTGATCGCCAAGGTCAACCGCGAGGACATCTGGCGCGAGGCCGCCAAGGAGATGAACGTCGCCGCCGCCGAGATTCCGACCTCCAAGTCGCGCGGCAAGGAGACCTTCTTCGATGGCAAGGTGTTCGATCCGGAAGATCCCACCGCCTACCTGAAGTCGCTGTCGATCAAGCGCGTCGACGCCTGATCAGGACTCTCGCCGCGCGCGGAAAGCGCGCGGCCCCTCTCATTGCACGGAGAAAGGTTTCCGATGTCCATGCCAGCGTTGAGCAACGATAGTGCTCCCCAGGTCGTGCCGACCGCGGCGGCGTCCACCTCGGCGTCCATCGTAACGATGACGCCCAAACAGCCGCCGAAGGCCGAGCGCTATGTAAAGATGGCACGTGAGGCCGCGGTGCGCGTGGTGCCGCCGCTGATCGTGCTGGCGCTGTTCCTGCTGATTTGGGAGCTGGTCTGCCGCCGGGCCGGCTCGGCGCTGCCGCCGCCCTCCCGGGTCTTCAGCGACACCCGGGAGCTGATCTTCGATCCGTTCTTCGATCATGGCGGCATCGACAAGGGCTTGTTCTGGCATCTCGAAGCCAGCCTCCGGCGCGTCGCCTTCGGCTACGCGATTGCCGTCGTCGTCGGCGTCGGTGTCGGCACGCTGATCGGCCAGTCGGTGTGGGCCATGCGCGGCCTCGATCCGATCTTCCAGGTGCTGCGCACGATCCCGCCGCTCGCCTGGCTGCCGCTGTCGCTGGCGGCCTTCCGCGACGGCCAGCCGTCGGCGATCTTCGTCATCTTCATCACTTCGGTGTGGCCGATCATCATCAACACCGCGGTCGGCATCCGCAACATTCCGCAGGACTACCGCAACGTCGCCGCGGTGGTGCAGCTCAATCCGCTGGAGTTCTTCGCCAAGATCATGATCCCGGCGGCCGCGCCCTACATCTTCACCGGCCTGCGCATCGGCATCGGCCTGTCGTGGCTCGCGATCGTCGCGGCCGAGATGCTGATCGGCGGCGTCGGCATCGGCTTCTTCATCTGGGACGCGTGGAACTCCTCGCATATCAGCGAGATCATTCTCGCGCTGTTCTATGTCGGCATCATCGGCTTCGTGCTCGACCGCATGATCGCGGTGGTCGGCAAGATCGTCACCCGCGGCACTGCGACGAATTGAGAGGTAGAGATCATGGCCTATCTGAAGCTCGACCACGTCGACAAGACCTTCACCCGCGGCACCGCGACCACCGAAGTGCTGAAGGACATCAACCTCTCGATCGAGAAGGGCGAGTACGTCTCGATCATCGGCCATTCCGGCTGCGGCAAATCGACGATGCTCAACATCGTGGCGGGGCTCACCACGGCCACGACCGGAGGCGTGCTGCTGGAGGAGCGCGAAGTCAATTCGCCGGGGCCCGACCGCGCCGTGGTGTTCCAGAACCACAGCCTGCTGCCCTGGCTCACGGTCTATGAGAACGTGCGGCTCGGCGTCGACAAGGTGTTCGCCAAGACCAAGACCCGGGCCGAGCGCGATGCCTGGACCATGCACAATCTGAATCTCGTGCAGATGGCCCATGCCAAGGACAAGCGTCCGAACGAGATCTCCGGCGGCATGAAGCAGCGCGTCGGCATTGCCCGCGCGCTGGCCATGGAGCCGAAGGTCCTGCTGCTTGACGAGCCGTTCGGCGCGCTCGACGCGCTGACCCGGGCGCATCTGCAGGATTCCGTGATGGCGCTGCATCAGAAGCTCGGCAACACCATCCTGATGATCACCCACGACGTCGACGAGGCCGTGTTGCTGTCCGACCGTATCGTGATGATGACCAACGGTCCGAGCGCACGGATCGGCGAGGTGCTCGAGGTCGCGCTGCCGCGTCCGCGCAAGCGGCTCGAGCTCGCGACCAACGCCACCTACGTGAAGTGCCGCCAGCGCGTGCTGGAATTCCTCTATGAGCGCCATCGCTACGTCGAGGCGGCGTGACGATTCGAACGCGGAGGACGGATCGAACCGCCCTCCGCCTCGGGCGACTAACGGGTTCTCGTCTCCATCATCGAAGGATTTCCCATGACGCCGTCTCAGATCGAATTGGTTCAGGACAGCTTTGCCAAGGTCGCGCCGATCTCCGATCAGGCCGCGGGCATCTTCTACGATCGCTTGTTCGAGGTCGCGCCGCAGGTGCGGCCGATGTTTCCAGACGATCTCACCGAGCAGCGCAAGAAGCTGATGGCGACGCTGGCGGTCGTCGTGAATGGATTGGCGAACTTGCCTGCGATCCTGCCGGCAGCAAGCGCGCTGGCCAAGCGCCACGTCGATTATGGTGCCAAGCCCGAGCACTATCCGGTGGTCGGCTCTGCGCTGCTGTGGACCCTGGAAAAGGGGCTCGGCGAGGCCTGGACGCCCGAGGTCGCCGAGGCCTGGACCGCGGCCTATGGCACGCTGTCCGGCTTCATGATCGCGGAAGCCTACGGCAAGGCGCAGGCGGCGGAGTAGACGTCTTGAGTGAACCGCTCGTCATCGTCGGCAATGGCATGGCCGCTGCAAAGCTGGCCGAGGAGCTGTCGCAGACCGCGCTCGGCCGCTACGCGATCGCCGTCATCGGCGAGGAGCCGCGTCTGGCGTACAACCGCGTGCTGCTGTCGTCGGTGCTGGCCGGCGAGGCTGCGTCCCACGAGATCGAGCTCAAGCCAGCCACCTGGTGGCGCGAGCGCGGCGTGACGCTGAAATACGGTGCGCGCGTGACCGCCATCGATGTCGGCCGCCGCGAGCTCCAGATCGAGAACGACGAGAACGTGGCGTTCTCGCGCCTGGTCCTGGCCACCGGCTCGCTGCCGCTGCGGCTTCCCGTGCCAGGCGCCGATCTGCCGGGCGTGCACACGTTCCGCGACAGCCGGGACACCGACGTGCTGTTGGCGCTGGCGGCGAGGAAGGGGCGCGTGGTGGTCGTCGGCGGCGGCCTGCTCGGGTTGGAAGCGGCCTATGGCCTGGCGCGTGCCGGCGCCAGGGTGACGCTGTTGCATCTGATGGACAGGCTGATGGAGCGGCAGCTCGATGCGCCGGCGGCCGCGTTGCTGAAGGCGCTGGTGGCGCGCAAGGGGATCGAGGTTCTGCTCAATGCCAGCACCGCGGCCATCCATGGGGACGGGCGGGTCGAAGGAGTCGAACTGGCCGATGGACGGCGCCTCGCCACCGACGCCGTGATCTTCGCGGCCGGAATCCGGCCGAACGTTGCGCTGGCGAAAGAGGCGGGGCTCGCCGTCAACCGCGGCATCGTCGTCGATGACGCCATGCAGACCTCGGCCCCCGGCATCTTCGCGCTCGGCGAATGCGCCGAGCATCGCGGCACCTGTTATGGGCTGGTCGAGCCGGCCTACGAGCAGGCCCGGGTGCTGGCGCGGCATCTGGCCGGCCGCCAGGCGGCCTATGGCGGCAGCGTCGTGTCGACCAACTTGAAAGTGTCCGGCGTATCCGTGTTCTCGGCGGGCGACTTCATCGGCGCCGAGGGCAGCGAGGCGATCGTGCTCAACGATGCCAAACGCGGCATCTACAAGAAGCTCGTCATCACGGAGGGGCGCCTCACCGGCGCCGTGCTGATCGGTGAGACTCAGGACGCGTTGTGGTATCGCGAGCTGATCCGGAGCCGCGAGCCGGTTGCAGCGATCCGGACGGCGATGATGTTCGGCCGCGCGGGCGCGCGGCCGCAGGCAGCGTGAGAAGGGGCCACGCACGACGATGACGACGGTCGATCCGAAGCTGCTGACGGTGCGCACTGCGTGTCCTTACTGTGGTGTCGGTTGTGGCGTGCTCGCCACGCCCGACGGCCGCGGCGGCGCTGCCATCTCCGGCGATCCGATGCATCCCGCCAATCTCGGCCGGCTTTGCTCCAAGGGCTCGGCGCTCGGCGAGACGCTCGGGCTCGAGAGCCGGCTGCTGTACCCGATGATCCGCTGCAAGGGCGGCATGCAGCGGGTGGCGTGGAGCGATGCACTCGATCACGTCGCGACCCGCCTGAAGCACATCGTCGCCCGCGACGGCGAGGATGCGGTGGCGTTCTATCTCTCCGGCCAGATGCTGACCGAGGACTATTACGTCGCCAACAAGCTGATGAAAGGCTTTCTCGGCTCGGCCAATGTCGACACCAACTCGCGGCTGTGCATGGCCTCGTCGGTCGCCGGCCACCGCCGCGCCTTCGGCGCCGACACCGTGCCCGGCACCTACGAGGATCTCGATCAGGCCGATCTGCTGGTCTTCGTGGGCAGCAATGCCGCCTGGTGCCATCCGGTGCTGTATCAGCGCATGCTGGCCAACAAGCAGACGCGCGGCGCCAGGTTCGTGGTCATCGATCCACGTCGCACCGACACGTCGAGCGAAGCCGATCTGTTCCTGGGATTGAAGCCTGGCACTGATGCGGCGCTGTTCTCCGGCCTGCTGGTGCATCTCGCCGACAGCGGTGCGCTCGATCACGACTACATCAACGCTCACACCAGCGGCTTCGACGAGACCCTGGCGCGCGCCCGCAGCCTCGCCGGCAGCGCGGGCGCGACCGCGCTCGCCACCGGCCTGTCCGAGGTCGACGTCGTCGCCTTCTTCAAGCTGTTCCGCGATACTCCCAAGGTCGTCACCCTCTATTCGCAGGGCGTCAACCAGTCGGCGCAGGGCACCGACAAGGTCAACGCGATCCTCAACTGCCATCTCGCGACAGCGCGCATCGGCAAGCCGGGCATGGGGCCGTTCTCGCTGACCGGCCAGCCCAATGCGATGGGCGGCCGCGAGGTCGGCGGGCTCGCCAATCAGCTCGCCGCCCATATGGGCTTCACGCCGCCAGACATCGACCGCGTCCGCCGCTTCTGGAAGGCCAAGGACATCGCCACCCATGAGGGTCTCAAGGCGGTGCAGATGTTCGAGGCGATCGCGCGCGGCGAGATCAAGGCGCTGTGGGTGATCGGCACCAATCCGGCGGTGTCGCTGCCGGACGCCGATCTGGTCCGCGCCGCGCTCAAGAAGCTCGAGCTGTTCGTCGTGTCCGAGAACGTCCGCTCCAACGACACCGTCGATGCCGGCGTCCACGTGCTGCTGCCGGCGCAGGCCTGGGGCGAGAAGTCGGGCACCGTCACCAACTCCGAGCGCCGCATCTCGCGGCAGCGCGCCTTCCTGGCGCCGGCCGGCGAGGCCATGCCGGACTGGTGGATCCTGAGCGAGGTCGGCAAACGGCTCGGCCACGCGGGCGCCTTCAACTACAACTCTGCGGCCGACGTGTTCCGCGAGCATGCGGCATTGTCGGCGTTCGAGAACGACGGCACGCGCGATTTCGACATCGGCGCGCTGGCCTCGCTCACTGACGACGAATACGAGACGATGGCGCCGGTGCAATGGCCGGCGCGCGCGGGCAAGCCGCCCGAGCCGCGCTTTTTCGCCGACGGCGCCTTCTTCACCAACGACAGCAAAGCGCGCTTCGTCGCGCCGGAAGTGCCGGCGCTGCGCGGTGAGACCACCGCCGCCCGCCCGCTGCGCCTGAACACCGGGCGCATCCGCGACCAGTGGCACACGATGACGCGCACGGGCTTGAGCCCGCGGCTATCAGCGCATCTGCCGGAGCCGTTCGTCGAGGTGCATCCGGACGACGCGCTGAAATGCGGCCTGATGCATGACGGCTTCGCCAAGGTGACGACCGAGCACGGCCAGTGCATCCTCAAGGTCGTGGTCAGCGAGCGCCAGCAGCGCGGCATGCTGTTCGCGCCGATCCATTGGAATGCCACCAACTCATCGCATGGCCGCGTCGGCGCGCTGGTCGCCTCCCACACCGATCCGTTCTCCGGCCAGCCCGAGGCCAAGGCGACCCCGGCTGCGATCAGTTCTTATGAGTACGTATTCCGCGGCTTCATCCTGTCGCGCAACGAGCTCACGCTGCCGTCCAACCTGTGGTGGGCGCGCGCGACGGTGCAGGGCGGCTTGGGCTATCTGTTCGCCGATAACGGCGATCTGTCGCGCTGGCCGGCCTGGTTCAAGGCGCGCGCCACCGACGATGTCACGGACTACATGGATGTCGGCGGCGGCGTCTATCGCGCCGCGTCGTTCGCCGGCGATCGCATCGAAACCTGTCTCTTCGTCGGCCCCGGCCATGATGCCGGCGACTGGAACGTCGTGAAGACGATGTTCGCCGCCGATCGCCTCGACGACGACCAGCGCCGCGTGCTGCTGTCCGGCCGCGCGCCCGACGGCGTCGGCGGCGGCCCGATCGTCTGCGCCTGCTTCGGCGTCGGCCGCGACACCATCTGCGACGCCATCGCCGGCGGCGCGCGCACGCCCGCCGCCATCGGTGCGCAGCTCAAGGCTGGCACCAATTGCGGCTCGTGCATTCCCGAGATGAAGCGGCTGATCGCGCAGACGGCCACGGACGCCCCGCCGATCGCGGCGGCGAGCTAGCCGAGAACACTGTCATTCCGGGGCGAGGCCAACGGCGTCGAACCCGGAATCTCGACATGGTGGAAATGAAACAGCGCAAGACAAGCTCGGGATTCCGGGTTCGACGCTGACGCGTCGCCCCGGAATGACGTGGGTGTGGAGGCGCGTCAGATGCCTTGAGCAGGGAGGGCACCCAATCGACGTCGTGCGGCTCATCCACTATGCTCCCGCGCATGAAGCACAAGACATTCGGAACCGGCGGGGCCAGCGTCTCCGTCATCGGGCAGGGCACCTGGTATCTCGACCAAGCCGATCGCAGCCGCGCCATCGCCACGTTGCGGCGCGGCCTCGATCTCGGCATGAGCCACATCGATACCGCGGAGATGTATGGCGATGCCGAGCTGGTCATCGCCGAGGCCATCGCCGGCCGGCGCGACGAGGTGTTCCTGGTCTCGAAGGTGCTGCCGAGCAACGCCTCGCGCAAGGGCACCATCACCGCCTGCGAGCGCTCGCTGAAGCGGCTGAAGACCGATCGGCTCGACTGCTATCTCCTGCACTGGCCGGGCTCCTATCCGCTCGCGGAGACGGTGGCGGCGTTCGAGGAGCTCAAGGCCGCCGGCAAGATCGCGTCGTGGGGCGTCAGCAATTTCGACGTCGACGATCTCGATGAACTGCTGAAGGTCGCAGGCGAGGGCAAGATCGCCTGCAACCAGGTGCTCTATCATCTGCAGGAGCGCGCCATCGAGCACGCGGTGATCCCGTGGTGCGGTCAGCATGGCGTCGCCGTCGTCGCCTATTCGCCGTTCGGCCATGACGACTTTCCGGACCGCCGCAGCGCCGGCGGCGAGGTGCTGCAGCGCATCGCGGAGCAGCATGGCGCAACGCCGCGCCAGATCGCGCTCGCCTTCCTGACACGGGCGTCGTCGCTGTTCGCGATCCCCAAGGCGTCGCGGCCCGAGCATGCCGAGCAGAATGCCGCGGCCGGCGACATCGAGCTGACCGCGGCCGAGATCGCCGCGATCGATCGCGCCTTTCCGCGCGGGCCGAAGCCGCGCGGGCTGCCCATGCTGTAGTGCAGCATCACGGAAAATTACGGATGTTTGCTACCCCGGCGCGTAGCAACGCATAAGTGCTGCCCGCTTCGATGGGTTGTCGCGGCGTCGCGATTGGCGTCTTGTCGCCTCTCACCGAATCGTCCCCGTTCCAAAACTTCCGAGTTCGACCGTGACCCCGCCACCGAGTGCGGCCGCAGCCGCGCGCCTCGACGACGTGCCGACCTCCCTGCAGGAGAAGCCGCAGGCCACGCGCAAGCGCGCGCCTGCGCGGGCCGACCGGCCGTTCCGCGGCATCGCCCTGATCCTGCTGTCGACGGTGTTCCTCGGCACCTCGGACGTCACAGCGAAATATCTCTCGAAGACGCTGCCCTCGATCGAGATCACCTGGATCCGCTTCGTCATATTCGCGGCGATCATGGTGCCGGCGATGATCCCGGGCTCGCCGCTGTTCGCGATGCGCACCGAGCGGCTCAAGTTCCAACTGCTGCGCGGCGTTGCGCTGCTCGGCTCGTCGCTGATGTTCATCACCGGTTTACGCTATCTGCCGATCGCCGAGGCTTCCGCCACCGGCTTCGTCGCGCCGCTGTTCGTCACCGCGCTGTCGATCGTGTTCCTCAGCGAGAAGGTCGGCCTGCGCCGCTGGATCGCGACCGCGGTCGGGTTGTTTGGGGTGCTGATCATTCTCCGCCCCGGCACCGGCGCGTTCCATCTCGCTGCCTTGTTCCCGATCGCCTCGGCTTTCGCCTGGGCCTGCACGCTGATCATGACGCGGATGATGAGCGGCCGAGAGCACGCCATCACGATCATGACCTATTCGTCGATCGCCGGCCTCTGCGTGCTCACGGCAATCGTGCCGTTCGTCTGGACCACGCCGTCCTGGCAGGACATCGGCTTCGGCGTGCTGGTCGGCGTCGCCTCGACCATGGGGCAGTGGATCGTCGTGCTGGCGTTCCGCTATGCCGACGCCTCGGTGCTGGCGCCGTTCTCCTACACCCAGCTGCTGTGGGTCAGCATCCTCGGCTTCCTGGTGTTCGGCGAGGTGCCGGACGTCTGGACCATCGTCGGTGCCGCCTTCATCGTCTCCAGCGGCCTCTACACCGCCCATCGCGAGCGCGTCCGCCGCTCGCAACTGCTGCAGGTCGCCGGCGAGAGCTCGCCGAATCCGTGAGCCCTCGCTCGCGCATCCCTGGCGAATACGGGGGTGTGAATTTTTGGGCGGATGCGTTGCGCGATCGCCACAACCGGTGCGAAACGCGTAATGATCTGAAATCATTGGAAAAACGCATTCGCATCCCGTCCCGACCACCAAGTCTGAGCTGCTAGGTCTTGGACTGCACGAGACCGTGCAGAGCAGGGCTTGGGAGCGTCGGAGTGGGGATGTCGGGCGACAACACGGCTGACCGGGCTGTCCGCTGGCGGGTTGGCGGATTGGTGCTCGTGGTCGGGCTCGGGCTGGCGACGGCCGCGCAGGCGCAAACCGACTACACCTGGGGCGGTCCCGGCGCCACGACGACGACCTCCGACTACAATCTCTCGACCAACTGGGAGACCCCGCCGGCCGGCGCGCCGCCCGCATCGGGCGGCCAGGAGGCGCTGTTCGGGGCCACCGGCGCATCGACCATCACGGTCACGGCGCCGATCAATCCGGATTCCTGGATCTTCCTCAGCAACGCCCAGTCCTATTCGATCGGCGGCGCCGACGTGAATTTCGGCGTCGCCGGCTCCGGCTGGGGCTTCATCAACAACGCCAATTCCGGCCAGACCATCACCATCGGCAACAACCTCGGCGAGACCGTTGCCGGCGTGCGCGCCGAATTGCTCGGCAACAGCACCACCATCCTGCTCGGCACCAATTCCTACTCCGGCGGCACCTTCATCGGCAGCGTCGCGACCCTGCAGCTCGGCGATGCTACCCACACCGCCCGGATCGTCGGCGACGTGTCGAATTTCGGCATCTTCAACATCGTCAGGGCCGACACGTCCGGCATCGTCTCGCTCACCAATGATGGCGGCACCACCAACTTCCTCGGTGCGAGCTCCGCCGGCACGATGACGATCGTGAACCAGTCGATCGCCACGACCGCGTTCGGTGTCGCCGGCGGCACGGACACGGCCACGGCCGGCAACGCCGTGATCACCAACCATCAGGGCCGCACGCTGTTCAACGCCAATACCAGCGCCGGCAACGCGACGATCACGAACGCCACGTTCAGCATGCTGGCGTTTGTCAATGCCGCCACGGCCGCCAATGCGGTCATCACCAATGGCGGCAATTCCTACGTGATGTTCGGGATCGGCTTCGGCAGCGACACCCCGTCGGCCGGCAATGCCACCATCACCAACAACATGAACGGCCAGGTCCAGTTCAACGCCCATTCCACCGCGGCGAACGCGACCGTCACCACCAATGACGGCGGCTCGACGCTGTTCTTCGATCACGCCAGCGCCGGCTCCGCCACGATCATCACCAATGATGGTGGCCGCACGCGCTTCCTCGACAATACGACCGGCGGCACCGCCCAGTTCGTCACCAATGGCACCGGCGTGGTCGATTTCTCCGGTAGCACGGGTGTCAATGGCGACGGCCGCATCACCGCCGGCTCGCTGGCGGGCTCCGGCAACTACTACATCGGCGCCTTCAACACGCTGGTGGTCGGCGGCAACAATCTCTCCACCGAGGTCTCCGGCGTGATCGGCGACACCGATCCTTGCGGGTGCGGCACCATCGGCCCAGGCTCGCTGACCAAGGTCGGCAGCGGCAAGCTGACATTGTCCGGCGTCAATACCTACACCGGCACGACCACGATCGACGGCGGCATCCTCGCCGTGAACGGCTCGATCGCCAGCAGCAATGTCGTGGTGAATTCCGGCGGCGCGCTCGGCGGCAACGGCATCGTCGGCAGCACGCTCATCAACGGCGGCGCACTCGCGCCGGGCAATTCGATCGGGCTGCTCACCGTGCAGGGCAACCTCGTGTTCACGACGGCTGCGAGCTACATGGTCGAGGTATCCCCGGCCAATGCCGACCGGGTCAACGTGACGGGAACGGCGACGCTCGGCGGCGCCACCGTGCAGGCGAGTTTCGCGCCTGGTAGCTACGTCAACAAGCAGTACACGATCGTCAATGCGACCGGCGGCGTCAGTGGCACCTTCAATGCGCTGGTCAACACCAACCTGCCGGCCAATTTCACTTCTCGTCTGAGCTACGACGCCAACAACGTCTATCTGAACCTGACGCTTGGCTCGACCGGCACCAACAACACCAACCAGCAGAACGTCACGGACACCACGACCGGCTATTTCAACCGCACCGGCGGCATTCCGCTCGCCTTCGGCGCGCTGACCCCGGCCGGCCTGACGCAGGTCTCCGGCGAGATCGCCACCGCTCCGCAGCAGGCGATGTTCGACTCGATGAAGATCTTTCTTGGCCTGATGACCGATCCTTTCGTCGCCGGTCACAGCGCGAACGCATCTAGTCCGGCTGCGGCGTTCGCCGACGCAGGGCGGGGCGCCGCGCCGCGCGATGCCTTCGCGCGCATGCCGGTGAAGGCCACACCGGCCCAGCGCTTCGATGAGCGCTGGAGCACCTGGGCCGCGCCGTTCGGCGGCGGCTCGTTCACCGATGGCAACGCCGCGCTCGGCTCGAACAACGTCACGATCCGCGAGGTCGGCTTGGCCGCTGGCGCCGATTACATCGTGTCGCCGAGCTGGCTGGCCGGCTTCGCGCTGTCCGGCGGCGGCACCAGCTTCGGCGTCAATGGCGGCGGCAGCGGCCGCTCCGACCTGTTCCAGGCTGGCGCCTTCGCCCGCTATCGCAACGGCCCGAATTATCTTGCCGCCGCGCTCGCCTATGGCTGGCACGACGTGACCACCGACCGCACCGTGACGGTCGCCGGCGTCGACCAGCTCCGTGGCCGCTTCATCGCCTCGGCCTATTCGGCTCGCCTCGAGGCCGGCCGCCGCTATGCCACGCCGTGGGGCGGGATCACGCCCTATCTCGGCGGACAGGCGACGGCTTACGTGCTACCGTCCTATGCCGAGCAGGTGCTCTCCGGCGCCGGCACCTTCGCGCTGACCTATGCCGGCAAGACTGTCACCGATGCGCGCACCGAGCTCGGCGCGCGCGTCGATCGGTCGTTTGCGCTCGCCGACGGCGTGCTGTCGCTGCGCAGCCGCGCCGCCTGGGCGCACAATTTCAACCCGGATCGCACCATGACCGCCGGCTTCCAGCTGCTCCCGGGCACGAGTTTCGTCATCAACGGCGCTGCGCAGTCGCGCGACCTTGCGCTGACCACGGCCTCGGCCGAAATGGCCTGGCGCAACGGCTGGTCGGCGGCTGCGACCTTCGAGGGCGAGTTCTCGACCATCAGCCGCTCCTATGCCGGCAAGGGCGTGGTGCGCTACAGCTGGTGATCGCGCGACGTCGTGTGGCTTGGAGCCGGCGTGCACCGATGCTAGGGGTGCGCTGAGCAACAAGAACAACAGGGAGCACGACGCCATGATCAACCTGATGCCCGAGACCGTCCTGCCCGACGACGGCACCAGCGGCACGCTGGTTGGCCGGGTCTGGCGCCCCGACGTGGACGGACCGGCCGTGGTCGCCGTGCGCGACGACGGCGTGTTCGACGTCACTTCGGCTTTCCCCACCGTCAGCGCCCTCTGCGAGCACGACGATCCGGCGGCGGCCCTGCGCGCGATGAAAGGCGAGCGCATCGGCGACCTCGCCGCCATCCTCGCCAACACCCCGCCGGATCGCCGCAATCCGGCCAAGCCCTGGCTGCTGGCGCCGGTCGATCTGCAGGTGCTGAAGGCGGCGGGCGTCACCTTCGCGATCTCGATGCTGGAGCGTGTCATCGAGGAGCGCGCGCGCGGTAATCCGGCCTCCGCCGAGGCGATCCGCAAGGAGGTGGTGCGTCTGGTCGGCGACGATTTCTCCAAGCTCAAGCCGGGCTCGGACCAGGCGATGCACCTGAAGCAGGTGCTGATCGAGCAGAACGCCTGGAGCCAGTATCTCGAGGTCGGCATCGGGCCCGATGCCGAGGTCTTCACCAAGGCGCCGACCTTGTCATCTGTCGGCACCGGCATGGATGCCGGGCTGCATCCGAAATCGACCTGGAACAACCCGGAGCCGGAGGTCGTGCTGGCGGTGTCGAGCCGCGGCCGGATCGTCGGCGCGATGCTCGGCAATGACGTCAACCTGCGCGACTTCGAGGGCCGCTCGGCGCTGCTGTTGTCGAAGGCCAAGGACAACAACGCCTCCTGTGCCATCGGCCCGTTGCTGCGGCTGTTCGACAAGACCTTCACGCTGGATCACGTGAGGCAGATGGACGTGGCGCTCAACGTCACCGGCAGCGACGGCTTCGTGCTCGACGGTCATTCCTCCATCAGCAAGATCAGCCGCGATCCGACCGATCTCGTCGCCCAGACCATCGGCGCCGTGCACCAATATCCCGACGGCTTCGCGCTGTTCCTCGGCACCATGTTCGCCCCGGTGAAGGACCGCGACGCACCCGGCCAGGGCTTCACCCACAAGCGCGACGACATCGTCACCATCTCAGCCCCGCAGCTCGGCCGCCTCGTCAACCGCATGCGCAACAGCGACGAATGCGAGCCGTGGACTTTCGGCGTCGGTGCCCTAATGCGGAGTTTGGCGCGGCGCAAGCTGATCTGAGGCTTGCTTAGTCGTTATTCCGTCATGCCCGGGCTTGTCCCGGGCATCCACGTCCTCCCAACGATGCCGAATGACGTGGATGGCCGGGACAAGCCCGGCCGTGACGACGTGGTGAGAGGCGCGCACTACACTCCTATCTTCATAATCGGTCGCGGTATTGCGGAGACGCTGATGTGGCCCCTCACACATGCCCCGACGCCATCTGCCCGGCGGCGCGGCGGGCGCGCTCCTGCAACTGCGTGGGATCGCCCAGCGCGGCACGCTCTCGCACCACCGACAATGCATGGTCGCGCTCGGCCGCCGCGCTGCGGCGCGGCTCGGGGCGGCGCAGGCCGAGATCATCCTCGATCGGATCCTTCGGCACCAGCGACAGCGCGCGCTCGAACGGATCGAGGGAGGCCTCGCGGCCCTTGCCGCTGTCGCGGCTCTGCTCCGGCTCCGGCGGCCGCCGCGCCACCAGCGTCTTGATGCGTCCGATCAGGCCGGACGGCGCTTCCGGCGGAGCCGGGTCGAACGGATCGGCATAGAAGGTCGCACCGGCCTTCTCGACCATGCCGGCGAGCGCGCTGACCATGCGCGGCGAGCCGCAGGCATAGACGACGTCGGAGGCGGTCAAGGTCGGCATGTGCGGCTCGATGCGTCCGGTGCGGATCGAGGGATGATTGATCGGGCCTTCCTCGACGGTCGGGATGATCGTGACGTTCGCCAGCCGCGCGAGCTGTGCCAGGATCGGCGTCATGTAGAGCTGCGGCAGCTTCTTGGCGCCGGCGATGATGACCATCGGCCGGTCCCGCTGCTCGCGCAGCGCCATCGCCGCGATCGCCCAGATCGGCGCGAAGCCGGTGCCGCTGCCGGCGAGGACGAGACGGCCGGTGCCGCCCGGGCGCAGGAACGCATGCCCATACGGCCCCTGGATGCGCAGCCGATGGCCGGGACGGATGCCGCTGCCGAGCGCCGTCGTCACGCGGCCGCCGCGCACGCGCTTGATGTTGAGATGGATGACGCGGCCGCCGATGCGGCCGTCGAACGAGGCGGTGGGGCTATAGGCGCGCGCCGGATAGCCGTTGAAGGTGAACTTGAAGTACTGTCCGGGCAGATAGCTGATGCTCTTTTCAGGGGCGATCATCAGCTCCATGATGTCGGGCGCGACCTCACGCAGGCCGACCAGGCGGGCCTTGGAGGTGTCGATCTCGGGCACGTCCTCCATCTCGACGTCGAGGTCGGAAACCACGCGCGCCTGGCACGCGTAGATCATGCCCTGCGTATGCGTCTCGCCGCACACCGTCTGCCCCTTGGAGACATGAACCATGCAGGTGCCGCAGGTGCCGGCGCGGCAGTCGAACGGAATCTCGACGCCGTTGGCGAGCGCGCCATCGAGCAGCACGTCACCCGCGCGGACGCGGAACTGGCGGCCCTTGACGGTGACGGTCCTGAAGTTCGACATGGTTCACTCCTCGATCGAATACGCTGTGACAATGTGGGCTGAAGGACGCCGCGGGATCACGCCCTGCCGGGCGACACGCGGATGAGATTCTTGTTGGCGGTGGTCTCGAACCGGCTCGACCAGTAGTTCGACGCCATCACCGGCCGCTTCAGCCAGCTCACCTTCGGCGAACGCAGCACCAGGAACCAGAAGAAGAACGGCGTCGTGATGAGGTGCGAGACCAGCGGAAACCAGTCCGGCAGCAGCGACGCCGGACCGGGCAGGCGATACCAATAGTAGGTGCTGACCGCCGTCGCGGCGAAGATGCGGTGCATCCGGGTGCGGGTGGCCGGCTTGTAGCGCAGCATGTGCTCGCCGATCCTGAACACGATGTAGCTGATGACGGCCGCGCCGAACGGCCAGACATAGGCGGTGATGATCTCGGCACTCCCGACCTGCTGCGGCGGATAATCCGGCACCTGGAACCAGCCCCAGACGAAGCCGGGAAAGCTGCCGATCAGGAAGTTACCCAGGAACTGCTGCACCTTCGTCGGCACCCCCGCGGTCGGCGTCAGCTCTGGCGTCGAGTCCGGGCACGGATTGCTGCAGGCCTCGCAGATATTGCAGCGGGCGTTCTTGAAGGTGAGAGCGGGGTTGGTGCCGTACAGACGCTCGACGGGGTGGATCGGGCACAGCGAGGTGCACCAGCCCGAGCGCATCTCGAACACCGAGCCCATCGCGAACGCCATGACCGCAGCCGACAGCAGCATGAGCGCCGTCAACGGCCCGTCAACATTGAGTCCGATGCGCCGCATCGGCACGACGATGAAGAGCGAGGTTACGCTGATCACCGCTAAGGTCGCCGCGCCCCATTCCGGCATCCGGATGTTCTGCGAGATGCCCATCTTGTTCGGCAAGAGATGAAAGGTCGCCATCGGACAGATGTTGCGCCACAGGCCGGGCGAGATCGTCACCAGCGCCGGCGCGACCGGAATCAGCAGATTCCACATCAGGGCGATGCCGAGCGCAGGGAAGAACAGCAGCAGGTTCACCAGCAGCACGCCAACGACCAGCATGACCGTCTGCATGGTCAGCCAGAATCGCCGCTCGGCCCGGCCGGTGCTGCGGCTGCCGGGCTGCGCGGCCGGCTGATACCTGGCGGGAGCCACCTGCACGGCCACGTGTGTGAGCGGCCGGGCCTCTCGACGGTGCGAAGCGTAGTCGTATTGGGACGAACGTTGAGCGCTGTTGTTTCGCATTGCTTTCCAGGACGCTGGTTACTTGGCACGGCGCGCTGGTGTGACGAGGTCGGGCCAGACGTGCTCGTCCGCCAGGCCTGTTAGTTCGCGTCATCAGCGCATGCTGTGCCGCGGAATCTGCCGACGAGATGTGGCGCTTTTTGACGGCCAATATGGACGTGTCTGGGCCATGCTGCGGTGGGCCTGCGGCCGTTTGATCTGGATCAAATCGAGGAGCATCAAGCATTTGATCTGGATCGAGGTCTGTTTTCGAGTGCGTTTGATCTGGATCAATGACGGCCTTCACCGTGACAGATCGCAGGCGCAATGAAGGCGCATGTGCGCGGGATGCGGCATGCGAAAGCTGCCCGTCGGGCAAATCGGGTCGTGCGCGAAAAATCCTGTCCAGCCCTGTGCGGAAAAATAGATAGCTTGTCGATTTCGCAAAATCAGCATTAAAGTCCCGCCTGTTCCGTTGCGTCGGAGGGGACGTATCGCGGTCGTCATGGACGTCGGCAGCGGAATGCGATGGGCGTGTGTCGTTGCAGCGTGATCATTCGCGCCGACGAACAGCGATGCACGCACGGTCAAGTCGCGCGGTCCTGGCACCCCGATGCTGGTGTCCCGCGGCGGAGCGCGCAAAGCGCATCGTCGCGCACGGTGGCCAAAAGCCGGCGCACCGGGGAGAACGCGAAGCAGCCGTCAAAACCATCGCGCAGGGAGGGCCGGGCGTGTTCGGCCAGACCTGTGGTACCTGCCGCCTGCATTTTTTTTCGCAGGCGGGCCACGGGCGCGGCCAGCGCCCGGCCTTCCCTGCGCCCTCTGTTGTCGAGGAGGGTGAAGCGATCAGCATAGCTCGGGCGCAACCCGCCGCGGGACTGCGAACGCATGTGGCGATAGATCGCCGGCGTTGGGGGACGAGCGCTCTCGCCCAGGATTCCAGTGTCGTCCCGGCGAACGCCGGGACACATAACCCCAGGGAGATGTTGTTGCGCACGATGTCGACCCAGTCTTTCTTCACAATAACTGCCGCGGAGTATGGGTCCCGGCGTTCGCCGGGACGACAGCTGAGATTGCTGAGGCAGCTGGCCTCACACCGGCAGCGCGATCGAATACTTCACCTGGCTCAGCGCAAAGCTACTTTCGATCGAGGCGATGCCGTCGAGACGAGTCAGCTTGGTTTTCAGGAACGCCTCATACGACGAGAGATCGGTGGCGACGACGCGCAAGAGGTAGTCGCGATTCCCCGTCATCAGATAGCACTCCAGCACCTCGGGCCAGGCCGAGATCGCCTTCTCGAACCGCTTCAGATCCTCCTCCTTCTGCCGCGCCAGCTTGATGGAGATGAAAACGGAGACGTGCAGCCCCAGCGCCTTCTGGTCGACGGTGGCGATGTAGCGGGTGATGACGCCGCGCTCCTCCAGCAGCTTGACGCGGCGATGGCAGGGCGAGACGGACAGGCCGACCTTGTCGGCGAGCTCCTGCATGGTGATGCGGCCGTCGGCCTGGAGATGGCCGAGGATCTTGCGGTCGATGGCATCGAGGTCGGGCATTGGGACCAAATCGCTGAAAGTGGCTGTTGAGTGGGAAAATATCCCAATAATGGTCCTCTGCACGCGAAAAATTGAGAATAATGGCCGACCCAAGAGGCCTAGAATCCAGCTCATCCAACAAAACTCCCGGGGATCAGCGCCATGGCCACGCCATCCGCACCGTCAGACCGTCTCGACATGCTGAACGCGCTGGCCCGCAAGGCGCTGTGGCTGTCGTCCTGGACCATTCATCACGCGAACCACATCCGGCCGAACATTGACGGCCTCAAGGTCGGCGGCCACCAGGCCTCCTCGGCCTCGCTCGCCACCATCATGTCGGCGCTGTACTTCTCGGTGCTGCGCCCGGAGGACCGCGTCGCGGTGAAGCCGCATGCCAGCCCGGTGTTCCACGCCATCCAGTATCTGTTCGGCCGGCAGACCCGCGAGAAGCTGGAGAATTTCCGCGGCTTCAAGGGCGCGCAGTCCTATCCCTCGCGCACCAAGGACATCGACGACATCGATTTCTCGACCGGCTCGGTCGGCCTCGGCGTCGCTCAGACGCTGTTCTCGTCGCTGGTGCAGGACTACGTCAAGGCGCATGGCTGGATGAAGGACCGCCGCGAAGGCCGCATGATCGCGCTGGTCGGCGATGCCGAGATGGACGAGGGCAACATCTTCGAGGCGCTGGCGGAGGGCTGGAAGCACGGCCTGCGCAACACCTGGTGGATCGTGGACTACAACCGCCAGAGCCTGGACGCCGTCGTGCGCGAGGGCCTGTGGGAGAAGTTCGAGACCATGTTCCGCAATTTCGGTTGGGACGTGGTGATCGTGAAATACGGTCGGCTGATGCGTGAGGCGTTTGCGGAAGCCGGCGGCGAGGCGTTGAAGCGCTGGATCGACAACTGCCCGAACGCGCTCTACGCGGCGCTGTGCTTCCAGGGCGGCGCCGCCTTCCGCAAGCACATCCAGGACGACATCGGCGATCAGGGCGACGTCACGCGGCTGCTCGACAAGCGCAGCGACGACGAGCTGCTGGCGCTGATGTCCAATCTCGGCGGCCACGACATGGCGAGCATGCTCGAGGCGTTCGAGTCCATCGATCACGACCGCCCGGTCTGCTTCATCGCCTACACGATCAAGGGTGTTGGCCTGCCGTTCCAGGGCCACAAGGACAATCACGCCGGCCTGATGACGGTGGCGCAGATGGAGAAATGGCGCGCCCAGCAGAACATCCGCCCCGGCCATGAGTGGGACAAGTTCGAAGGGCTGAAGCAGGACCCGGCCAAGCTGGAGGCGTTTCTCGCCGCCGTGCCGTTCAATCGCGATGGCCGCCGGCTCGACGATGCCGTGTTCGACGTGCCGGAGCGGCTGACCTTCACGGCCGCGGCGCAGATGTCGACGCAGCAGGGCTTTGGCCTTGTTCTCAACGATCTCGCGCGCAGCGACACCGCGATGGCCTCGCGCATCGTGACGTCGTCGCCCGACGTCACCGTGTCGACCAATCTCGGCGCCTGGGTCAACCGCCGCGGCCTGTTCGCGCGCGCCGAGAAGGCCGACCTATTCCGTAGCGAGAAGATCCCGTCGACCTTCAACTGGGCGGCATCGCCGAAGGGCCAGCACATCGAGCTCGGGATCGCCGAGATGAACCTGTTCATCATGGCCTCCGCGCTCGGCCTGTCGCATGCCATCAATGGCGCCCGGCTGCTGCCGGTCGTGACGCTCTACGATCCCTTCATCGAGCGCGGCCTCGATGCGTTGAACTACGCCTGCTATCAGGATGCCCGCTTCATGGTGGCGGCGACGCCGTCGGGCGTGACGCTGGCACCGGAAGGCGGCGCGCATCAGTCGATTGCGACACCGTTGATCGGCATGGCGCAGGACGGGCTGTCGTCGTT
The DNA here is from genome assembly GCF_032381235.1 of Bradyrhizobium sp. SZCCHNR1053. Taxonomy (NCBI): domain Bacteria; kingdom Pseudomonadati; phylum Pseudomonadota; class Alphaproteobacteria; order Hyphomicrobiales; family Nitrobacteraceae; genus Bradyrhizobium; species Bradyrhizobium sp. SZCCHNR1053. The sequence goes on from NZ_JAUHJM010000004.1 coordinate 233,744, forward strand.
CGAGCCGGCCTTCGTCGATGAGCTCGCCGCGATCATGAAATGGGGCTTTGCCCACATGCAGCGCGAGGCAGGCGAGGGCGGCTCGCTCTATCTGCGGTTATCGACGCGCACCATCGATCAGCCGCAGCGGATCATGACGCCGGAGCTGGAATCCGACATCGCCGCCGGCGCCTATTGGCTGCGCAAGCCGGGGCCGAATGCGGAGGTGATCGTCGCCTATACCGGCGCCCTTGCTCCAGAGGCGATCGAGGCGACCGGCCTGATCGGCGAATCCCGGCGCGACGTCGGCCTGCTCGCGATCACCTCGGCGGACCGGCTGCATGCGGGATGGACGGCGGCGCGCAGCCTGCGCCGGCATCGCCGCGGCGTGCAGCATCTCAGCCATATCGAGCAGCTGCTGGCGCCGCTGCCGCGCGACTGCGGCATCGTCACCGTGATCGACGGCCACCCGGCGACGCTCGGCTGGCTCGGGTCGGTGCGCGGCCATCGTGTCGAGGCGCTCGGCGTCGAAAAGTTCGGCCAGACCGGAACGATTGACGACCTCTATCGCCACAACGGCATGGATGCCAACGCGATCATCGATGCGGCCGAGAGCCTCACCGGCGCTCCGGTGCGGCATCGCAAGATGGCGGTGTGAGGGCGGGGGGAAGAGGGGGCTGAAAACAGCTGCGCCGTCTCCCCCACCTGGATGAAGGAGACGGCGTCGCAACTTGGAGCAAAAGGGCTAGGTGCTGAAAAGCTACGCAATAAAAGCTGGCGAAGTCATTCGTTGTGAAATGTTTTCCAGCGTCCTTTCGAGATGCTGGGCTGTCTATGAAGGAGAGAGTAATCGGCACGACCGGGCCACGATGTGAAGCAGTTCACATGTTGAAAATGAATCTGCAGGACTGGGAATTCTGCCATCCGGAATGATCGCCGCAATCGCATTTGTTGCAATGCAAAATGGAGCGGCGACGAAACGCAGATCCGTCGGCTTGCGCCGGTCGCGGCCTTGCTCCTATATCCGACCCGAGACGCAACCCCGGTCCCCGCATGTGGCGGGTTCATCCCGCGGATCGCGCGTGCCAGGATGCCGGCCGCGTGCTGCCGCCCCCTCCAGATGCTTCCACGTGAAGAGGTTTTCCGATGGTCAATCGCCTGCAATTCTACATCGACGGCGCCTGGGTCGATCCGGTCGTCAAGAAGTCCACGCCGGTCGTGAATCCGGCGACTGAAGAGGCGATGTACGAGGTTGCGCTGGGCTCCAAGGCCGATGTCGACAAGGCGGTCGCCGCCGCCAAGCGCGCCTTCGAGACGTTCTCGCAGACCTCGCGCGAGGAGCGCGTCGCGCTGTTCGAGAAGATCATCGCCGTCTATAAGGGCCGCATGAAGGAAATCGGTGCTGCCATCTCCGACGAGATGGGCGCGCCGCTGCCGATGGCGGAGAAGCTGCAGGCGGGCGCCGGTCTCGGCCATCTGATGTCGACGCTCGATGTGCTGAAGAAATATGAGTTCGAGGAGACGCTGCCGGCGTCCGTGGTGGTGCGCGAGCCGGTCGGCGTTGTCGGCATGATCACGCCCTGGAACTGGCCGCTCAACCAGATCGCCTGCAAGGTCGCCCCGGCGCTGGCCGCGGGTTGCACCATGATCCTGAAGCCGTCGGAGTTCACCCCGACCTCGGCGCTGATCTTCGCCGAGATCCTGCACGAGGCCGGCGTGCCGAAGGGCGTGTTCAACCTGATCAACGGCCTCGGGCCGGAGGTCGGTGCCGCCATGAGCGAGCATCCGGACATCGACATGATCTCGTTCACCGGCTCGACCCGCGCCGGCATCGACGTCGCCAAGCGCGCCGCGCCGACCGTGAAGCGCGTCAGCCAGGAGCTTGGCGGCAAGTCGCCGAACGTGATCCTGGAGGGGGCCGATCTGGTCAAGGCGGTGACGGGCGGCGTCATGCACATGTTCAACAATTCCGGCCAGTCCTGCAACGCGCCGTCGCGCATGATCGTGCCGGCCGCACGGATGAAGGAAGTGGCTGCCATCGCGAAGGGCGTTGCCGACAAGACCAAGGCCGGCGATCCGCGTGGCGAAGGCACCACGATCGGCCCGGTCGTCAATCGCGGCCAGTGGGACAAGATCCAGGCCCTGATCAACAAGGGCATCGAGGAGGGCGCCACGCTCGTCGCCGGCGGTCCCGGCCTGCCCGAGGGCGTCAACAAGGGCTTCTACGTGCGGCCGACGATCTTCGCCGACGTCAAGCCGGAGATGACGATCTCGCGCGAGGAGATCTTCGGGCCGGTGCTGGTCATCATCCCCGCCAAGGACGAGGCCGAGGCGGTCAAGATCGCCAACGACACGCCCTATGGTCTCGCCGGCTACGTCACCGCGCCGACGATCGAGAAGGCCCGCGAGGTCGGCCGCAAGATCCGCGCCGGCAACGTCAACCTTCAAGGTGTCCCGAACGACCGCACCGCGCCGTTTGGCGGCTACAAGCAGTCCGGCAACGGCCGCGAATGGGGCCGCTTCGGTCTCGAGGAATATCTCGAGGTCAAGGCGGTCGCGGGCTACAACGCGGCCTGATCGGTGAGAGTGCGTAGGGTGGGCAAAGCGCAGCGTGCCCACCATTCACGCCAACAACAGAGCTGGTGGGGATCATCCCCCCAGCGCGCCCTGCGTATTCACGTAGAGCGCGTAGATCGACTGGCTGGCGGCCATGAACAGCCGGTTGCGCTTCAGCCCGCCGAAGCAGAGATTGGCGCAGCGCTCGGGCAAAGCGATGCGGCCAATCGGCGCGCCGTCGGGCGCGAACACCATGACGCCGTCGAGCTCGGGCGTGCCCATGCCCCAGCCGCACCAGAGATTGCCGTCGATGTCGCAGCGCATGCCGTCCGGCGTGCCCGGGCCGGCATCGATGTGGATGCGCTTGTTGGTAAGGTTGGTACCGTCGCCGGAGACGTCGTAGGCGAGGATCTTGCGGGTCGGCGCGCCGCGGGATTCGACGACGTAGAGGATGCTCTCGTCGGGCGAGAAGCACAGCCCGTTCGGTCCCAGCACGCCCTCGGCGACGATGGTCGCCCGGCCGGTGGTGCCGTCGATGCGGTACACGTTGGCGTCGATCTCGGGCTCGGCCCTGTAGCCCTCGTAATTGCCGAGCAGTCCGAAGGTCGGATCGGTGAACCAGATCGAGCCGTCGGATTTGACCACGACGTCGTTCGGCGAATTCAACCGCTTGCCGTCGAAGCTGTCGATCAGCACCGTGATCGAGCCGTCATATTCGGTGCGGGTGACGCGGCGGCCGCCATGCTCGCAGGTGACCAGCCGGCCCTGCCGGTCGCGGGTGTTGCCGTTGGCGAAGTTGGAGGGCTTGCGGAACACCGAGACAGCCTCGGTCTCCTCCTCCCATTTGAGGATGCGCTGGTTGGGAATGTCGCTGCACAAGAGATAGCGGCCGTCGCCGAACCACACCGGCCCTTCGGCCCAGCGCAGGCCCGTCGCCAGCCGCTCGACGGCCGACAATTTGAGCCAGTATTTCTCGAAGCGCGGATCGAGCGTCTGGATCGCCGGATCGGGATAGAAGGTGGCAGGGCGAAAGCCCTGGGCGTGAGCGTTTCCGTCGGACATCTGGCCGGTCCTGTTATTGCACCGTTACGATCTCTGCTATCATCCGCAAGCAATGACCGCAAACCTGCGGGCCGAACACGAGGGATGAAATGCCACGTATCTTGATGACCGGAGCGAGCGGTGGAATCGGCACTTCCTTGCGGAAGCTGCTCCCGCCGATCTATCCGGACCTTCTGCTCAGCGATCTCCGACCGCCTGCCGATCTCTCCAGCCAGGAGACGTTCAAGGCGGCCGATCTTGCCGACCTCTCCCAGGTCGAAGCACTGTGCGATGGCATCGACGGCATCATCCATTTCGGCGGCTATTCGGTCGAAGGTCCATGGAATGACATCCTGCAGGCCAACATCATCGGCGGCTACAACCTGTTCGAGGCGGCTCGCCGCAAGGGCGTCAAGCGCGTGGTGTTCGCGTCGTCAAACCACGCGGTTGGTTTCTATCCGCGCCATCGCAAGATCGACAACGACGTGCAACCGCGTCCCGACGGCCGCTACGGCGTCAGCAAGGTGTTCGGCGAAGCGCTCGGCTCGCTCTATGCCGACAAGCACGGGCTGAAGGTGACGTGCATCCGCATCGGCAATTTCGGCGACAAGCCGCTCGACCGGCGCCGGCTGTCGATCTGGCTGAAGCCGGAGGATCTGGTCCAGCTCTGCCGCATCGGCCTCGAGCATCCGGACATTCATTTCGATGTGCTCTATGGCGCCTCGTTGAACGAGCGCGCCTGGTGGGACAATCAGCGCGCCTACGATCTCGGCTATCGCCCGACCGGCCGCGCCGAGGATTTCCGCGAGCATGCTTTTGCGGAGCAAGCCAAGCTGCCCGCCGATCCGATCGGCGACTACTTCCAGGGCGGCGCTTTCTGCACCACCGAGTTCGATGGCGACACCAGCCGGATCATCGACTGGGGGTAATTGGGCGTCGTCATTCCGGGGCGCGTCCGCAGGACGCGAACCCGGAATCTCGATGTGAGAGCGCAAGACAACTTCTGGATTCCTGGTTCGCGCTTCGCGCGCCCCGGAATGACGTTGAGAATGAAAGAAGAGAAGACCATGACCGATGGCCTGCGCAAGGGACTGACCGCCTACGGCGATGCCGGCTTCTCGCTGTTCCTGCGCAAGGCCTTCATCAAGGCCGCCGGCTATTCGGACGACGCGCTCGACCGGCCGATCGTCGGCATCACCAACACCTACAGCGACTACAATCCCTGCCATGGCAACGTCCCGCAGATCCTAGAAGCGGTGAAGCGCGGGGTCATGCTGTCCGGCGCGATGCCGTTCGTGTTTCCGACCATCTCGATCGCGGAGAGCTTTGCGCATCCGACCTCGATGTATCTGCGCAACCTGATGGCGATGGAAACCGAGGAGATGATCCGTGCCCAGCCGATGGATGCGGTTGTCGTCATCGGCGGCTGCGACAAGACCTTGCCGGCGCAGATCATGGCGGCGGTGTCGGCCGACCTGCCGACGGTGGTCATCCCCGTTGGTCCGATGGTGGTCGGTCATCACAAGGGCGAGGTGCTCGGCGCCTGCACCGATTGCCGCAGGCTGTGGGCGAAGTATCGCGCCGGCGAGATGGACGGCAGCGAGATCGAGGCGGTCAACGGCCGGCTGGCGCCGTCGGTCGGCACCTGCATGGTGATGGGAACGGCCTCGACCATGGCCTGCATCACCGAGGCCCTCGGATTGTCGCTGCCGATGAGCGCAACGATTCCCGCGCCGCATGCCGAGCGCTTCCGTTCGGCCGAAGCCAGCGGACGCGTCGCGGCCGAGATGGCCAAGGCCAAGGGGCCGAAACCGAGCGAGCTGCTGACGCCGTCCGCTTTCAAGAATGCGCAGGTGGTGCTGCAGGCAATCGGCGGCTCTACCAATGGCCTGGTGCATCTCACCGCGATCGCTGGCCGGACCCCGCACACAATCGATCTCGATGTATTCGACCACATCGGCCGCGAGGTGCCGGTGCTGGTCGATCTCAAGCCATCCGGCGATCACTACATGGAGCATTTCCACCACGCCGGCGGCGTGCCGAAGCTGATGAAGCAGCTCGGTGATCTCATCGATCTCGATTGCCGCTCGATCACCGGCCAACCGCTGCGCGACATCGTGGCAGCCGCCGAGGACGTGCCGGGGCAGGACGTGATCCGCTCGCGCGACGACGCGATCAAGCCGGAGGGCGGGCTCGCGGTGCTGCGCGGCAACCTGGCGCCGCGCGGAGCCGTCATCAAGCATTCGGCCGCGAGCCCCAAGCTGCTGCAGCACACCGGGCGCGCCGTCGTGTTCGAGTCGATCGAGGACATGACCCTGCGGGTCGATGATCCCGATCTCGACGTGTCGGCCGACGACGTGCTGGTGCTGCGCAATGCCGGCCCCAAAGGCGCCCCGGGCATGCCGGAGGCCGGCTATCTGCCGATCCCGAAGAAGCTCGCGCGCGGCGGCACCAAGGACATGGTGCGCATCTCCGATGCGCGCATGAGCGGCACCGCCTTTGGCACCATCGTCCTTCACATCACGCCGGAGTCCGCCGTCGGCGGGCCGCTGGCGCTGGTCCGGACCGGCGACATGATCCGGCTCGACGTCGCCAAGCGCAGCATTGACCTGCTGGTCGACGACGCCGAGCTGGACCGGCGCCGAGCTGCGCTGAAGCAAGCCCGGACGCCGGAATGGGCGGAGCGCGGCTATGCGCACCTCTTTCATGAGACGATCCTGCAGGCCGACGACGGCTGCGATTTCGACTTCATGCGCCGGAAAGGGAAGGGGTGAGCGCGGTCCTACTTTCCTTTGCTGGTGAACCGCTTCACGGCGGCGCGGAATTCATCCGTGTTCATGCAGTTGATGATGGCGTCGCGCTCGGCGGCGAGCTGATCCTCGACCGCGCTGGTCGGTGCGCGATGGATCAGCGCCTTGGTCGCCGCGATCCCCGCCGGCACATTCTGCGCCAGCCGCGCAGCCAGCGCGTCGGTAGCTGCGACGAGCTCGGAGGCCGGGACGATTTTCGCGATCAGTCCCCATTCGTAAGCCTGCGCCGCCGTGAAGCTGTCCTCGGCCAGGAAGATCTGCAGCGCGCGCCGCACACCGACGGTCGCAACGACACCGACCGTGCCGCCGCCGTCGGGCGAGACGCCGAGCTTGGCATAGGCCGGCGTGAAGCGCGCATCCTCGGCCGCAATGCAGAGATCGGCCGCGAAGGCCAGCGACATCCCAGCACCGGCGGCGGAGCCGTGAACGCTGGCGAGCACGATCTTGTGCATGCGCCGCAGGCTCGCGATGAAGGCGTGGTAGTGGTGCAGCAGCTCGCTCACGACAGGCGTGATGGTGTCGGCCTCGGCGGCAGCGCCGATCGTCTGCAGGTCGCCGCCGGCGCAGAAGGCGCGGCCTTCGCCCTTGAGGACGAGCACCCGGATGGTCGGGTCCGCCTCGACCTGCGCCGCGAGCTGTTCCAGGCGCTGCGCGATGGCGAGGTTGATGGCGTTGAACGCTGCCGGTCGGTCCAGCGTGATGGTCGCGATCGGGCCGTCAATGCTCAGGCGAGCGGGGTCCGCGGCTGCGTCCGACATTCAATCCTCCCTTGCATGGTTGTTGCCGCATTTAAAGCGCACAGCAGGCCGGTGACAATGCCGGGGAAGTCTGCGACAACCCGGCTCGGCTGGCATGACGGGAGGTAAACCCGCAGCAGACAAGGCGTGCAAACACGGGATATGGACAGAATGGGGCAGGACGCAGTGACGAAGGGACCGGTTGTGATCGTGGGTGCGGGGCATGCGGGTTTCCAGCTCGCGACCTCGCTGCGTCAGGCAGGCTTTGCCGATCCCATTCACCTGATCAACGACGAGCCGCATCTTCCGTATCAGCGCCCGCCGCTGTCGAAGGCGTATCTGAAGGGCACCGGCGGTCCCGAAACCTTGATGTTTCGGCCGCAGAAGTTCTACGCGGACCAGACCATCGATCTCGTCTATGATCGTGCCGTCTCTGTTCAGCGCGATCAGCGCAAGGTGTTGCTCGCCTCCGGCAGGACGCTCGACTATGGGCACCTCGTGTTCGCGACCGGTGCGCGCAACCGCCTGCTCGACATTCCCAATGCCAGCCTCCCGGCGGTCCGTTACTTGCGCATCCTCGACGACAGCGAAGCGCTCAGGACCTTGCTGGGCGATGCCAAGCGGGTCGTCGTGATCGGCGCCGGCTTCATCGGTCTCGAATTCGCGGCGACCGCACGCATCAAAGGGCTCGAGGTCGACGTGCTCGAGCTCGGCGCGCGGGTGATGGCGCGGGCCGTGACCGCCGAGATCTCGGACTACTTCCAGAGGCAGCATGCGGAAGCCGGCGTGCGCATCCATCTCGGCGTGCAGGCCACCAGCATCGAGGCCGACGGCAACAAGGTCACCGGCGTCAGCCTCAGCGATGGTCGGCACATCCCCGCTGACCTCGTCGTGGTCGGCGTCGGCGTGCTGCCGAATGTTGAGCTCGCCGCCGAGGCTGGATTGCAGGTCGCCTCCGGCATCGTCGTCGACGAATATCTGCTCACCAGCGATCCGCACATCTCGGCCATCGGCGACTGCGCCCTGTTCGTCAGCCAGCGCTTCGGCGGGACGCTGCGGCTGGAGTCGGTGCAGAACGCCACCGATCACGCCCGCTGCGTCGCGGCGCGGCTGACGGGCGACGTCAAGCCCTATGACGGACAGCCGTGGTTCTGGAGCGACCAGGGCAATGACAAGCTCCAGATCGCGGGGCTCACCACCGGCTATGACCAGGTCGTGCTGCGCGGTGATCCCACGCAAAAGGCATTCTCAGCGTTCTGTTACAAAGAGGGCCGGCTGGTCGGCATCGAGTCCGTCAACCGTGCCGGCGACCATATGTTCGGCCGCAAGTTGCTGGCTGCGGGCGGCACCTTGGATGCAGCCAAAGCCGCTGATCCCAGCTTCGACCTGAAGAGCGCTCTCGCTTAGAGCAGCGCGCGCACCTCCTCTGCGGTCGGCATCGAAGGGCCGGCACCCATCCGCTGCACCGAGATCGATGCGGCGATGTTGGCATAGCCGATCGCATCCGCGATCGCCGCGCCCTGCGACAGCCGCGCGGCGAGCGCGCCGACGAAGCAGTCGCCGGCGCCGGTGGTGTCGACGGCCTTGACCGCGCGGCCTTCGACCAGCCGGGCCTCGGCGCCAGAAACCGCGACCGCGCCACGCGCGCCGAGCGTGACGCAGACCGTCTGGTCGTCGCGAGGCTTGAGCGCGCGAACCGCCTCATTCACCTGCTGCGGCGTCGGCGCGTTGCCGAGTTCGATCCCGGCCAGGAAACTGAGCTCGGTTTCGTTCAGCACGAGCACATCGACCAGCGCGAACAGCGTGCTGTCGAAGGCGCTCGCCGGGGCGGGGTTGAGGATCGTGGTGGCGCCGGCCGCTTTGGCACGCTGGAAGAACGCTATAATCGTCGCCTGCGGAATTTCGAACTGGCTGACGGCCACGTCTCCCGAGCCAAGAGACACCTGTGCCACATCGTCGGCGCTGACCTCGGCGTTGGCGCCTGATATCACCACGATCGTGTTGTCGGCCTTGGCCAGCGTGATGATCGCGGTGCCGGTCGACGCGCTGGCGCTGTCCTTGACGGCGGCGAGATCGATGCCCTGGCCGGTGAGAAATGCGCGCAACTGCTCGCCGAAGGCGTCGCGACCGAGCCGGCTGATCAGCGCCGTCGGCGCGCCGAGCTTGGCTGCGGCGACCGCCTGGTTCGCTCCCTTGCCGCCGGGAAAGTACGTCACCGACCGGCCGGCGACGGTCTCGCCGATGCGCGGATGGCGCTCGGCCGCCGCCACCACATCCATGTTGATGCTGCCGGCGACGACGACCCGCCCCATCCGCTTGCTCCCCACAACCGCTAGACGCGCGCCTCGAATTCCTGCTTGACCAGCTCGATGTCGGCGAGGGTCGGCAGGCCGGCCTCGTTGCCGAGCTTCTGGATCTTGAACGTCGAGGCCGCGCGCGCGAACTCGAAATGCTCCTTCCAGCCCTTCGCCGGATTGGCGAGGTACGAATACACATAGGCGCCGTGGAAGACGTCGCCGGCGCCGTTGGTGTCGATCACGCGTTCGCGCGGGATCGGATAGGCCGGCAGCGTATGCACGGCGCCGACCTCGTCATACCAGAGCAGGCCCTTTTCGCCTTGGGTGACGCCGCCGATGCGGCAGCCGCGGCTCTTCAGGTAGTCGAGCATCTTCTCCGGCGTGAGGTCCATCTGCTCGCACAGCCGCTCGGCCACGATCGCGACGTCGATATATTCCAGGAGCTCATGGGTGTTGGTGCGCAGGCCGCCGCCGTCGAGCGAGGTCAGGACGCCGGCCTCGCGGCACAGCTTGGCATAATGCAACGCGGCGTCGGGCTGGTGGCCGTCGACATGCAGCGCCCGGCAATTGCCGAGATTGAGCAGCGGGAACGGGTGGATATGCGCATCGTCGCGGCAACGCACGATGGCGCGCTTGCCGTCCTTCGGCATGATGAAGGACAGCGAGGAGGCATTGACCTTCCGGGGGTGGACGGAGATGCCGTATTTCGCGGTCATGTCCTGGAACATCCGCCCGAGCCAGTCATTCGCAACGGTGGCGATCAGGTCGGGCACGATGCCGAGCTTGGCGCAGCAAAATGCCGCAGTCACCGCATTGCCGCCGAACGAGACGGCATAGTCGGAGGCCACGTGCTTCTCGTCCCCCGTCGGCATGTGGTCGGTGATGAACGTCACGTCGATGTAGGTCTGTCCGATGAAGAGGGCCTGCATTGCCATTTCTGTCTCACTAAGGGGTGATTGCGGCCCCGGCGCCGCAGATTAGCAAGCGATCAAAGCGGATCAACGCTGAAATTCTTCGTCAAATCGTCACCATGGTGGTCGAGATCGGCCCTCTGCTACCGGTGGCCCCCTGCCGCCGGCGCTCGGGTCGCGCTATGGTTGCCGGCCTGCAGAAACGCAGATTCGGGAGTGGAATATGACTGTCTATGCGGGTCCGGTCTTCGAGATGGCCACCAATCAGTTCAACGTGATCGCCGACCATCTTGGCATCCCAGCCGACGAGCGGGACCGGCTTCTCTTGCCGAAGCGGGCGATCACCGTCTCGTGTCCGATCCACAAGGATGACGGCACGATCGCGGTCTATGAAGGCTACCGGGTCCAGCACCTCCTGACCATGGGACCGACCAAGGGCGGCACGCGCTTTGCTCCCACCGTCGACATCGGCGAGGTGGCGGCGCTGGCGATCTGGATGAGCTGGAAGTGCGCCCTCGTCGGGTTGCCTTATGGCGGCGCCAAGGGCGGCGTCAACGTCGATCTGTCCAAGCTGTCCCGGCGCGAGCTCGAATCGCTGTCCCGCCGCTACATGCAGGAGATGATCCCGTTCGTCGGGCCGCACACCGACGTGATGGCGCCCGACATGGGCACAAACGAGCAGGTGATGGCGTGGTTCATGGACACGTATTCCATGTACCAGGGGCAGACGGTGATGGAGATCGTGACCGGCAAGCCGGTGTTCTCCGGCGGCACCTTGGGTCGCCGCGAGGCGACCGGCCGCGGCGTCGCCCATGTGTCGAGGCGGGTGATGGATGAGCTGGGCATCGACCCGACCAAGTCCACCGCGGTCGTGCAGGGCTTTGGCAATGTCGGCTCCTATGCCGCGCTCGGCTTCCACCAGATGGGCATGAAGGTGATTGCGGTCAGCGATCACACCGGCGCCCTCCATGATCCGCGCGGTCTCGACATCCCGGCCTTGATGGCGCACGCCGCCAGGCACGGCAGCATTGCCGGCTTCTCCACCGAGCTCGCCTTCGATCCGCGGGAGATCCTGACCCTGGCCTGCGACATCCTCGTGCCGGCGGCCGTCGAGCGCGTGATCGACGCCAAGGTGGCGGCGAACCTGAAATGCCGCGTCGTTGCGGAAGCCGCCAATGGCCCGACCACGCCAGATGCCGATCTGGTGCTCGACCAGCGCCGCAACGAGATCTTCCTCATTCCCGACATTCTCTGCAATTCCGGTGGCGTCATCGTCAGCTATTTCGAATGGGTGCAGGATCTGCAGCAGCTGTTCTGGGAGGAAGAGGAGGTAATGCGCAGGGAGTACCAGATCCTCGACCGTGCCTTCGAGCGCATGCTGACGCGCGGCAAGGCCGACGGCATCTCCCACCGGACCGCGGCGATGGCGATCGGAGTGGAGAAGGTGCGCGCCGCCAAGAACTCGCGAGGGCTGTTTCCGTGATCACCGGGCTCGACCACGTCGTCGTCCTGCTGCAGGACGTCCAGGCCGGCAGCGCCGCGTTCGAGACGCTGCTGGCGCGCAAGCCGTCCTGGCAGAATTCGGGCGAGGGCGCCGATCGCGTCCTGTTCACGCTCGACAATATGAGCCTGGAGCTGATGGCCCCGATGGGCCAGAGCGTGGCGGCCGACCGCATCCGCAACGTCATCAAGATCTGGGGCGAGGGGCTCGCCAGCATCTGCTTTGCCACCAACGACATCGCCAAGATGCATCGCAGATTGGAGCGCGTGGCGCTGAAGCCGGACCCGATCACCGAGGTCGAGAACACCGATCGCGTCTCGGGCCAGACGCTGCATTGGAAGCGCACCCGCGCCATGACCGATCTCACGCGTGGCGTGCGCATGTTCTTCCTCGAGCTTGCCGAGCCGCGCCCGCCGTCCGCCAAGACCGCCGATACGGCCGTGCTCGGCCTCGACCATATCGTGATCTCGACCGAGGATCCCGAACGCGCCGCCGCGCTCTACGGCGCGCGGCTCGGGCTCGACATGGCGCTCGACCGCAGCCATCAGGAATGGGGGCAGTTGATGTTCTTCCGCTGCGGCGACCTGATCGTCGAGGTGGTGAAGCGGCCGGTCGCCGGCAACGACAAGGCCCATGACAAGCTGTGGGGCCTGAGCTGGCGTGTCGCCGACATCGAGGCGACGCGCGCGCGGCTGCTCGCCGCCGGCCTGCAGGTCTCCGAGCCGCGCGCCGGCCGCAAGCCGGGCACGCGGGTGATGAGCCTCTACAGCGGCACCTGCGGCATCCACACGCTGATTTTGGAGAAGACGCCGCGCGCGGCGGCGTGAGGTCGAAGCGGAGCCGACGGATGCCCAGGCGATCGACTATCAAGCCCATGTGAACGCGCTGGATGCTGCGCGGAGTGCTGGTGTGAGTCACTTCGTCCTGCTGTCCGCCATCTGCGTGCAGAAGCCGCTGCTGGCGTTCCAGAAGGCCAAGCTGGCGTTCGAAGCGCATCTGCTGGAGCAGGGGCTGACCTACTCGATCGTCCGCCCGACCGTTGAGTCCCGTCTGTCTCCCCGTCATTGCGAGGAGCGAAGCGACGAAGCAATCCAGAGTCGCGTGCGCGGCCCTGGATTGCTTCGCTTCGCTCGCAATGACGATGGTGAGAGTTGTGTCGGGGCGGTGAGACCTAAGCTGACGGAAGTGAGACATGAAGGTCCCCATCTCGCGGCGCGTTTTCGCGTCCGAGCTTTGCTGATCGTCCTGCCCTCCTTGGGAAGAGGGCACGGGGAATGCCGGGCGCTGGCCGCACCCATGGCCCGCCTGCGAAAAAAATGCAGGCGGCAGGAACCACAGGTTCAGCCGAGAACACCCGGCATTCCCCGCGCGATGGTTTGACGGCTGCTTCGCGTTCTCCCCGGTGCGCCGGGCTTTCTGGCCACCGTTGCCCGCGCGACGCGTGAGCGCCAACGCAGGCGTAATACCAGCATCGGGGTATCAGGACCACGCGACTTGACCGTGCGCATCGCTGCCGTTCGTCGGCGCAGGAATCACCCACGCTGCAGCACCAACACGCCCACCGCATCCCGCACTCGACGTTCGTGACGACCGCGAAGCGCCCCTCTTGTGAGGCGGGACGGGAGAACGTATACATCAATTCTGAAAAAAAGAAAGAGATTTTTTCGAGGAGTGGGTGTCGGCCGGAGCGGGCGAGTATCGCCTTCTTTATGTAGCCGGTCAGACTTTCCGACAGCAGCGCGTAGGGCGGATGAGCGAAGCGTAGTCCGCCGCGCCGGCAGCAGTGAACATGCATGTCACAAGGCGTCGCTTGAGCGCTGGTTGTGACCGGCGAGGAGATATCGCTGATGAAATGCGGGTCTTTCGACAGCATCCGGCCGTGTCAGCGGCGGATTACGCTTCGCTCATCCGCCCTACAAATCACAGACTGAGGTGCTCCGGTCACTCCGCACAACGTGATCCTCGCCTCAGCCGACCACGCAAGGCACGTTCATGAATCCCCGAAACCGCACCCGGCCGCCGCGCACCGGGGCGCCGTCCAACTGGTAGTTCGGAAACCTCTTCACGAAGCGCGCGATCGCCACCGTGCCCTCCAGCCTTGCCAGCGCCATCCCTGCGCATTGATGGGCGCCGGTGCCGAAGGCGAGGTGGCGGTTGGCGAGGCGGGTGATGTCGAAGCGTTCGGGATCGTCGAACTGGGCGGGATCGCGGTTGGCAGCGCCGATGCACAGGGTAACGGAGGTGCCGGGCTCGAGCGTGATGTCGCCGAGCGTGACCGGCTCGGTGGTCATGCGGTTGCCGAGCTGGTTCGAGCTCTCGTAGCGCAGGATTTCCTCGACGGCGGTGCGGATCAGGTTGGGGGCCTCGATCAGCCTCTCGCGCTCGGCCGGATGCTGGCACAGCAGGACGAGGCCGTTGCCGATCAAATTGGTGGTGGTCTCGTGTCCGGCATTGAGCAGGAAGATGCAATTGTGCAGGAGGTCCTTTTCGCTCAGCCGCTCCCCGTCGGCCTCGCCCTGGATCAGGCGCGTCAGCACGTCGCGCTCCGGATTGCCGGGTGCCGCGCGGCGGCGTGCGACCAGCGTTTCCAGATAGGCGAGGAAATCGCCGACCGCCTGGTTGCCGCGGGCAAGCTGCTCGCGCGTCAGCACCGGCTCCAGCGCGCCGAGGATGGCAAGCGACCAGTCGCGCAAGGGGCCGCGCTCCTCGTGCGGCACGCCGAGCAGGTTGCCGATGACTTCGATCGGGATCGCCGCGGCGAAATCCTCGATCAACTCGAATCTGTCCTTCGCTGCAATCCGGTCCAGGAGCCCATCGACGAGCGCAATCAGAGCGGGCTCCATCTCGGCGATCGCCCGCGGCGACAGCGCGCCCATGATCAGGCGGCGCACCCGCGTGTGCGCCGGGGGATCGTTGAACACGAGGCTCGTCGTGTGATGCTCGTAGAGCAGCGTGTCGCCATATTTCGGCGCGAACTCGCGCTTCTTGTCGGACGAGAACGTCTTCGTCGCCTTGTAGGCGGTGACGAGATCGTCGTAGCGGGTGAGGAAATAGGAGCCGCTGCGGAGGCGCTTGACCGGCGCATGCTGGCGCAGCGCGCGGTAGGTCGGGTAGGGATCGGCGTAGAACTCAGGCGTCAGGCGCTCGAGATCGAACTGGCTGGCGAGCGCTGCGTCGTCGGTCATCGATGGTCCTCCCGTCCGAGTCTCGTTTGTTGCTGCGACCGTCGCACGGTCGGCAGCAGAAGAAAATGTGCGACCCGGCAGCGCCGGGCACCGAGGGCAGGATCGGACCGCCCGCCCTGCCGCAGATCCGCCGCTTTCAGAGGTATAGAATTGCCTTTGGCGACGGTGAAATCCCGCCAGCGATTTCAGGGACTTGGCCGCCAAACCCTGCTGCGCCGCGGCATCTTTCTTGACATAGATCAAGTGAGTATTTACTCACGGCCGATGTCCACTTTGCGCATGACAAGCGATCTCCGCAGGCAGCTGATCCTCGGTGCAGCCAAGCGCTGCTTCGCGCGTCATGGCTATGCCGGCACCACGACCAAGAGCGTGGCTGCCGCAGCGGCGATCTCGGAAGCGCTGCTGTTCAAGCATTTCCCCTCCAAGGCGGCGCTGTATGCGGAGATCCTCACCGAGGAGTGCGAGACCGACCCGGATTTCGAGGTGCTGCTCAGCCAGGAACCTTCGACCGCGACGCTGGTCATGCTGATGGCCGGGATGGTCCGGCATTTCCTCGGCATTGCCGACGGCCCCAATGAGGAAGAAGAGCAGCGGCTGCGGCTGATGGCGTCGAGCCATCTCGATGATGGCGAATTCGCAAGGCTGCTGTATGCGAAGATCGATGATCTCATCGGCGCCAAGTTCGTTGACTCGCTGGTGACAGCCGTTGCCTCCGGTGACGCCGTGCGCTTAGTGGCCGCGCCCCGCGACCTGTTCTGGTTCGCGCATCACACCGTGTTGATGGCGGCATTGACGCGGCTTCCATCCGTTCCATGTGTGCCGTATGGAACTGCGGCGAGCCTGGAGCGCCAGCTCAGCGAATTCATCCTGCGCGGCATCGGACTGACCGACGCCGCCATTGCGTGCTACCTCGATCACGAATTGTCGCAACCTCCGGTCCGGCCGGCGACGGCAGAAAGTGCATGACATGAACATTGCGACCGAACCCAAGCTCTCCGGAAAGCCGGTCGACGACAAGCCGCGCAAGCGCACCCGCCCGGTGCTGTGGTTCATCGTGATCGGCGGCCTGCTCGCGGCGCTGGTCGGCGGCCTCGTATGGTTCAACATGTTCCGCGACAAGATGATCGCGCAGTTCTTCGCCAACATGAAGCCGCCGCCGATCAGCGTCACCGTCGCGACCGCGAGCCCGGAGACCGTGCCGAACCTGCTGACGGCCGTCGGCGATCTCGCCGCCGTGCACCAGGTCAACGTGACCTCGGACGTCAGCGGCCGCATCACCGACATCATGTTCACCCCGGGCTCCACGGTGAAGCAGGGCGCGCCGCTGGTGCAGCTCTATGACGCGCCAGATCAGGGCGATCTCGCCAACTACAAGGCCCAGGTGACCGTGGCGCAATTGTCGCTCGATCGCGCCAAGCAGCTGGCATCGCGCCAGTTCGGGCCGCAGGCGACCGTCGACCAGGCCCAGGCCGCCTACGACCAGGCCCAGGCCGGCATCGCCAAGACCGAGGCGCTGATCGCGCAGAAGCTGGTGCGCGCGCCGTTCGACGGCGATCTCGGCGTCCGCAAGGTCGAGGTCGGCCAGTATCTCAGCGCCGGCACGCAGATCGTGTCGCTGACCGATCTGTCGGAGCTGTGGGTGAACTTCACCGTGACGGAGAAGGACAGCGGCCAGCTCAAGGTCGGCCAGACCGTCCGCATCGGCGTCGATGCCTATCCGGGCCGGACCTTCGAAGGCAAGATCACCACGATCGAGCCGCAGATCGCGACCGACACCCGCAACATCCGCGTGCAGGCGACGATCGCCAATCCGGAGCGCATCCTGAAGCCGGGCATGTTCGCCACCGCCACCGTGGTGCTGCCGGAGAAGCCGCCGGTGCTGACGGTGCCGGAGACCGCGGTCGACTACACGCTCTATGGCGACTCGGTGTTCGTGATCAACGAGAAGAAGACCGACGACGGCAAGACCGCGCTCACGGCCGACCGGATCTATGTGCAGACCGGAGATCGCATCAATGGTCGCGCGGTGGTCCTGAAGGGCCTGAAGGAGGGCGATCGCGTCGTCGCCGTCGGCCAGCTCAAGATCCAGTCCGGCGCTGCCGTCGCGATCTCGACCGATCCGCCGCCGCCGGTGCCGGCGAAGCCGCCGCGCTACTGAGCGAGCCTCTGAGCCAATGCCGGGCCGCCTCCATGAGGCGGCCCGCCCGCACCTCACCCGCCTCCTGCTGACGAGATTGCCGCGATGCGTTTCACCGATATCTTCATCAAGCGCCCGGTGCTGTCGGTCGTCGTCAGCCTGCTCATCCTGCTGCTCGGCCTGCGCGCGGCGTTCGAGCTGCCGATCCGGCAATATCCGAAGCTGTCCAACACGGTCGTCAACGTCACGACCGTCTATCCCGGCGCCTCCGCCGACCTCATCCAGGGCTTCATCACGACGCCGCTGGAGCAGGCGGTCGCGTCCGCCGAGGGCGTCGACTACATCACCTCGTCCTCGGTGCAGGGCACCAGCACGATCCAGGTCTTCATCAAGCTCAACTTCGATCCGAACCAGGCGCTCACCGAGGTGCTCGCCAAGGTCAACTCGGTCCGCTACCTCATCCCGAAGGAATCCAACGACCCGATCGTGACCAAGACCACTGGGCAGACGACGTCGGTGATGTATCTCGGCTTCTCCAGCGAGGAGCTGTCGGGATCGGCGATCTCGGACTATCTGACGCGCGTGGTGCAGCCGGTGCTGTCGACGGTCGACGGCGTCGCTGCGGCCAACATTCTGGGCGGCCAGACCTTCGCGATGCGGATCTGGCTGAACCCCGAGAAGATGGCCGGCCGCAACGTGTCGCCGACGGATGTCGCGGCGGCGATCGCGGCCAACAACTTCCAGTCCGCGGCCGGCCAGGCCAAGGGCTACTTCATCGTCTCCAACATCACGACGAATACCGGCCTGACCGACGTCAACCAGTTCAAGCGGATGATCGTCAAGGCCAAGGACGGCGGCTTCGTCCGCATGGAGGACATCGCCACCGTCGAGCTCGCGGCGCAGAGCACCGATGCCAGCGTCGCCTTCAGCGGCGAGCGCGCGATCTTCATCGGCGTCGACGCGACGCCGCAGGGCAACCCGCTCAACATCGTCAAGGGTGTGCGCGCGCTGTTCCCCGACCTCGAGCGCAACCTGCCGCCATCGATGAAGATGAAGGTGGCCTATGATTCCACCAAATTCATCCAGTCCTCGATCGACGAGGTCGAGCATACGCTCGGCGAAGCGGTGCTGATCGTCATCGTCGTGATCTTCCTGTTCCTGGCGTCGCTGCGCTCGGTCATCATCCCCGTGGTGACCATCCCGCTGTCGCTGATCGGCGTCTGCACGATGATGCTGGCGTTCGGCTTCAGCATCAATCTGTTGACGCTGCTGGCCATGGTGCTGGCGATCGGCCTCGTCGTCGACGACGCCATCGTCGTGGTGGAGAACATCCACCGCCATCTGGAGGAGGGCAAGGCGCCGGTGCAGGCTGCATTGCAGGGCGCGCGCGAGATCGTCGGTCCGGTCATCTCGATGACGATCACGCTGGCGGCGGTGTATGCGCCGATCGGCTTCCTCGGCGGTCTGACCGGCTCGCTATTCCGTGAGTTCGCCTTCACGCTCGCCGGCTCCGTCATCGTGTCGGGAGTCATTGCTTTGACGCTGTCGCCGATGATGTGCTCGGTGCTGCTGAAGAGCGCCGATGAGGGCCGCTTCGCGCGCCTCGTCAACCGGGTGTTCGGCGCGATGACGCGCTGGTACGGCCGCCGGCTCGACCGCTCGCTCGACTACCGGCCGGTGACCGCGCTGTTCGCGCTGACGATCCTCGGCCTGGTCGGCTTCCTCTACATGCACACCTCGAAGGAGCTGGCGCCGGAGGAGGATCAGGGCATCGTGTTCTCGATCACCAAGGCGCCGAAATACGCCAACATCGACTACATCAACTTCTACACCGACAAGGTCGACAAGGCGTTCGCGAAGTTCCCCGAGACCGACCTTCGCTTCGTTCTGAACGGCATCCTCGGCCCGCAGGGCGGCTTTGCCGGCATGCTGCTCAAGCCCTGGGACGAGCGCACGCGCTCCTCGATCAAGCTGAAGCCGCTGGTGCAGGCGGAGCTGTCGAAGATCGAGGGCATCAACGCCTTCGCCTTCAATCTGCCGGCGCTGCCGGGCGGCCCCGGCGGTCTGCCGGTGCAGATGGTGATCAGCTCGACCAGCGGCTTCCAGGCGGTCTATGAGCAGATGGCCAAGCTGAAGGACGCCGCGCGCAAGAGCGGAATGTTCATCGTCTCCGACAGCGACCTCGAGTTCAACCAGCCGGTGGTCAAGGTCTGGATCAATCGCAGCAAGGCGAGCGATCTCGGCATCACCATGCAGTCGATCGGCAACACGCTCGCGGTGCTGCTCGGCGGCAACTACATCAACCGCTTCAACCTCGAAGGCCGCTCCTATCAGGTGATCCCGCAGGTGCCGCGCGACAAGCGGCTGTCGCCGGAATCGCTGTCGGGCTACTATGTCGCGACCGCCGCCGGCCAGCAGGTGCCGCTGTCGACGGTGGTCAACATCGAGACCGCGACCGACCCGAACTCGCTGACGCATTTCAACCAGCTCAACTCGGCGACCTTCTCCGCCGTGCCGATGCCCGGCGTCACGGTCGGGCAGGCGGTCGACTTCCTGGAGAAGCAGGCCAAGAACCTGCCGTCCGGCTTCAGCCACGATTATCTCGCCGACGCCCGTCAATACGTCCAGGAAGGCAACCAGCTCGCCATCACCTTCGGCTTCGCGCTGATCATCATCTTCCTGGTGCTGGCGGCGCAGTTCGAGAGCCTGCGCGATCCGTTCGTGATCATGATCAGCGTGCCCATGGCGATCGTCGGTGCCTTGATCCCGCTGTTCTTTGGCCTCGCGACCATGAACATCTACACCCAGGTCGGCCTGCTGACGCTGGTCGGCCTGATCACCAAGCACGGCATCCTGATGGTGGAGTTCGCCAACGAGCTGCAGCTCAACGAGGGGATGGACCGCCGCACCGCCATCGAGACGTCCGCACGCATCCGCCTGCGGCCGATCCTGATGACGACGGCGGCGATGGTCACCGGCCTGATCCCGCTGCTGACCGCGACCGGTGCCGGCGCCGCCAGCCGCTTCTCGATCGGCCTCGTCGTCGTCGCCGGCATGTCGATCGGCACTTTGTTCACGCTGTTCGTGCTGCCGGCCGTCTACACCGTCATCGCCACCGACCACCAGGCCGCCGCCAAGTCGCAGCGCGCCCGGCAGATCGCCCAGTTCGACGCCGAGACCGACCACGCGCTGAAGGCGACGTGAGCAGTTTCTTTGGGTTGCTGAAGATCAACGGCGGCTGCTCCTGGCAGTCGCCGTTTTTGTCGGGCCGTCTCTTACTCCCCTTACTGTCGTCACGGCCGGCGGCGCCCGCCGCGGCGCTCAGCACAGCGGCCTCTTAAAGAACAGATGGTCGAGCAGGATCAGCAGAGCGGCGATGCCGATGATGATGAAAAACGCGAAGGCGTAATGCAAGGACCGATGGAAGTGCGCGCGATAGGCGCGGGAATATTCGTCGGCAGTCACACGGCGGAGCGTGAACCAGCCGCGCCATTCCGGTGCATGGCTCGCCATCAAGACCCGCTCGCGAAACGCCAGCGCCCAGATTACGACGCCAGCCCCCATGTCGACGATCGTCAACAATCGCAGGAGATCCTCAGCCATTCGAGCTAGCATGGAGAGACCTCGCTCACTGCTCCTGCTGCGGATCGAGCGCGTCGCGCAGGCCGTCGCCGAGGAGGTTGAGCGACAGCACGACGAGGAAGATCGCAAGCCCCGGCCAGATCGCCATCCATGGCGCGTTGGTGAGGAAGCGCTGGGCGGCGTTGAGCATGCTGCCCCAGGACGGCGCCGGCGGCTGCTGGCCCAACCCCAGGAACGAGAGCGCGGCCTCGGCGATGATGGCGGCGGCGACCGACAAGGTCGCCTGCACCAGCAGCGCCGGCATGATGTTCGGCAGGATGTGCCTGACCGCGATCTGCAGGTCGGTGTCGCCGACGCTGCGGGCGGCCTCGACATACTCCTCGACCTTGACGCTCATCACCTCGCCGCGGGTCAGCCGGACGAAGATCGGCGTCGCCGAGACGCCGATCGCGATCATGGCATTGCCGAGGCTCGGCCCCAGGAACGCCGCCAGCGCGATCGCCAGAATCAGGAACGGGCAGGCCAGCATCGCGTCGGTGATGCGGCTGATCAGGGCATCGATGAAGCCGCCGCGATAGCCTGCGAGCATGCCGATGGGGACGCCGATCGACAGCGCGATGACGACAGAGATCGCACCGGCCAGCAGCGAGGCCCGCGCGCCGTAGATGACGCGGGCCAATACGTCGCGGCCGAGATCGTCGGTGCCGAACCAATGCGCCGCCGACGGCGCCTTGCGCACCAGCGCCCAGCTCGTCTTGATGGGATCGGCGGGCGCCACCAGCGGCGCAAGCACGGCGAGCAGGATGAAGACCGTGATCAGGCCGAGCCCGACCATGGCACCCTTGCGCTTGACGAGGCGACGCAGGGTGCGCTGCATCGGCCGTTCGAGCGGGGCGAGGGTGCGGGCTCCGTGCGGAGCTGACAGCGTCGTCTCGACCATGTCAGCTCCTCAGCCGCGGGTTGACGAGGACATAGGCGAGATCTGCGATCAGGTTCAGCATGATGTAGACGGTGGCGGTGACCAGCACGACACCCTGCACCACCGCGTAGTCGCGATTGAACACGGCATCGACGATCAGCTTGCCGAAGCCGGGGATCGAGAAGATCTGCTCGGTCAGCACCGCGCCGGACAACAGCGTGCCGAGCTCGAGCGCGCCCAGCGTGATGACCGGCGTCAAGGCGTTGCGCAGCGCATGGCCGAGGATGACTTGGCGTTCGGAGATGCCCTTGGCGCGCGCGGTGCGGATGTAGTCGCTGCTCAGAACCTGCAGCATCGCGCTGCGGGTGTGGCGCATCAGGATCGCGGCGATGGCATTGCCGAGCACGAAGGCCGGCATGATGGTGGCGGCGAGGCTGGCCCGCCAGTCCTCGGCGGGCGAGACGTAACCGGAGGCGGGGAGCCAGCCGAGCTGGATCGAGAACAGGAAGATCAGCATGATGCCGAGCCAGAAGTTCGGCGTCGAGATGCCCCACAGCGCAAACAGATTGGCGGCATAGTCCCAGGCCGTCCCGCGCTTCACGGCGGAAATGATGCCGGCGGGAATGCCGATCAGGAACGCGATCACGATCGCCATCGAGGCGAGCTGCAGGGTCACGGGCAGCTTCTGCAGGATGAGATCGCGCACCGGCATCTTGATGCGCAGCGACTCGCCGAAATCGCCCGAGAGCACGCCCTTGATCCAGTAGCCGTATTGAACGGGCAGGGGCTGATCGAGGCGATACTGCTTGCGGATCTGCTCGATCACCGCCGGATCGCGCTCCTCGCCGGCCATCACCAGCGCGGGGTCGCCGGGCAGGAGTTGCTGCAGCGAGAAGATGAGGATGGAGACGAAGATCAGCGTCGGGATGATTTGGCCGAGGCGGCGAGCGAGGAAGGTTAGCATGGCATATCCCTCGCGCAGTCCTGAAGATGCCGGGGATCAGAGGCAGGTCGTGCCTCTAGCGTTCCTTCCCCCCTTGTGGGGGAGGGACAGGGAGGGGGGTGCCCCAAGGAAGGTCGGAGTTCGTGGCACTCCCCACCCAAACCATCCCCCACAAGGGGGGAGGGAGTAGAGGGAGTTCGCCGCGTCGGCTGCGCGTCCCGGCGGACAGAGGCCACCCGACCGCTCATTTCAGCTTCAGCCCGACCACGCGCACCAGGCCGTCCGGCATCTGCTTGTAGCCTTCGAGCTTCTTGGTGTGCGCGATCAGGATACGGCGGTGATAGAGGTAGAGGATCGGCTCGTCCTCGATCTCGAGCTTCGTCAGCTTCTCGTAGAGCGCCTTGCGCTGGGCCATGTCGGTCACGAGCCGCGCGTCGCTGAGCGCCTTGTCGGCCTCGGCGTTGGCCCAGACGCTGTAGTTCTGCGGCGCGTTGCGGTGCAGGAACACGTAGCTGTTGCCGTCGGGATCGATGCGGCCGCTCCATGACAGCATGAAGGCCTGATAGTCGCCGGCCTCGGCCTGCTTCAGCGAGGTCGCCAACTCGGTGACCCGGATCTTCAGGTCAAAGCCGGCCTCGGCAGCCATCGACTGCACGACCTGGGCGGCGGCCTCGGTCTCGGCGCCCTTCGGCACCATGAAATCGACGGCGACAGGCGGCATGACGCCGGCCTCCTTCAGCAGCGCCTTTGCCTTCTCGACATCGCGAGCACGGACCGGGAAGGCCTTCTGATAGTAGGGATGCGAGGGATTGACCCACTGGTTACCCGGCATGAACTCGCCGTTGAAGACGACTTGGTTGAGCGCCTCGCGATCGATCGAGAGGTCGAGCGCCTGCCGCACCTTGGCGGACTGGCTGAGCGGACCCTTGGCCTTGTCCTTGCCGATGTTGAGCGTGATGCCCTGATAGCCGAGCTCGATCGCGGTCGAGAGCGCGAGCCTGGAATCGGCGCGCACGTCCTTGATGTCGGTGGCGAGCACGCGCTCGATCAGGTCGAGCGCGCCGGATTTCAGGTTCGCCAGCCGCACCGTGGCGTCGACGATCGGCTGGTAGACGATCCTGTCGATGAAGACGTTGTCCTTGTTCCAGTAGTCGGCGAACTTCTCGAACACGATCTTGTCCTGCTGGACGCGCTCGACGAATTTGTAGGGACCGGCACAGACCGGGCGCAGGCCGAACTTGTCGCCGGCCTCCTTGGCCGCCTTCGGCGACACCATCATGCCGGCGCGGTCGGTGAGCTGGGCGATCAGCGGCGAGAATGGCGCCTTCAGGACGAGCTTGATTGTCAGGGGATCGACGACGTCGACATGATCGAGCGACGCCAGCTCGGGCTTGCGGAACGAGCCGGGGAAGGTGAGGTGGCGGTCGAGCGAGAATTTCGCGGCCTCAGCGTCGAACGGCTCGCCGTCGTGGAATTTCACGCCGGGCCGCAGCTTGATGATGACCTCCTTGCCGTCGGCCGAGGTCTCCTGCGACAGCGCGAGCTGCGGCACGATGTTCAGCTTCTCGTCGATGTCGAACAGCTTATCGCAGGTCGCGGCGAAGACGATGCGGCCGACATAGGTGCGGGCCATGGTCGGATCGAGAACGTCGGGGTCCTCGGCAAGGCCGATGCGCAAGGTGGTCTGCGCCTGCGCGACCGGCCCCCAAGAGGCCACGACAACGGCCGCGACCGCGGCCAAGCACCAGTTCCTCATCATCCGATGTCCCTCACGCGAATGCAGCCTGCGTTGTTGCACTATCAATACCAACCCCGATCACGTGCCATGCTTCCGGCTTGGTCATGTCTGGTTCGCGAGCGCGGCGGCGATGCCGGCATCAATCGTGGCGCGATCCGTGATCCCTGCAGGATTGTCGCGCGTCGGCATGAACTGCCGGAACACGGCCCAATGCTTGCGGCTGACGCTCTCCAGTCGTTCGAGCTCTGCCAGCGGATCGGGGTGATCATCGACACGCAGATCGAGCTCGGACCATTCCTCCTTGCCGTGGACCAGAAGGGCGGCCGACTGTTTGCCGCGCTTGTCACCGCCGGCGGCCTCACCGGCCTTCATGGCCGCGATCAGACGCTCCGCGAAGGGCAGGGCGTGGCTGGCGAGAAAGGCGTTTGCGGTCTCGTTCAGCACCTGCGGGCCGGCCAGCATGTTGCCGGCAATTGAAAAGCCCCGGCCTTCGAGATGGCCGCACCAGTCGATGCAGTCGCGGCCGGTGTGGGCGGCAATCTGGCCGTTGCGATCGAGGATGTGGAGCTGGCGGCTCTCGCGGCCGGGATCGGCAGATGTCAGCAGTTGCACGATCTCGCGCGGATGCCGGCCGTCGCGCAGCAGCGTGACGCCGTCGATGCCGTAATAGGGATTGACCAGCGCCTGGGTGGCGATGCCGCCGTGGCCGGCGACGATGAAGGGCACGCGCGCGCCGACGGCGAAGAAGCGGGTGGCGACGGCGATGCCGATCTGGCCGGTGAGATCGTCCTTGGCAATGATCGACCAGGTCATCGTCGCGTCGCTCTCTTATCGTCCGGCCGCGTAACCCTGCATGCCCCGCGGATTGGCCGCGGCGCGGCGGCGGCGGCCCACGCGGGAGGCCGCGGTGAGGCGGCCCTCCGACCAGTCGGGGCCGACTTCGACCACATGGCCGCGGCGGCGCAGCTCCTCGACGGTCGCCTTGGGCACGCGGCCCTCGACCACGAGCACGCCGGGGCGCGCGGTGCGCGGCCAGAATGAGATCGGGAAATGCTCGGAGTGCCACGCCGGCGCGTCGATCGACTCTTGCAGGTTCGTGCCGGCATGGACGTGGCGCAGGAAGAACTGCGTGTTCCACTGGTCCTGCTGGTCGCCGCCGGGCGAGCCCCAGGCGACGTAGGGTTCGCCGTCGCGCAGCGCCATGGTCGGCGACAGCGTGGTGCGCGGACGCTTGCCCGGCACCAGCGCGGCCGGATGATCCTCCTCCAGCCAGAACATCTGCGCGCGCGTCCCCAGGCAGAAGCCGAGCTCGGGGATGACCGGCGATGATTGCAGCCAGCCGCCGGAGGGCGTCGCCGAGATCATGTTGCCTTGGGAATCGATGATGTCGAAATGCACGGTGTCGCCGCGCACCTCGCCGAAGCGGCCGACGGTCGGCTCGCCCGAGCCCATTGCGCCGACGGCCTCGCGGTGGCCTTGGGCCTCGCGCAGCTTGACCTTGGCGCCGTAGCCGTCGAGCATGCCGGGACGCAGCTCGAGCGAGGCCTTGTCGGTGATCAGCTTGCGCCGCTCGTCGTTGTAGGCATCGGACAGCAGCGTGCCGATCGGGATGTCGGCAAACTTCGGATCGCCGTAGAATGCCTCGCGGTCAGCGAACGCCAGCTTCGCCGCTTCGATCTGCCAATGGATGAAGTCGGGTCCGGTTGGATCGAGGCCGTCGAGCGCAAAGCCCTTGAGCAAAGCGAGCTGCTGCAGCAGCACCGGGCCCTGGCTCCAGACGCCGGCCTTGCACACGGTGTAGCGGCCGTACTCGTAGGTGAGCGGCGCCTCGATGGTCGGCTGCCAGCGCGCCATGTCGTCGGCGGTCAGCACGCCCTTGTGGCGCGAACCCGAGACGTCCATCACCTCCTGCGTCCGGCAGAAGCGGTCGATCGCCTCGGCGACGAAGCCCTGCGACCAGGCCTTGCGCGCGCGCTCGATCTGCGCGTCGCGATCACCACCCGCGCTTTCGCCTTCACTCAGGATGCGCGCGTAGGTTTCCGCGAGCTGTGGATTGGTGAACAGCGTGCCTGGCCTCGGTACCTCGCCATTGGGCAGATAGAGCGCGGCCGAGGTCGGCCAATGCGTCTTGAACAGCTGCTCGACGGTCTGGATCGTCGCGGAGACGCGCTCGACCAGCGGATAGCCGTCGCGCGCGTAGGAAATTGCCGGCTCCAGCACGTCGCGCAGCCGCATCGTGCCATAGTCGCGCAGCAGCAGCATCCAGGACTCGAAGGTGCCGGGCACGCAGGCCGCGAGCAGGCCGGTGCCGGGCACCATGTCGAGGCCTTCGCGCTTGTAGTGCGCAATGGTGGCGCCTGATGGCGCCGGGCCCTGGCCGCAGATGACCTCGGTGCGTCCGCGCGTGACGTCGTGCAGGATGATCGGCACGTCGCCGCCGGGACCGTTCAGATGCGGCTCCACCACCTGCAGGGTGAAGGCCGCCGCGACGCCGGCATCGAAGGCGTTGCCGCCGCGCTCCAGCATCGCCATGCCGACGGCGGTGGCCAGCCAGTGCGTCGAGGTGACGACGCCGAAGGTGCCGTCGATCTCGGGGCGGGTCGTGAAGGGATCGGGGTTGATGAAGCTCATGGCCGGCTTTGCCTATCCTATCGAGTCGCCGTCATTGCGAGCGAAAGCGAAGCAATCCAGGACCGTGGATGACGCCCTGGATTGCTTCGTCGCTTCGCTCCTCGCAATGACGATCCATTCAAATTTCGCCTCATCGCTCATCACAACTCAGGCCGGCACAGCGGCCGCGGCCGGCTGGTTCACCGCATGGCAGGCAACGCCGCCGATCAGCTCGGGCGCCTGCTGCCGGCACAGATCGAACGCGAGGGGACAGCGTGGGTTGAAGGTGCAGCCCGGAGGAGGGTTGATCGGGTTCGGGATCTCGCCCTTGACCGGAATGCGCTGGCGGCCCGACATCGACAGGTCCGGCACCGCGCCGAGCAGCATCTTGGTGTAGGGCATGCGCGGATCGCTGAACAGCGTGCGGCCGTCCGCGATCTCGACGATGCGGCCGAGATACATCACGCCGATGCGGCTCGCCATGTGGCGCACGACCGCGAGATTGTGGCTGATGAACAGATAGGTCAGGCCGAACTTGTCCTGCAGGTCGCGCATCAGATTGAGGATCTGCGCCTGTACGGAGACGTCGAGCGCCGAGGTCGGCTCGTCGCAGACGATGAACTCGGCCTCCGAGGCGAGCGCGCGCGCGATGGCGATACGCTGGCGCTGGCCGCCGGAGAATTCGTGCGGAAACTTCTGGCCGTCGTCGGGATGCAGGCCGACCAGGGTCAGCAGCTCGCCGACGCGGTCCTTGATCTGGCGCTCACCCTCGATGATGTCAAAGGCGCGGATCGGCTCGGCGATGATGCTATCGACGCGGAAGCGCGGATTGAGGCTCGCGTAAGGATCCTGGAACACCATCTGGATGCGGCGGCGCAGCGTGCGCCGCACCTGGGCCTGGCGCGCATCGCTCATCGACACGCCGTCGATGATCACCTCGCCCGACGTCGGCGGCAGCAGCCCGACCACCATGCGCGCGACCGTGGTCTTGCCCGAGCCGGATTCGCCGACCAGCGCGAAGGTCTCGCCCTTCCTGATCCCGAAGCTGACGCCGTCGACCGCCTTCAGGAACTCCTGCGGCTGACGCTCGATCACGCGGTTGAGCCAGGGTTTTGAGACATCGAAGACCCGGCGCAGGTTCTTGACCTCGACGAAATCGGTCATGCCGCGGTCTCCGTGGCGCGATCGTACAGATGACAGGCGACCGCCTGCGTGCCCTGGCGCAGCGGCTCCGGCCGATCGACGCGGCAGCGATCGAAGGCGAAGCTGCAGCGCGGATTGAACGAGCAGCCGGGCGGGATCGCGGACAGCCGCGGCATCGAGCCTGGGATCTGCACCAGCCGCTTCTCCTCGCCCGCGAGCGTCGGGATCGCACCCATCAGGCCCTTGGCGTAGGGGTGCAGCGGGTTATTGATCACCTCCTGCACCGGGCCGATCTCGGCCACGCGGCCGGCATACATCACCGCGACGCGGTCGCAGGTCTCGGCGATCACGCCCATGTCGTGGGTCACCAGCATCACGGCGGTGCCGTGGTCGCGGCCGAGCCGCTTGATCAGCGAGATGATCTGCGCCTGCACGGAAACGTCGAGCGCGGTGGTCGGCTCGTCGGCGATGATCAGCTCCGGCTCGGCGCACAGCGCCAGCGCGATCACGACGCGCTGGCGCATGCCGCCGGAGAATTCGTGCGGATAGCCGTCGATGCGCTTCTCGGGCGCCGATATGCCGACCTCGGCGAGCAGGTCGATGGCGCGCTTGCGCGCCTGCTGCTCGGTGAGGTTGGTGTGGGTCCTGATGGTCTCGATGATCTGGTCGCCGACGCGATACAGCGGATTGAGCGAGGTCAGCGGATCCTGGAAGATCATGCCGATGCGCTTGCCGCGCACCTTGCGCATCTCCTCCGGCGGCAGATTGTCGACACGCAATCCCGAGAGCTGGATCTCGCCGCCGGAGATGCGGCCCGGAGGATCGATCAGGCCGATCACGGCGAGGCCGGTGACGGATTTGCCGGCACCGGATTCGCCGACGACGCCGAGCACCTCGCCCTTGGCGATGTCGTAGGAGACGCCGTCGATCGCGCGCAGGGTGCCGCGCCGGGTCGCGAACTCGACCTGCAGGTTGCGCACGGACAGAACGGGGGCGGTCATGAGCTCAAGCCTCGGAAGGACGCATTCGCGCGGGTCATCGCAGTTTCGGGTTGAGGGCGTCGCGCAGCCAGTCGCCGAGCAGGTTGATGGCGAGGATCAGTCCGGCCAAAGCGATGCCGGGGAAGGCGACGATCCACCATTCGCCGGCGAACAGATAGTTGTTGCCGATCCGGATCAGGGTCCCGAGCGAGGGCATCGTTTCGGGCATGCCCGAGCCGAGGAACGACAAGGTCGCCTCGGTGATGATCGCCAGCGCCAGGTTGATGGTGGCGATCACCAGCACGGGACCGGTGGTGTTGGGCAGCACGTGGCGCAGCATGATGACGGGCGCGGGCAGGCCGATCAGCTGAGCTGCGGCGACGTAGTCCTTGTTCTTCTCGACCAGCACTGAGCTCCGCACCGTGCGCGCATATTGCACCCAGAAGGAGAGGCCGATCGCCAGCACGAGCACGACCAGCATGCTGAGCCAGTCCAGCCGGTTGCCGGACACCGACTTGGCGATGCCGTTGACCAGCAGAGCGATCAGGATCGGCGGAAAGGTGAGCTGGACGTCGGCGATGCGCATGATCACGGTGTCGACCCGGCCGCCGAAATAGCCCGCGATCAGGCCGAGGCCGATGCCAAGCGCGCCGGAAAAGGCGACGCCGAGAATGCCGACCAGGAGCGAGATCCGCAGGCCGTAGAGGATGGCCGAGAGCACGTCGCGACCCTGCTCGTCGGTGCCGAGCAAAAACGGGCTCTGTCCGTCGGCGGTCCATAGCGGCGAAATCCGCGAGTTCAACAGCTGCAATTGGGCCGGGTCGAACGGGTTCTGCGGCGACAGCAGCGGCGCGAAGATCGCCAGCAGGAAGAACAACAGCGTGATCACGGCCGCGGCGACCGTCAGCTTGGAGCGGCGGAAGGAATAGAACAGGTCGCTCGCAAGCGCACGCTTCAGCCATCCGTCGGTGGCGCGCGGCGTCTCGACGGGAGTGGGATGAGGAAGGGCTGCGTCGCTCATGATCAGGCCGGCCGGCTGATGGTCGCGCGCAGGCGCGGATCGACCACGGTGTAGAGGATATCAACCACGAGATTGATGGTGACGAAGATCAGCGACACCATCATCAGGTAGGCCGCCATGATCGGAATGTCGACGTTCTGCACCGCCTGCACGAACAACAGGCCCATTCCCGGCCATTGGAACACCTGCTCGGTGATGATCGAGAACGCGATCACCGAGCCGAACTGCAGGCCGACCACGGTGATCACCGGCACCAGCGTGTTGCGCAGCGCGTGGCCGAAATGAATCGCGCGCGTGGTCAGCCCACGGGCGCGGGCGAAGCGGATGTAGTCGGTGCGCAGCACCTCGAGCATCTCGGCGCGGACCAGCCGCATGATCAAGGTCATCTGGAACAGGCCGAGCGTGATCGAGGGCATGATCAGCGCCTTCCAGCCTGAGACGGTGAACAGGCCTGATGTCCACCAGCCGAGCCTGACGGTGTCGCCGCGGCCGAACGACGGCAGCCAGCCCAGCGTGACCGAGAACAGATAGATCAGGAGGATGCCGATCAGGAAGGTCGGCAAGGAGATGCCGATCAGCGATACCATCTGGAACAGCTTGGCGAGCAGGGAGTCGCGGTGCAGCGCCGAGAACACGCCCATCAGGATGCCGAAGAACAGCGCCAGGATCGTCGCGCAGATCGCAAGCTCCAGCGTCGCCGGCATGCGCTCCTTGAGCAGATCGGAAACCGGCTGCCGGAACTGATACGAGACGCCGAACTTGAACTGCGCCGCGTCGAACAAATAACGGCCGAATTGCACGATGAACGGATCGTCGAGGCCGAGCGACTGGCGGATGCTGGCCCGTTCCGCGGCCGACGCGTCGATCGGCACGATCTGGCTCACCGGATCTCCGGCGAAGCGGAACATGGCGAACGCGATGATTCCGACGGCGATCATGACGCCGATGGCCTGAATTGCTCGGCGAAGCGCGAAGGCGAGCATCTGATCCTTTCAGATCCTTCGAGATGCGGCGGCGCGTAGCACTTGCCGCAGGAAATGAAAAGTCCCGAAAAGCAGTTCTGCTTTCCGGGACTAGTCGTTGCGTGTGGACTACTCGGTCTTGGTGGCGAGGAACAGCAGCACGGCGTTGTCGGCGCGCAGCGGGATCTTCACCTTCTTCGAGACGCCCCAGGCCACCGCCTGCTGATGCAGCGGGATGTAGCCGTAATCCTTGATGCCGATCTCGAAGGCCTGCTTGATCAACTGATCGCGCTTGGCGGTATCGGTCTCGACCAGGACCTTGTCGGTCAGAGCGTCGAACTCCTTGTTGCAGTAATTGCCGAGATTGGCTTCGCCGCGGGTGGCGTCCTTGGCGTCGTCACGGCAGCCCATGATGTCGTGCATCACGTTGTGGGCGTCCATCGACGACGGCGTCCAGCCGAGCAGGAAGAACGACGTGTTGTAGCCGCCGGGCTTCAGCACCTTGGCGAAGTACTGCGCCTTGGGCTGCGCATTCAGGTTCACCTTGACCCCGATGCGCGCGAGCATGCCGACGACGGCCTGGCAGATCGCGGCGTCGTTGACGTAGCGGTCGTTGGGGCAGTCCATGCCGACATCGAAGCCGTCGGGATAGCCGGCCTCCGTCAGCAGCTTCTTGGCCGCGTCGGGATCGTATTTCGGCCGCGTGAACTCCTTCGACAGCGCATAGAGCTGCGGCGCGATCATCAGCGCCGACGGCGTCGACAGGCCGCGCATGACGCGGGTCTTGATCAGCTCGATGTCGATGGCCTTGTAGAAGGCCTCGCGGACGCGGATGTCCTTGAACGGGTTCTTGCCCTTGACGTTGGAGTAGAGCAGCTCGTCACGGGTCTCGTCCATGCCGAGAAAGATCGTGCGCAGCTCGGGCCCCTTCAGGACCTGGGCGTTCGGGCTCGAATCGACGCGGCCGATGTCCTGCACCGGAACCGGCTCGATGATGTCGACCTCGCCGGACAGCAGCGCGGCGACGCGCGTGGCGTCGGAGGCGATGGTGGTGAACACGATCTCCTTCAGATTGTGCTCGGGCTTGCCCCACCAGTTCGGATTGACCTTGAACACGGTCTTCACACCGGGCTGATGGCTCTCGATGATGAAGGGGCCGGTGCCGTTCTCACGCAGCGCGGCGTAGCTCGGCGTGGTTGCCGACACCGGCGTCGGCGCGACCGAGTTGTTGTCCTCGCACCACTTCTTGCTCATGATGTACCACGTATCCCATTGCGAGATCAGGATGGGATTGGGGGCATCGAGCTTCACGTCGACCGTGTAGTCGTCGACCTTGATGAATTTTGCGTCCGGCGGAACGTTGGACAGGAAGTTGGAGCCGGTGGCGCGGACGCGATCGGCGGAGAAGATCACGTCGTCGGCGGTGAAGGGTTCGCCATTGTGGAACTTGACGCCCTTGCGCAGATGGAAGCGCCAGCGGGTCGGCTCGGGCGTTTCCCAGCTCTCGGCCAGCGCGGGGACGATCTTCAGGTCCTTGTCGCGCGCGGTCAGTCCCTCATAGACGTGGGCATGGTGCGCAATCGTGGTCGATTCCTTGAAGGTATAGGGATCGAGCGACTTCAGGGTGCCCTGGTTGGCGTAGCGCAGGGTCTGGGCCGAGGCCGGCATGACGGCGAGGCCGAATGCGACCGCTGCCGCGATGAGCAGGGATTTGCGTCCCGACATATGTTCAAATTCTCCGCGTTTGACGCTTGTTTTCTCGGCAGGCGCGATTGTGTCCGGCCTGCCTTGCTTCGAAGTTCGTGATTTCTGCAGCGCCTCTTGCACGAACTTCAAGAAGCAACAAGACGCCGGGCGA
This sequence comes from Bradyrhizobium sp. SZCCHNR1053, assembly GCF_032381235.1. Lineage (NCBI taxonomy): Bacteria > Pseudomonadati > Pseudomonadota > Alphaproteobacteria > Hyphomicrobiales > Nitrobacteraceae > Bradyrhizobium > Bradyrhizobium sp. SZCCHNR1053. Next base: position 266,654 of record NZ_JAUHJM010000004.1, read on the forward strand.
TATGCTTGCAAGTCTGATGCCGCGCCGGAATGAACTGATCCCGTTGGCTCTGGCCTGGCGGTGCGCCGTACGACCCGCGGCAGATCGATCAGAATATGTTGCCAGAGTTCAGCGGCGGCACACAAGTGCAGTTTGTTTAAGCCTAAACGATAAGGTTATCCCCCGCCGCCGCTGTGCGGCGCACGCGGGAGGCGGCGTCCGGGATGGGCGGAAGGCTCCCGGATTGACCATGTCCCAGGAATTGCGCACCTGCAGCAAGGCGCCGCTTGCTAGAAGGGGGGCGGCGCGGTGATACTGGACACCCCCTGCCGCGAGTCCGGGATCGGCGTTCCTGGTGAAGGGAGCCCGGCCCGGGGCTGGCGTCGGGATGGTTCGAACAGCGGAGCGGACATGAAAGTCAATATCGAGATCGATTGCACACCGCTCGAAGCGCGGCAGTTTTTCGGACTTCCCGATGTCGGTCCGATGCAGGCCGCGGTCATGGACCGGCTGCAGAACCAGATGACGAGCAACATCGACAAGCTGACGCCCGAAGCCATCATGCAGAGCTGGTTCACCTTCGATCCCCGCCTGGCCGAACGGTTTCAGGACCTGATGCTGACCATGACGGGCCTCGGCGGCAGCCGCTCGAACGACAAGAAGTCGGCCTGACGCGGCCGACGGCTGCACGGATTTCGCTTGCGCGGAACTCCGAAGAGAAGCGGCGTGACGTCACGGCATGGAGCAGGCTCCACGCCGACGCCGAAGACCGGTCGAAAAAGGCCGGCTGAACAGCTTCAGGGGAGGATGCATGACCGATCCGTCTTGGATGCCGGCGCTGCAGTTCGCGACGACCAACGGCATTCGCATGGGCTATTACGAGGCGGGCCCCGTCAGCGACCGGCCGCCGATGATCCTCTGTCACGGCTGGCCGGAACTGGCCTTTTCCTGGCGGCATCAGATCAAGGCGCTGGCCGAGGCCGGCATCCGCGTCATCGCACCCGATCAGCGCGGCTATGGCGCGACCGACCGGCCGGAGCCGGTCGAGGCCTATGATCTCGAGCATCTCACCGCCGACCTCGTCGGTCTGCTCGATCACCTGAAGATCGACAAGGCGATCTTCGTCGGTCACGACTGGGGCGGCTTCGTCGTCTGGCAGATGCCGCTGCGCTATCCGCAGCGTGTCGCCGGCGTCGTCGGCATCAACACGCCGCATCTGCCACGCGCGCCCGCTGATCCCATTGCCATCATGCGCAAGCGGTTCGGCGACATGATGTACATCGTGCAGTTCCAGGATCCCGCACGCGAGCCGGACCGTATCTTCGGCAGCCGCGTCGGGGAGACCTTCGATGCCTTCATGCGCAAGCCGCTGCCGCGCAGCGATGCGCCGCCGACGGAGCCGCCGGCCGGCGGGATCGCAGCCTCGCCATCGCTCAACCTGGCGTTCCCACAGATGATCGCGGCCTATGACGCCGCCAAGGACACGCGGCAGCCGATCCTGTCGGAGGCGGAGAAGCAGGTGTTCGTCGACACCTTCACACGCACCGGCTTCACCGGCGGCATCAACTGGTATCGCAATATGACGCGGAACTGGCAGCGCTCGGAAGGGCTCGATCATACGGTGCGCGTGCCGTCGCTGATGATCATGGCGGAGAACGACGCCGTGCTGCCGCCCTCGGCCGCCGACGGCATGGAGAAGCTGGTGCCGGACCTGGAGAAACATCTCGTCCGCGACAGCGGCCATTGGACGCAGCAGGAGCAGCCCGTGGAGGTCAGCGCCAAGCTGATCGAATGGCGGCGGCGACGGTTCGGTTGAAGAACGGCCGAGGCAGATTGCACGTCCGAGTGAGAGGCTGCGGCCGAGCCAAACAACAAACAACAACAGGTGTCGTCAAGCCTGCCGACGCAGCGCGTCGGCTCTCCTAAGCCGCCTGCGCATTCGCGCCGTGCGCGTGCTCGGCGATCGCGTCGATGATCTGCGGCCACATCGGCCGCGGAGTGGCGTGGCCCATGCCGTCGATCATCAGGAGCTTGGCATTTGGAATCGACTCGGCGGTGTCCTTGCCGGCGGTGGGATGGACCAGCGGGTCGACCTTGCCGTGGATCACGAGTGTCGGCGCCGTCACCAGATGCAGCCGCGGCTTGCGGCTGCCGGAGGCCAGGATCGCGCGCAACTGACGTCCGACGCCGGCGGGATTGATGCCGCGCGCGAAGCAGCGTTCGGCGAGCGCCACGTCACTTGCCTCGTCCTCGGGAAATGAGCCGACGCGCAGCGCCTTCCAGGTCTTCTGGAAGCGCTTGATGTACTCGTCCTTGGTCTTCGGCGGCGGCGCCATCAGCAGCATCGCGACCTCGCGCGTCGGTGGCGGGATGCGCGGATTGCCGGTCGTCGACATGATCGACGTCAGCGAGCGCACGCGATGCGGAAAGGAGATCGCGATCTCCTGCGCGATCATGCCGCCCATCGAGGCGCCGACCAGATGCGCCGACTTGATGTCGAGCGCGTCCATCAGGCCGACCGTGTCCTTGGCCATGTCGAGCAGCTTGTAGGGTGCGGAGACGGGAATGTTGAAGAAGCGCAGCTTGATCAGCTCGAACGGCGTCAACCGGCGACCGCCATGCAGCTTGCTCGACTGGCCGATGTCGCGGTTGTCGAAGCGGATCACGCGGAAGCCGCGGCTTGCGAGCTGTTCGCAGAACTCATCATACCAGATGATCATCTGCCCGCCGAGGCCCATGATCAACACGAGGGGAGGGGCAGCCGGGTCGCCGAAGATCTCATAGCAGATGTCGATACCGTTGGCGCGCACAGTCTGCGGCAGCTGATGAGCAGTTGCAGTCACTTGATCCCTCGTTCAAAGCCTTGGAACCCTCTATGGCATGGGTCTGTTGCTTGAGAGAAGCAAGCTACAAGTTCTCCCGCACCGCAACGAAGGCGTGCTATGAGAGGTTGTGTTTGAGTCTTGTGTTGGTCTGAAGGAGCGTGCCGATGGCGAACAAATCCGGCGACCCGATCGCATTCTGGCAGCAGATGGTCGGTGAGATGCAGAGGAGCTTCAGCGCCTTCACGCGGCTGCGCCCGATGGGCGTGACGCCCCGTCCATCCTCCAATGATCCCGCAACTGGTTCAGGAAACGGACAGAAGCCCATGGTCGATCTGATGGAAAACTACTTCGCCGGCATGAACGTGCCGAGCCGTGGTCAGCTCACCGCCTTGAATGAGCGGCTCGCCTCCATCGAGGGCGAGCTGGCGGAGACGCGGGCGCTGTTGAAGGAGCTGCTGGCTTCCACACAGGTGCCTGCGAAGGCGCTCGCCGATCCCGCTCCGCAGTTGAACGAGATCAAGAGCATGCTGGATTCGCTTCTCTCCGCGTCCAAGGCGGCCGCGCCAGTCGTGGCGCCGCCGCGCGACGTCACGCCGGACTTGAAGGGGATCAAGGACTTGCTCAACGAGCTTCTTGCCGCAACCAAGGCTCCGCAACCGGCGGCAAAACCCGCCGTCGACGTCACGCCTCAGTTGAGCGAGATCAAAGCATTGCTCGACCAGGCGCTGAACGCTGCCAAAGCACCCGATCCGTCACCGACAGTCGCGATCGAGGCAGAGCTGCGCGAAATCCGGGCCATGCTCGACACGATGAAGCCGTCGCAGCCGGTCGACGCCGCGCCCAAGGCTGATGATGCGGCTCCAAAGCCGGCCGAGCCGGCCCGGTCGGGGAAGAACCGCAACAAGAAGCACGGCGGCGCCCCTGCCGAGCACTGAGGGTCGCCCGAACGCCCCGACTTGCGCGGGGCGCTCTGAGGTGGCGAGTCCTTACCTCTTATCCCAAGATGGTGCATTGCAACATTTATGTTGCGACGCACCATTCGGAATGATATAGCTGAGCCACTCCGGTTTCATAAGGGACGGAGTGAGCCCATAGCTCAGAACCATTGAGGATGGAGACAGCCATGACCACCGAGACCAATACCGTGTTCGACACCGTCAAGGATGCCTTTGCACCGGTGACCGACGCGTTCAAGAACCTGCAGACGATGGAAGTGCCGGAGTCCGCGCGGGAGTTCGTCAAGAAGACCGCGTCGACCGCCAAGGAGCGCGCTGCGGAGGCCCTCGCTGGCTCCGAGAAGGTGACGTCGGCGATCGAGACCGCTGTGTTCGACGGCGTGACCGAGGCCGGCAAGATCAGCCGCAACATTCAGCAGGCGCTGTATCAGGACACCGAGGCCTTCTTCGACGGCATCGACCGGCTGGCGTCCGCCAAGTCGATCAGCGAGGCCGTTCAGATCCAGGGTGAGCTGGCCCGTGCCCGTGGCGAGGCGCTCGTCGCGCGCGCCAAGTCGACCAGCGAGTATGTCGGCAAGCTCGTCACCGAGGGTGCCAAGCTCGCCCAGGAGAACATGGCCAAGGCCTACAACAAGACCGCCTGAGCGCGTCTCGCGCGTCAGACGATCAACCTGCAAGGCCCGCATCGTGCGGGCCTTTTCTTTTGCGATCGGGTGAAACCGGCTAAAGCCTTCGCCATGCCGCAGCCGCTGTCCCGGATCGTCCATCAGCTCAAGAGCGAGCCGTCGCGCACGGGGTCGCTGATCATCACCGTGTTCGGCGACGCCATCGTGCCGCGGGGCGGCAGCGTTTGGCTCGGCACCTTGCTCGCCTTCTTCGAAGGGCTGGCCATCGACGGCAGCGTGGTGCGCACGGCGATGTCGCGGCTGACGGCGGAAGGCTGGTTCGAGCGCACCAGAATAGGCCGCAACAGCTTCTATCGCCTGACCCGGCGCGGCGAGCAGACCTTCGCCGGTGCCACCCGCCACATCTACGATTCGCCGCCGGCGGAATGGAACGGCAGCTTCGAACTGCTGCTGATCGGCAGCGCCGATGATCGCGAGCAGGCGCGCGCCGCCCTGCGCGATGCCGGTTTCGGCAGCCCGCTGCCCGGCGTGTTCGTGGCCCCCGCGAGCATCGCCGTCCCTGACGCTGTGGAGGGGGCTGTCCGCCTGCAGGCCTCCGCCGGCTCCGACATGGCGCGGCGGCTCGTCGCGGAGAGCTGGGCGCTGGAGCGGACGGCGGAGGCGTACCGCAAGTTCACCGCCTCCTTTGCACCGCTCAAGGACAGCATCGCGCGCGGCGAGGCGCTCTCCGCCGGCCAGGCCTTCACCGCGCGGATCCTGCTGATCCACCACTACCGGCGCATCGTGCTGCGCGATCCGCTGCTGCCGGCCGAGTTGCTGCCGGGGAATTGGCCGGGACGGCAGGCCCGGGCGCTGTGTGGCGAGATCTATCGGTTGCTGCTGCCGGGTTCCGAGCGCTGGCTCGACGCCCATGCGACCAACGATCAGGGCCCGTTGCCGGAGGCCGGCGCGGCGCTGCAGCGGCGTTTCGCCGACGTGCATGAGGCACCCTGATATATTACAGAATTCGATTGCACGGATAAAATATCGTTATATATTGGCGGCAACCAAGTCCTGGGAGGACGCCGCCGCATGTACACGCAGGCGCTCAATTCGCCCGAGGAGGGCAGCTTCGCCGAGGACGCTGGACGCGCCTCGCGCTTTCAGGCCCGCATCGATGCCGAGGAGCGCATCGAGCCCAATGACTGGATGCCGTCGGCCTATCGCAAGACGCTGATCCGGCAGATCTCCCAACACGCCCATTCCGAAATCGTCGGCATGCTGCCCGAGGGCAACTGGATCACGCGCGCGCCGAGCCTGCGCCGCAAGGCGGCGTTGCTCGCCAAGGTCCAGGACGAATGCGGCCATGGGCTGTATCTCTACGCCGCCGCCGAGACACTCGGCGCCTCGCGCGAGGAGCTGGTCGATGCGATGCTGGCCGGCAAGGCGAAGTACTCCTCGATCTTCAACTATCCCACCCTGACCTGGGCGGATATCGGTGTGATCGGCTGGCTGGTCGACGGCGCCGCGATCATGAACCAGATTCCGTTGTGCCGCTGCTCCTATGGTCCCTATGCGCGCGCGATGATCCGCGTCTGCAAGGAGGAATCGTTCCATCAGCGGCAGGGCTACGAGATCATGCTGACGCTCTGCCGCGGCACCGCCGAGCAGAAGGCGATGGCGCAGGATGCGCTGAACAGGTGGTGGTGGCCGGTGCTGATGATGTTCGGCCCGCCCGACCAGGCCAGCCAGCACAGCGACACCTCGACGAAGTGGAAGATCAAGCGCTTCTCGAATGACGAGCTGCGCCAGAAGTTCATCGATGCCACCGTGCCGCAGGCGCAGTATCTTGGGCTCACCATTCCTGATCCCGAGATGAAGCAGGACGAGCAGGGCCATTGGCGCCACGGCCCGATCGACTGGAACGAGTTCAAGCAGGTGCTGGCCGGTAACGGCCCGTGCAACCGCGACCGGATGGCGGCGCGCCGCAAGGCGCATGCCGACGGCGCCTGGGTGCGCGAGGCCGCCGCGGCCTATGCAGAGAAGCGCGCGCGGCGCCAGATGGCGCAAGCGGCCGAATAGCAGGGAGATCGAAATGGCGACGCCGAACACGCCGTTGTGGGAGGTCTTCATCCGCAGCCGCAACGGGCTCGCGCACAAGCATTGCGGCTCGCTGCATGCGCCGGATGCGACCATGGCGCTGCAGGCCGCGCGCGACATCTACACCCGCCGCGGCGAGGGTCTGTCGATCTGGGTGGTGCCGTCGAGCGCGATCACCGCGTCCGATCCCGCCGACAAGGGCATGATGTTCGAGCCGGCGGAGTCGAAGATCTATCGCCACCCGACGTTCTACGAGGTGCCCGAGGAAGTCGGGCATATGTGATCGGCTGAGGATCTCAGTCGTCGTCATTGCGAGCGCAGCGAAGCAATCCAGACTGCCTGCTCGGATGAATCCCTGGATTGCTTCGCCGCGGCCGCAATGACGGAGTTCGTGGCGGGCTGATCGGATCACAACCATGACCGCACCCTCGATCACCGTCTCCGAAACGCCGCTGGTGCTCTACACCTTGCGCCGCGCCGACGATGCGCTGATCCTCGGCCATCGCCTCTCCGAATGGTGCGGCCATGCGCCGATGCTGGAAGAGGACATGGCGCTCTCCAACACGGCGCTCGACCTGATCGGCCAGGCGCGCGAGCTCTATGGCTACGCCGCCAAGGTCGAGGGCCGCGACAACGACGAGGACAAGCTCGCTTATCTCCGCGACGTCAGACAGTACCGTAACCTGCTGCTGGTCGAACGCCCGAATGGTGACTTCGCGCATACGATGGTGCGCCAGCTCTTCTACGCGGCGTTCGCCGATCTCTATTGGCGGGGCATGATGGGCTCCACCGATGCGACCCTGGCGGCGATCGCGGCCAAGTCTGAGAAGGAATGCGCCTATCATCTCCGCCATGCCAGCGAATGGGTGATCCGGCTCGGTGACGGCACCGACGAGAGCCACCGCCGCGCGCAGGCTGCGATCGACGATCTCTGGGCCTATACCGGCGAGATGTTCAGTGTCGACGATGCGGAGCGCGGCCTGATCGATGCCGGCATCGCGATCGATCCGACGATGCTGCTGCCGGAATGGCTGTCGATCGTCTCGCATGTCGCGCGCGAGGCGACATTGGTGCTGCCGGAGAACGACTGGATGCAGCAGGGCGGCCGCGACGGGCGTCACAGCGAGCATCTCGGCCATCTCCTCAGCGAGCTGCAATACATGCAGCGCAGCTTCCCCGGTGCGTCGTGGTAGTCGCCGAATTGAGCCCGGCTGAGCTGCGCCAGCGTGCCTGGGAGGCGGCGGCGTCGGTGGTCGATCCGGAAATCCCGGTGCTGACGATCGACGATCTCGGCGTGCTGCGCGAGGTCGAGGTGGTCGGCGAACGGGTCGACGTCGCGATCACGCCGACCTATTCCGGTTGCCCGGCGATGAACATGATCGCGCTTGAGATCGAGCTGGCGCTGGAGCGCGCCGGCTTCCGCGAGGCCAGCGTGCGCACTGTGCTGTCGCCGGCCTGGACCACGGACTGGATGAGCGAGCAGGGGCGACGCAAGCTGCGGGAGTACGGCATCGCGCCGCCGCAGCCGTCGAGCGGCCGGCGCGCGCTGTTTGGCGTGGCCGAGGTTGCGTGCCCGCAATGCGGCTCGATCGAGACCGAGCAACTCGCCGAGTTCGGCTCGACCTCGTGCAAGGCGCTGTGGCGCTGCAGATCGTGCCGCGAGCCGTTCGATTATTTCAAGTGCCACTGATGCCGCCACATCCGTCATTGCGAGCGAAGCGAAGCAATCCCGGGCCACGCCCGGAGCCCTGGATTGCTTCGTCGCTTCGCTCCTCGCAATGACGGGAGGATGAACCCGATGTCGACAACGCCACGCTTCCATCGTCTCGCCGTCCGTGACCTGCGCCGGGAGGCGCCCGATGCGGTGTCGCTGACCTTTGCGATTCCGAACGAGCTTGCCGATGACTATCGCTTCGCGCCAGGGCAATACCTCACGCTCAAGACCACGCTCGGCGGCGAGGAGGTCCGGCGCTCCTATTCGATCTGCTCCGGTCCCGATGACGACGAGATCCGGATCGCCGTGAAGCGTGTCGATGGCGGCGCATTCTCCAGCTTCGTCACCGACGAATTGAGGCGCGGCGACGAGATCGACGTCATGACGCCGACCGGCCGTTTTGGCGTGGCACTGCAGCCTGAGGCCGCGCGGACTCATGTCGGCCTTGCCGCCGGCTCCGGGATCACGCCGATCCTCTCGATCGTGAAAGCCGTGCTGGCGCGGGAGCCGCACAGCCGCTTCTTCCTGTTCTACGGCAACCGCACCACCGCAGGCATGCTGTTCCGCAAACAGCTCGAGGAGCTGAAGGATCGCTTCCTCGACCGCTTCTCGGTGTTCCACGTCATCTCCGGCGAGGAGCAGGACCTGCCGATCCTGCACGGCCGCCTCGACGGCGAGAAGGTGCGCGTGCTCCTGCGTTCGCTGGTGCCGGCCGAGAGCATCGATCATGTCTTCATCTGCGGCCCCACCGGCATGAGCGAGGACATCGCGGCCACCTGCCGCGCGCTCGGCATCGCTGACGAGCGCGTCCATGTCGAGCGCTTCGTCTCGGGCGCCGGCGGCAAGCCGCGACCGAAAGCTGTCGTGCCTGATACGGCGCCCCCCAAGGCGATCGCCGCGCTGATCATCGACGGCAAGCGCCGCGAGGTCCCGGTCGCCGACGGCGAGGCCATTCTCGACGCCGCGCTTCGCGCCGGTGTGGACTTGCCCTTCGCCTGCAAGGGCGGCATGTGCTCGACCTGCCGCGCCAAGCTGGTGGAGGGGAGAGCGGAGATGGAGCTGAACTACTCGCTGGAGCCATGGGAGCTGCAGGCTGGCTTTGTGCTCACGTGTCAGGCCAGGCCGGTGACGGAGCGCGTGGTGGTGGACTACGATCATGTGTGAGGTAGTGGCCGCGAAATTTCGACCGCTGATCGAGGCTGATGTGAGCACGCCCGCTCGGCTCGCTCGCTGCACCTCGCCCCGCAGGCGGGGCGAGGTCGGATTGCATCGTTAGATGCAATCCGGGTGAGGGGGACTCTCCGCGAGTTCGGTGCGTGGAGAGTCTCCCTCACCCCAACCCTCTCCCCGCAGGCGTGGCGAGGGAGCTCACTGTCATCGGCGCTCAATCTCGATTTCATCTCTGAACGGCTACCCCACCGGCCGCTTGTCCTTGATCCGTTTCGCCTTGCCGGCCGAGCGTTCCAGCGTGTCGGGCGGGACGACCTTCACCTTTGCCGTGAGGCCGATGGTGTTCTTGATGTGGATGGAGATGCGCTCGGCGTGCGCGCCGAGGCCGGTCTCGTCCCAATGCTCCGGTCGCGACTCCGCGTAGATCGTCAGCTCGTCCATGCGGCCCTCGCGCGTCAGCTCCAGCATGAAATGGCCGCCGCACCATTCGGTCGACAGCAGGATCTCCTCGATCTGTGACGGGAACAGGTTGACGCCGCGCAGGATGATCATGTCATCGGAGCGGCCCGTGACCTTCTCCATCCGTCGCATGCCCGGCCGCGCGGTGCCCGGCAGCAGCCGGGTCAGATCGCGGGTGCGATAGCGGATGACGGGGAAGGCCTCCTTGGTCAACGAGGTGAACACCAGTTCGCCCATCTCGCCGTCGGGCAGCACCTTGCCGGTGTCGGGATCGACGATCTCCGGATAGAAGTGATCCTCCCAGATGTGCAGTCCGTCCTTGGTTTCCAGGCATTCCTGCGCCACGCCAGGGCCGATCACCTCGGACAGGCCGTAGATGTCGGTGGCATCCATCGCAAATGCGTCCTCGATCTCGGCGCGCATTGCATTGGTCCATGGCTCGGCGCCGAAGATGCCGATCCTGAGCGAACTCTGCCGCGGATCGAGGCCCTGACGCTTGAACTCGTCGAGGATTGCCAGCATGTAGCTTGGCGTCACGGTGATGATGTCAGGGCGGAAATCATTGATCAGCTGCACCTGCCGCTCGGTCATGCCGCCGGAGATCGGCACCACCGTGCAGCCGAGCTGCTCGGCGCCGTAGTGGACGCCGAGGCCGCCGGTGAACAGGCCGTAGCCATAGGCGTTGTGGATGATCATGCCGCTGCGGCCGCCGGCGGCGCGGATCGAGCGTGCCATCACGGCCGACCAGGTCGCGATGTCGTTGCGGGTATAGCCGACCACGATCGGCTTGCCGGTCGTGCCCGAGGAGGCGTGCACCCGTACCAGTTGCTCGCGCGGCACGGCGAACATGTTGAACGGGTAATTGTCGCGCAGGTCGGTCTTCACCGTGAACGGAAACTTGCCCAGATCGGCAAGCTCGCGGAAATCCGACGGATGCACGCCGGCCTTGTCGAAAGCCTGGCGGTAATGGGCGACGTTGTCGTAGGCGTGCTTGAGCGACCAGGCGAGCCGGCGGGTCTGCAGCGCCATGATCTCGTCGCGCGAGGCCCGCTCGGTTTCGTCCATCTCGGGAACGTAGCTGCCGGTCGATTGAAGCTTGGTCGATGTCATGGTCAGGTCCTCCGGCAGGGGCGCGGGGCGATAGGGAAGCGGATCAGCTCGCGGCGGCCGGGACCAGCGTGCCGCCGATGCTGCGCGAATGGCCGCGGAATTCGGCGATCACCGTGTCGCCTGCCGTAACGCGGACATCATAGATGCCGGAGCGCCCGCTGCGCGACACCTCGTGCGCGCGGGCAAGCAGAACGTCGCCGAGCTTGCCGGGGCGGATGAAGCTGATGCTGCCCTGTGCGGCCACGGTGCGGTCGTTGTGCGAGTTGCAGGCGAATGCGAAGGCGGAATCGGCCAGCGCGAAGATGAAGCCGCCATGGGCGATGCCATGGCCGTTGACCATGTGAGGCTGCACTTGCATCTGCAGGGTGGCGCGTCCGGGGCCGATCTCGACGATGTGCATGCCGAGCCCCTGGCTGGCGCGATCATCCTGCCACATCGCGTCGGCGCAGGCGCGGGCGAGAGCGTCGGGGGAAAGTGTCGCCACGCCGCTCACCGTGCGGCCTCCATGCATGCGCGATGCGTCGGCCACCCCTGAGGATGCGTTTCTGAAATCACGGCGTTCTCTCCCGTCGATGCTTGTTGGAACAAGCATTCTCATCTAGTTAGGTGCGACATCGTGGCAAATATTCTGCGCGCGTCAAGCGAAAGCGCTGCCTGCGCAACGCGCGTGTTGTCCGCAACCGGAAGGATTCCTGAACGTGCCCGAAGCCGCCAATCTGGCCGTGATGGCCGGTCTCATGATCGGCCTGATCTATGGCGTGGTCGGGCTGCTCAGCGGCTTCTGCATGATGAGCAGCCTGCGCGGCTGGTGGGCCGACGGCGACCGCCGGCTGGTGCGAACTTTCGCCCTGGCGATGGGCATCGCCATCGTCGCCACACAGCTGCTCGCGGCCAACGGGGTCGTCGATCTCGGCAAATCGATCTATCTGCAGCCGACCTTCTCGGTGCCGCTGATGCTCTTGGGCGGTGTCCTGTTCGGCTACGGCATGGTGCTCGCCAACGGTTGCGGCTCGCGCGCGCTGGTGCTGCTCGGTCGCGGCAATCTGCGCTCCTTCGTCGTGGTGACGGTGCTGGCGATCGCAGCGGAGATGACGTTGAAGGGCCTGATCGCGCCGTTGCGCATCGCGCTGATGCAGGCCTCGCAGACCACGGCCATGGCGGCATCGCTTCCTGTGCTGCTGTCGGCCGGCGGCCTGCACGGTGCGCCAGCGCGCCTCTTGCCGGCGCTTGCGCTTGGCAGCGTGTTGATCGTGTTCGCCTTCGCGCATGCGCCGTTCCGGCGCGCACCGGGGCAGATGCTCGCGGGCCTCGTCGTCGGCCTGCTGATCGCGGCCGGCTGGTTCGCGACCGGCCATCTCGGTGCCGATGATTTCAACCCGGTGCCGGTGGCGTCCCTGACCTTCGTCGCGCCGATCGCCGACGGCCTGCAATATGTGATGCTGTCGACCGGCTCGACGGTGAACTTCGGCATCGCGACGGTCGCCGGCGTGCTGGCGGGGAGTCTCGTGACGGCACTGGTCACGCGCCGTTTCAAGCTCGAAGGCTTTCATTCGCCGAATCACATGTTGCGCTCGGTTGGCGGCGCCGCGTTGATGGGCATCGGCGGCGTGATGGCGCTGGGCTGCTCGGTCGGGCAGGGGCTCACGGGACTCTCCACTTTGGCGCTGCCATCGTTCGTTGCCATCACCGGCATTTTCATCGGCACGGCCGCAGGCCTGCGCGGCGCCTTGCGCGTGCGGCCGCTGAAGATGGAGCCGGAAGCGGCGCGTTAGCTCAGTCCGTCGCACGCGTGACGATGCGGATCTCCGACGTCAGCGTCCGGTGCACCGGGCACTTGTCGGCGATCTCCATCAGCTTCCTGCGCTGCTCCTCATCGAGCGCGCCGTCCATGTGGATCTCGCGCTCGAGCTGATCGATCAGCCCGACCTTGGTCTCGCACGCCGCGCAGTCCTCCGCATGGATCTTGTTGTGACGCAGGGTCACGGTGATCAGGTCGAGCGGCAGCAATTTGCGGTCGGCATAGAGCCGCATCGTCATCGAGGTGCAGGCGCCGAGCGCCGCGAGCAGAAGGTCGTAGGGGCCCGGACCGGAGTCCTGGCCGCCGACGGAGAGCGGCTCGTCTGCGGTGAGATGGTGGGGCCCGAGCGCGATGCTCTGCTGCAGCTTGCTCGCCCGCGTCTCGCGCACGATGACGTCGCGCGGGCCATCGGTGGCCGCAAGCTCGACCGGCGCCGGTGCGGCGTAGCGGCCGGCCCAGCTCGCGATCACCTCGGCGATATAGGCGGCATCTAGCTTGCTGCTGATGAGATGATCGGCGTGATCGAGCGAGATGAAGCTCTTCGGATGCTTGGCAGCGACGAAGATGTGGGTCGCGTTGTCGATGCCGACGGTCTCGTCGACAGGCGAGTGCATCACCAGCAGTGCCTTGTGCAGATGCTTGACCTTGTCGAGCAGGCGCTGCTCGGCGATGTCGTCGAGGAAGGAGCTGCTGATCCGGAACGGGCGCCCCGCGAGCGAGACCTCGGCCGAGCCGTCGCGGCGGATCGCCTCGAGGCTGTCCTTGAACATGTTGGTGACATGGCCCGGATCCGAAGGCGCGGCGATCGTCACGACGGCTTTGGCATCGGGAATGGCGCCGGCGGCCGCCAGCACAGCGGCGCCGCCGAGGCTGTGGCCGATCAGGATCGCCGGCGCCTGTCGGGTCTCGCGCAGATGATTGGCGGCGCGGACAAGATCGGCGACGTTGGAGGAGAACGTCGTGTTGGCGAAGTCGCCTTCGCTGGAGCCGAGGCCGGTGAAGTCGAACCGCAGCACGGCGATGCCATGCGCCGTCAGCGCCATGGCGATGCGCCGCGCCGCATGCGTGTCCTTGCCGCAGGAGAAGCAATGCGCGAACAGCGCGTAAGCGCGCGGCGAACCGTTGGGCAGGTCGAGCGCAGCGGCAAGCTGCTCGCCGCTTGCGCCTTCAAACTGGAAACGTTCGGTCGCCATTTTGGGCCCCATTCGTTGCGTCTTCACTGCACATCGTCATACAACAGATAAGGCCATTCCAGCAGACATGATGGCGCATTCTCGCGGCCCTGCAACGGCCCGAGCTTTGCGGATCTTTGCCCCTCTGCAATCGAGAGGGCGCAGGGAAGGTCGGGAGCCTGCCGCCCCCATGGCCCGCCTGCGGAAAAAATGCAGGCGGCAGAACCACAGGTACGGCTGAGGACATCCCGGCCTTCCCTGCGCAATGGTTGGAACGGCTTATACGTGCTCTCTCCGGGGAACGGCTGTCTTGCCCCCGTCATCGCGATGCGCGTCATCCGCACCACGACTTGACGCCAGCACCGCGGCGCCGAGACCACACGATTTCGCCGTGCGCACCGGATCGTTCGTCCGCATGGAAGACCACGCTGCAACCCGTTGCGCCCACCGCATCCCGCGCTCCACGTCCGTGACGATCGCGATACGCCCCTCTGCAACGAGGCGGGATGGCGGTTAATAAATCACGATTTTCAGAAATATGCAAGGGGGATATTTCTGGGCCGGGGGGCCGGGCAAGCATCAATCGCGCACGCGACGCAGCAATGATCAGTCTCGCGGAGGCAGAAGCTCGATCTCCTGTTCGCCGTGCCGGATCGCTGTCGGCAGGTCTTGCGCGACGAGGTCGGAAATCCATTGGACGAGCGCGGGCAGGGCTTCGTCCTTCGCGCGCCGACGAAGTCCAGGCAAGTCCCGCTCGTGCGCGGTGCCGACTTTGATGTTGAGACGCTCATAAGGAATGTCGCCGTCCGGCGGCCGATATCGCGCATCGAACAGACGCCTGCCGTGGCTTCGAACGAGGTGGATGCGAATGCCGCCGAGATCTCTTGCGGTCAGTGCGGCGAGGATGACGCTCGGCTTGAGAAGATACCCGTAGCCCTTGGGGATCTTGCCGGTTTCTGAGGTGAACTCCATGCGATATCTCTGGCAGGTTCGGAAACTGAGCCCGTAGGGTGGGCAAAGCGGAGCGTGCCCACCATTCTTTTCTTTTCAGCTTCATTTCAGTGGCGACGGCGGTGGGCACGACGCTTCGCGTCTTTGCCCACCCTACGGCTCCGCTCGCTCGGCGCCACGGAAGCCCGTCAGTCCGAATAGCGCTGCTCGGCCCAGGGATCGCCGCGGTTGTGATAGCCGCGCACCTCCCAATAGCCGGGCGCATCCTTGTCTAGGAATTCGATCGCCTTCAGCCATTTTGCGCTCTTCCAGAAATACAGATGCGGCACGACGATGCGGACCGGGCCGCCATGCTCCTGGGTGAGCGGCGCGCCGGACCAGCTATGCGCGAGCAGGGCGTCCTCGGCGGCGAAGTCCTCCAGTGCGAGATTGGTCGTGTAGCCGTCGTAGGAATGCAGCACGACGAAATCGGTTGTGTCGCGCGGCCGGCAGGCGGCAAGCAGGTCGCGCGTCGCAAGCCCTTCCCATTGATTGTCGTAGCGCGACCAGGTCGTCACGCAATGAATGTCGGATGTGAACTGGCGCTGCTCCTGGGAGAGGAAGGCGGAGAAATCCCAGAACAGAGGATTTTCCACCGCGCCATAGACGTCGAGCCGCCAGCGCTCTGATGTGACCGAGGGCGTCAGGCCGAGATCAAGCACCGGCCAGTCGCGGGTCAGATGCTGGCCCGGCGGCAGGCGCTGGTCCTCGGGCCGCACGATCCGGCCGGTCAGGAATTTGCCCTCGTGAGCCCAGCGCTCCTTGCTGCGGGTCAGCTTGCTCTCGGGCGGTAGCCCGGACTCGTCAGCCATGACGGCACCTCATCCGTGGTGGCAGCTCATTCATGGCGGTGCATCGCCGACGCATGCTTGGTGTCACGCATGGTCGCATAGATCAATAGCGACGTGAAGATCACGCCCGTGAGATAATAATAGAACCAGGTCTCGTGCCCAATGCTCTTGAAGTAGAGCGCGATAGCCGGTGCGGTGCCGCCGAACAGCGAGACGGTGATCGCGTAGGGCAGGCCGACACCGAGCGCACGGACATTGGTCGGAAACAGCTCGGCCTTCACCACCGCGTTGATCGAGGTGTAGCCGGCCGTGAAGATCCAGGCGCCGCAGATCAGCAGGAAAGCTGTGAACGGCTCCTTGGTGCCCTGCAGCACGGTCAGAATCGGGATCGTCGCCAGCGTGCCGGCGACGCCGAAGAAGATCAGCAGCGGCTTGCGGCCGATGCGATCGGAGATCGCGCCATAGAGCGGCTGTAGCACGCAGGCAAACAGCAGCGAGCCGAAGATCACCATCGTGGTCTGGTCCTCGGTGAGGCCGACCGACAGCTTGACGAAAGTCTGCATGTAGGTCGTGAAGGTGTAGAATGCCGCCGTGCCACCCGCGGTCAGGCCGACCACCAGCAGCAGCTCTCTCGGATATTTGAGCAGCGTGGTGATCGATCCCGACGGACTGACCGTCTTCTTTGCTTCCACGAAGGCCTCGGTTTCATGCAGGTTCCGCCGCATGACGGCGGTGAAGATGGCGAGGCCGGCGCCGATCGCAAATGGAATGCGCCAGCCCCATGCCTTGAGCTCCTCGGTTGTCAAGAACACCTTCTGCAGGAGCAGCAGCACGATGATCGCGGTGAGCTGGCCGCCGATCAGGGTGACGTATTGGAAGCTCGAATAGAAGCCGCGATGCTTGGCGTCGGCGACCTCGGACAGGTAGGTGGCGCTGGCGCCATACTCGCCGCCGAGGCTGAGGCCCTCGATGACGCGGGCGAGCGCCAGGATGATCGGCGCGGCGATGCCGATGGTGGCATAGGTCGGCGTCACCGCAATGATCAGCGAGCCGAAGCACATGCAGAGGACCGAGACGGTCAGCGACAGCCGCCGGCCATGGTGATCGGCGAGATAGCCGAACAGCCAGCCGCCGAGCGGGCGCATCAGGAAGGTCGCGGCGAACACGACCGCGGCGTTGAGCTGCTCGACGACCGGGTCCTTCGATGGAAAGAAGGCCGGCGCGAAATACAGCGCAAACGCCGTATAGGCATAGAAATCGTACCATTCGACCAGGTTGCCGGCCGAGCCGATCAGGATCGCCTTGATGCGGCGCTCGACGTCGCTGAACGTCGTGGCTTCTTCGGCAGGCTCGATCACCTGGTCAGTCATATCCGGTCTCCGGCAAGCGTGATTTGCGGCCCTTCTACGGCAGCAGCCCCGATTGCCACAGACGATAACGGACATGGGTCCCATGTTCAGCGCATGGAACTCTGCGCGCGTGCCACAAGCAGTGTCGAGGCGGGGGCGCATCACGCTGCGGCCCATCCTTCGAGACGCCCGCCTTCGGCGGGCTCCTCAGGATGAGGGGAATGACTTAGCCCTTCGGCGCGCGCGGATCGATCGGGGTCGAGCCGGCAACGCCGAGGACGTCCTCCAGCGCCTTGGCGCCTGCGAGCAGCTTGGCGTCGGCGTGCGGTGCCGCGACCATTTGCAGTCCGACCGGAAGACCCGACGCCGTGAAGCCGCAGGGCAGCGACAGGGCTGGGCAGCAGGCCAGCGTGATCGCGTAGACGATGCCGAGCCATTGCACGTAGTTGTCGAACTTATGCCCGGCACATTCGGCGACGTAGCGGTTCTCGACCGGGAAGGGCGGTACGATGGTGGCCGGCGCCAGCAGCAGATCATAGGTCTCGAAGAACTTGACGGCGCGCGCGGTGATCGCCACGCGCTGCGCCTCGGCGCGCGCGATCTGCGCGACCGTGAGCTTCAGCCCTTCCTCGATGTTCCAGATCACTTCCGGCTTCAACAGGTCGCGCTTGGTGCGCAACAGCTCAGCCTTGCTCATCGCGAAGTCGAGCGCGCGCAGCACGTGGAAGCATTCATGCGCCTCGCTGAAATCGGGATGCGCCTCCTCGACGATCACGCCCAACTCGGCGAAGCGCTGCGCCGCCTTGCGCGTGACCGCCGCGACTTCCGGATCCACGGGCGTGATGCCAAGATCCGGAGAGTAGGCAACGCGAACCGGCCTCTTGCCGGAGCGCGCCGCGGCCAGGAACGACGTCGCAGGCGAGGGCAGCGAGATCGGATCGGCGGCGTGCTCGCCGCTCATCGCGTCGAGCAGCAGCGCGAGATCCTCGACGTTGCGGGCCATCGGGCCCTGGACGCCGAGATTGCGGTCGATGGCGACGGCCGGCGTATGGGCGACGCGGCCGAAGCTCGGGCGCAGGCCGACGATGCCGCAGAAGCTCGCGGGATTGCGCAGCGAGCCGCCCATGTCGGAGCCATGCGCCAACCAGGCCATGCCGGTGGCAAGCGCCACCGCGGCGCCGCCGGAGGAGCCGGCCGCCGAGCGGGACGTGTCCCAGGGATTGCGCGTCGCGCCGAACACCTCGTTGAAGGTGTTGGCGCCGGCGCCGAACTCCGGCGTGTTCGACTTGGCGTAGATCACGCCGCCATTGGCTTCGAGATGCTCGACCATGAGATCAGAGCGTTCCGGAATCCGGTCCTTGAAGATCGGCGAGCCCTGGGTGGTGAGCACGCCGGCGACGTCGGTGAGGTCCTTGATCGGCACGGGCAGCCCGGCCAGCACCCCGCGCTCGGCAGCCGGTTTCTGCATCAGCGCCTTGGCGTGATCGCGCGCGCGGTCGAAGCACAGCGTCGGCAGCGCATTGACCTTGCCGTCGACGGCTGCGATGCGCGCTTCCAGCGCGTCGAGGCAATCCAGCGGCGTGACCTTGCCGGACTTCAACTTGTCGACGACGGCGCAGGCGCTCTCGCGGATCAATCCCTGGTCGGCCAAAGTGCAGTTCTCCTGATTGGAAGCGTCCCGGCGCAAAGTCGTAGATCATGTTTCGGCTGAGGTGGAAAGGTCGCGGCGATCAACCCCACCCTGCGCTGATGCCGCCATCGACGGTATAGATCACGCCGGAGGTGTAGCCGGCACGGTCCGAGGCCAGGAACGCCATCAGGTCGGCGATCTCCCTGACATGCGCGGGACGGCCGAGCGGCAGGCTCTTCTGGAATTCGGTGTAGCGGCTCTCGTCGCCGAACTGATGCTTGGCGCGGGTCTTGAGCAGAGTGACGTGGCGATCGGTGCCGACCGGCCCGGGATTGATGCCGACCACACGGATGTTGTCGGCGAGGCTCTTGGAGCCGAGCGCGCGGGTGAAGGCCATCAGCGCCGCATTGCCGGCGCTGCCGCAGATGTAGTTGGCGTCGAACTTCTCGCCGGCCGCGCCGATGTCGTTGATGATGACGCCGCCACCGCGCGCCTTCATCTGCGCATAGACCAGGCGCGTCAGATTGATGAAGCCGAACACCTTCAGGTCCCAGGCATGCCGCCAGGCCGCCTCGTCGATCTTGTCGATCGCGCCGCCCGGGATGTCGCCGGCATTGTTGACGAGGATGTCGATATCGGAAGCAGCTTCGGCCAGCCGCGCGACGTCCTCGCTCTTGCGCAGGTCCACGACATGCGCGGCCGCATCGATCTGATGCTTCGATCGCAGCTGCTCGACCAGGGCCGCGAGCCGGTCGCCACTGCGCGCTGCAAGCCTGACGTGACAGCCTTCCTCGGCGAAGGCTTCGGCGGCTGCGGCACCGATCCCCTTGGACGCGCCGGTGATGAGAACGCGCTTGCCGCGCAGATGAAGGTCCATGGACGTGCTCGCTGGGATGGGTGAGGAGATAGGATTGTCTGGCGCGTCAGCCATGCGGTCAATCTTGCACCGCAGCGTTGCGCTTGGGCGTGGTTTGGTTCATTCAGGCATTCGCCATTTCAGCCGGGCGTACCGGCGTAAACGACCAAGGATCCGCTCGATGAGCAAGAAGCCCTATCGCATCGCAGTCATTCCCGGCGACGGCATCGGCAAGGAGGTCATGCCCGAGGGCATTCGCGTGATCGAGACGGCGGCCAAGAAGCACGGCGTCGCGGTGCAGTTCGATCATTTCGACTTCTCGAGCTACGACTATTACGAGAAGCACGGCCAGATGATGCCGGACGACTGGAAGGCGCAGATCGGCGGCCATGACGCGATCTATTTCGGCGCCGTCGGCTGGCCCGCCAAGATCGCAGACCATGTGTCGCTGTGGGGCTCGCTCATCAAGTTCCGCCGCGAGTTCGATCAGTACGTCAATCTGCGTCCCGTGCGGCTGATGCCCGGCGTGCCGTCGCCGCTGGCGGGTCGCAAGCCCGGCGACATCGATTTCTGGGTGGTGCGCGAGAACACCGAAGGCGAATATTCGTCGGTCGGCGGCCGCATGTTCCCGGACACCGATCGCGAGTTCGTCACCCAGCAGACGGTGATGACCCGCACCGGCGTCGACCGCATCCTGAAGTTCGCCTTCGAGCTCGCGCAATCCCGGCCGAAGAAGCACCTGACCTCGGCGACGAAGTCCAACGGCATTTCGATCACGATGCCTTACTGGGACGAGCGCGTCGAGGCGATGGCGAAGAACTATCCGGGCGTGAAGTGGGACAAGTACCACATCGACATCCTCACCGCGAACTTCGTGCTGCACCCGGACTGGTTCGACGTCGTCGTCGGCTCCAATCTGTTCGGCGACATCCTGTCCGATCTGGGACCTGCCTGCACCGGCACCATCGGCATCGCGCCGTCGGGCAACATCAATCCCGAGCGCAATTTCCCGTCGGTGTTCGAGCCGGTGCACGGCTCGGCGCCGGATATCGCAGGGCAGGGGATTGCCAACCCCATCGGCATGATCTGGTCGGGCGCGATGATGCTGGAGCATCTGGGAGAGAAGACTGCAGCGCAGTCGATCGTCGGCGCGATCGAGCGGACGCTGGCGGAGCGGACGCTGCGCACGCGGGATCTGGGCGGCAATGCGGATACGGTGGCGTGCGGCAAGGCCGTCGCGGACATGGTGGACTAGTCGCCGCTATTTGCTCGATGTCGCCCCGGCGAACGCCGGGGCCCATAACCACCGGCCGTCATTGTAGCCGCCGATATCTGCCACCGCGCGCCACAGATAAATCACGCGGTATGGGTCCCGGCGTTCGCCGGGACGACGGTGGGGGGGCGGCAGCTCGATCAACATCGTCATTGCGAGGAGCGTAGCGACGAAGCAATCCAGGGCCGTCGCGGGGACTCTGGATTGCTTCGCTTCGCTCGCAATGACGAAGGAGAGAGCCGTAGGGTGGGCAAAGGCGCGGCTCTGCTGCATCCCCGCATGAGATCGCGGTGGCGCCGTGCCCACCGTCTTGCTGCGTACGCGCTGATCGACGGTGGGCACGCTGCCGCCTAGCGGCGGCCGCTTTGCCCACCCTACGCGTCAACAACTACTTCTTCGCCACCCTGCGGCAGTGCTCCCAAGCGGCGTGGATCAGGTTCTCGCTGGCTTCCGGCGTGCGGAACGCCGAATGCGCCGACAGCGTCACGTTGGGGATGGTGGTCAGTACGTGACCGGCGGGCAGCGGCTCGGTGTTGAAGACGTCGAGGCCGGCGTGGCGGATGTGGCCGGAGCGCAGGGCGTCGATCATCGCTGCTTCGTCGACGATGGCCGCGCGGGCGGTGTTCACGAAGATCACGCCCGGCCGCATCTGCGCGATGCGGTCGCGGGACAGGAAGCCGCGGGTCTCGTCGTTGAGCAGGAGATGCAGCGAGACGACGTGGCTTTCTTTCAGCAGCGTATCGAGATCGACGAACGTCACGCCCGGATGGCTCTTCGGCGAGCGGTTCCAGGCGATCACCTTCATGCCGCTGCCCGACGCGATGCGCGCGACCTCCGCGGCGATGCCGCCGAAGCCGATCAGGCCGAGGGTCTTGCCGGTCAACTGCATGCCGTCATCGCGCAGCCAGTTGCCGGCGCGCATCTCGCGGTCCATCTGCGCGATGCCGCGGGCCGAGGCCCACATCAGCGCGATCGCTGCTTCTGCAACTGCCGTATCGCCATAGCCCTTGATCAGGTGCACGGTGATGTCGAGCTCGGCCAGCTCCTCCGGATTCATGTAGCTGCGCGCGCCGGTGCCGAGGAACACGACGTGCTTGAGGCCCTTGCATTGCCTGGCGACATCGGTCGGTAGGGCGGTGTGATCGACCACGCCGATCTCGGCGCCGTCGAGGATGGCCGGCCAGTCCTCAGGCTTGATGTCCGGATCGAGATGCACGCGCATCTCCGGATCGCCGGCTTTGCGCTGCCGCTCGAAGATCTCGGCAAGCGACTCGTTGGCGTCGATGAAAACTCCGCGCACGTGATGGTCTCCTTTCGGGATGTGCCGAGCAGTCGCGCCGACGAAGCTGTGCTCCCTCCCCCCTTGTGGGGGAGGGTTGGGGAGGGGGGAGCCCCGGGCGACACCGCCGTTGTGGACCCCCACCCCCGACCCCTCCCCGCAAGGGGGAGGGGAGCCCAGCGTGCCCGCGCTATTCAGGCTTATGATTAGTCATTGATAGTGGAGTAGATTGAAGCAGTAGATCACGACGCCACGCCCGCCAGCGACAGCACGGTGTGCAGCAGCACGTTGGCGCCGGCGGCGCAGTCGGATTGCGTGGCATCCTCGAGCTCGTTGTGGCTGATGCCATCCTTGCAGGGCACGAACACCATCGCGGCCGGCGTGATCGTGTTGAGATTGCAGGCGTCATGGCCCGCTCCCGACGTGATGCGCCGGTGCGAATAGCCGAGCGTGCCGGCAGCGCGCTCGACGGCATCGACCAGCTTGGGATCGAAGTGCGTCGGCGGCTTGCGCCAGACCTGGTCGATCGCGATCTCGACTTTGCGCTTCTTGGAAATCTCGCTCGCCGCCGCACGCAGGCTGGCATCGAGCGCGTCCAGCGTATCGGCGTCGGCGCTGCGGCAGTCGATGGTGAAGGCGATCTCGCCGGGGATCACGTTGCGCGAGGGATTGGCGATCACGGCCTCGCCGATGGTGGCGACCGCGTTCGGTCCGAGCTTGAGCGCGATCTGCTCCAGGGTGAGCGCGAACTCCGACAGCGCCAGCAGCGCGTCGCGGCGCAGCGGCATCGGCGTCGAGCCGGCATGGCTCTCGAAGCCGGTGACCTTGCCGTCGTACCAGAACACGCCCTGGCCGTGATCGACCACGCCGATGGTCTTGTTCTCGGCCTCCAGGATCGGACCCTGCTCGATGTGCAGCTCGACGAAGCCCGAGAATGTCTGCGTGCCGACCTTGGTCTCGCCGCGATAGCCGATCTCGTCCAGCGCCGCGCCCACGGTCATGCCTGCGGCATCTGTCCGCGACAAAATGTCCTCGACCGTGAAGTCGCCGACATAGGCGGCCGACGCCATCATCGCCGGCGCGAAGCGCGAGCCTTCCTCGTTGGTCCAGTTGACGATGCAGAGCGGCGCGTCGGTCTCGATGCCGGCGTCGTTGAGCGTGCGGATCACCTCCAGCGCGCCGAGCGTGCCGAGGATGCCGTCGAACTTGCCGCCCGTCGGCTGGGTGTCGAGATGCGAGCCGAGCCCGACCGGCGGCTTCGCCATGTCGCGACCCTTGCGAAGTGCGAACATCGAGCCGAGCGTGTCGACGTGCACGTCGAGCCCGGCATCCTCGCAGGCTTTGCGGAACCAGTCGCGGACCTGCTTGTCCTCCTGGCTCAAGGTCAGCCGCCGCACGCCGCCCTTCGGCGTCGCGCCAAACCTGGCGGTCTCGTGAATGCTGTCCCAGAGGCGGGCGGAATCGATCTGCAGATTGGTGACGGCGCGGCTCATGCTTGAAATCCCTGTACTCCGGCATCCTGTCCATCGCGCGCCGCGACGATGGCGTCAACCGATGCCGCCGGATGGCTGGCCGTCTGCGCCGTCCTGGCTGCGAGCTCGGCGACGCGCTCGATCGCGACCATCTCGGGCGATGACAGCCAGCTCGCCGTGAAGGTCAGCGGCGGAATCCGCAAATCCGTTTTCAACTCCTGCAGGCGTCCGCGCTCGATCTCGTTGGCGACGATCGCCGCGGGAATGACGGCGACGCCGAGGCCCTCGACGGCCATGTGGATCACGGTCGCCAGCGAGGCGCTGGCGTGCAGACGCATCGGCGGCAGATGCGGGCGATTGAAGAGCGAGCGCACATTGTCGTAGGGCTGGGTGTTGCGCGGGAAGGTAATGATTGGAAACCGTGCCATCTGCTCCGCCGTGATCAGGCCTTTGCCGAAACCCAGAGAGGGGCTGGCGAGGAAGCTGATCGGATAGTCGCACAGCACGCGGCTGCGGATGCCGGACTCGGAGGGCGCGCCGAGCGCGAAGGCGAGCTCGATCTCCTGCGCCAGCAGCCGCGCATGCAGGTTCGGCGTGACGTCGACCTCGATCTCCAGCGAGAGGTTCGGATAGCTCTCGTTGACGCTCTTGATCAGCCGCGGCAGCCAGTCGTGCACGATGGTCTCGGCGACACCGAGCCGGAGCACGCCGCGCATCGCGGAGCGGTCGCCGACCTCGGCCAGCATCTCCGCGCGCAGGCCGATCAGCTTCTCGGCATACACCAGCATCTGCCGTCCGCTCGCAGTCGGCGACGCCACGCGGTGGTCGCGGTTCAGCAGCTTGACGCCGAGCTCGCGCTCGAGCTGGGCGATCCGCTGGGAAATGGCCGGCTGAGTGGTGTTCAGGCGCTGCGCCGCGCCGCGAAAGCTGCCAAGCTTCACCACCCAGAGGAAGGTCTCGATGGAACGGAAATCCAACATCGCGCCCCGCTCGGATCAATTTGTCTTATCGATCCCGATTAAAAACGAAGATTAGACTTTATAGCATGGCTGATGTTCAGTGAGTTTGTCGAGATATTAGGCAAGTGGCACAAATGACTGTTTCTGCGGCATTGCAGCAATCAGCGGGTGGGAGTGAACTTCTCCCGAGCCATCAAGCCCGCCTGGATTATCGCACCGGCAGGGGCTGGAGCACGGCGGGGGTCGCAAACGGCTTCGTCCAGGGCAATCTGGCGATTATCCCCGAGACGTACGCTGGCGCCTTCCACCGCTTCTGCCAGCTCAATCCAAAACCGTGTCCGATCATCGGCATGTCCGAACCGGGCAATCCTTTCATTCCGGCGCTCGGCGCCGACCTCGACATCCGCACCGACGTGCCGCGCTATCGCGTCTGGCGCGATGGCGAGATGGTCGAGGAGCCGACCGATCTGCTTGCTCATTGGCGCGACGATCTCGTCACCTTCGTGCTCGGCTGCTCGTTCTCGTTCGAGGAGGCGCTGATGGCGGACGGTCTGCCGATCCGCCACATCGAGCAGGGCTGTCGCGTGCCGATGTACCGCACCAACATCGCCTGCACGCCGTCGGGGCCGTTCGCGGGGCCGATGGTGGTGTCGATGCGCCCGTTCAAGTCGGCGCAGGCGATCCGCGCCGTGCAGATCACGACGCGCTTTCCCGCGGTGCACGGCGCGCCGGTGCATCTCGGTCATCCTGAGCAGATCGGCATCGCTGATCTCAACACGCCGGACTACGGCGATCCGGTGCCCGTCGCCGCGGACGAAATCCCTGTTTTCTGGGCCTGCGGCGTCACACCGCAGGCGGTCATTGCCGCGGCCAAGCTGCCCTTCGCCATTACCCACGCGCCGGGCCTGATGCTGATCACCGATCTCAGGAACAAGGATCTCGCCGTCCTCTAATCAGCAGCTTGTGCTGCTTTTTGAGCCTTTACCACCGACGTCAACCGCTTCATCGATGCGCTTTCATCAGAGGATCTTGCCATGACCATTACGCGCCGTAACGTCCTGCTTGGAGCCACCGCTGCCGCTGCTTTCGGTCCGATCGCCGCCCGCGCCCAGACATCGGAAGTGAAGATCGGCGTCATCTATCCGTTCTCGGGCGCCAGCGCCCAGATCGGCGTCGACGCGCAGCGCGCGTTCGAGACCGCGGCCGAGATCATCAACGGCAAGTACGATTTCGACCTGCCGCTCGCCCGCACCGAAGGTCTGCCGGGTCTCGGCGGCGCCAAGATCAAGCTGGTGTTCGCCGATCATCAGGCGGATCCGCAGAAGGGCCGCGCCGAGGCCGAGCGCCTGATCACGCAGGAGAAGGTCGCAGCCGTCATCGGCTCCTATCAGAGTGCCGTCGCGGTCACCGCGAGCCAGATCTGCGAGCGCTACCAGATCCCATATCTCTCCGCCGACAACTCCTCGCCGAGCCTGCATCGCCGCGGCTTGAAATACTATTTCCGCGCCGCGCCGCATGACGAGATGTTCTCGCAGGCGATGTTCGACTTCTTCGATGCGATGAAGAAGAAGGGCACCAAGATCGAGACGCTCGCGCTGTTCCACGAGGACACCATCTTCGGCACGGATTCGAGCAACGCCCAGCTCAAGCTCGCCAACGAGCGCGGCTACAAGGTCGTCGCCGACATCAAATACCGCGCCAACTCGCCGTCGCTGTCGGCCGAGGTGCAGCAGCTCAAGGCGGCCAATGCCGACGTGCTGATGCCGTCGAGCTACACCACCGACGGCATCCTGCTGGTCAAGACCATGGCCGAGCTCGGCTACAAGCCGAATGCGATCGTGGCGCAGGACGCCGGCTTCTCGGAGAAGGCGCTGTATGACGCGGTCGGCGACAAGCTCGAAGGCGTGATCTCGCGCGGCTCGTTCTCGCTCGATCTCGCCGCCAAGCGGCCGATGGTCGGCAAGATCAACGACATGTTCAAGGCCAAGTCGGGCAAGGACTTCAACGACTACTCGTCGCGCCAGTTCATGGGCCTGATCGTGATGGCCGATGCCATCAACCGCGCCAAGTCTGTTGACGGCGAGAAGATCCGCGACGCGCTGGCCGCGACCGACATGCCGGGCGAGCAGACCATCATGCCGTGGAAGCGGGTGAAGTTCGACGAGAGCGGCCAGAACAACGACGCCGATCCGGTGCTGCTGCAATATGTCGGCGGCAAGTTCGTCACCATCTTCCCGACCCAGGCCGCGGTGGCCCAAGCCACCTGGCCGATGAAGTAGCAACCTCGAGTGTCGTCCCGGGCAAGCCGCGACGCGCGTCAGCGCGTGGCGGCGCCGACCCGGGACCCATACTCCGAGGCCGTGGTTGGACGATGATTGGTCGTCGTCGTGCCCCACAAAAACAGTCGTGGTTATGGGTCCTGGCTTTCGCCAGGACGACACCAAGTGTCACATCGAGAGTGGGGCAATATCTGTGACAGCAGAAACAATCATCCAAAGTCTCGCCAGCGGCCTCTTGATGGGCCTGCTCTACGGCCTGATCGCCGTGGGGCTGGCGCTCATCTTCGGGCTGATGGACGTCGTGAACTTCGCCCATGGCGAGTTCCTGATGATCGCGATGTACGCGACCTTCTTCCTGTTCGCGTTCTTTGCGCTCGACCCGTTGCTTGCGGCGCCGCTGGTCGCCGCCGCTCTGTTCGTGTTCGGGGCCGTGGTCTATCTGCTGATCGTCAGATTCGCGGTCCGTGCCAAGGCCAATACCGGCATGGTGCAGATCTTCTCCACCTTCGGGCTCGCGGTGCTGATGCGCGGGGTCGCGCAGTATTTCTTCACGCCGGATTATCGCAGCATTCCGCACTCCTGGCTCGGCGGCAAGACGATCTCGATCGCCGGCATCTACCTGCCGCAGCCGCAGCTGGTCGGCGCGCTGATCGCGATCGCGGCCTTCGCCGGGCTGTACTTCTTCATCCACCGCACCGATTTCGGCCGCGCGCTGGAGGCGACGCGTGAGGATGCCGGCGCCGTGGCGCTGGTCGGCATCGACAAGAACAAGGTGTTCGCGCTCGGCTGGGGCCTTGGCGCGGCGCTGGTCGGTCTTGCCGGCGCGGTCATGGCGATCTTCTTCTACGTCTTCCCGGATGTCGGCGCGTCGTTCGCGACCATCGCCTATGTGACGGTCGCGCTCGGCGGCTTCGGCAGCGTGTTTGGCGCCTTTGCCGGCGGCATCGTCGTCGGCCTGGTCGAGGCGATCACCACGCTGATCCTGCCGCCGTCACTCAAGACCGTCGGCATCTACGGCGTCTATCTCCTCGTCGTCTTCATCCGCCCGCGCGGCCTGTTCGGATCGATCTGATGGACAAGGCATTCATCCAACGCCGCCGGCGCGACCTCGTCCTCGCCGCCTTCCTCGCCGCGGTCGCGGCCGCGGTGCCACTGTTCGTCAAGGACGTCTACGTCCAGAACATCATGGTCTTGACCCTGATGTATGCGGCGCTGTCGCAGAGCTGGAACATTCTGTCCGGCTATTGCGGCCAGATCTCGCTGGGACACGCGCTGTATTTCGGGCTTGGCGCCTACACCACCGCGATCCTGTTCACCAAGTTCGGCGTGCTGCCGTGGTTCGGCATGCTCGCCGGCGGTCTGATCTCTGCCGTCATCGCCATGGCGCTCGGCTATCCCTGCTTCCGGCTCGGCGGCCATTACTTCGTCATCGCGACCATCGTGATCGCGGAGATCACGCTGCTGCTGTTTCAGAACTGGGACTGGGCGGGTGCGGCGCTCGGCATCGACATTCCGGTGCGGCGCGACTCGTGGCTGACCTTCCAGTTCACCCGCTCCAAGCTGCCGTACTTCTACTTTGCGCTGGCGCTGGCCTGCGTCGCCTGGTTCGTGACTTGGTGGCTCGAGGATTCCAAGTGGGGCTATTGGTGGCGCGCGGTGAAGGACAATCCGGTCGCGGCGGAGAGCCTCGGCGTCGACGTGTTCAACTCCAAGATGGGGGCGGCGGCCGTTTCGGCCTTCCTGGTCGCCATCGGCGGCAGCTTCTATGCGCAGTTCGTCTCCTATATCGACCCCGAGAGCGTCATGGGCTTCCAGTTCTCGTTGCTGATGGCGCTGCCTGCCGTGCTCGGAGGCATCGGCACCTTGTGGGGCCCGATGCTCGGTGCCGTCATCCTGATCCCGCTGACCGAGCTGACCCGCTCCTATATCGGCGGCTCGGGCCGCGGCGTCGACCTGATCGTCTATGGCGGCCTGATCATCGCGATCTCGCTGGCGCGGCCGCAGGGGCTAGTCAGTCTGTTCTCCCGCAAGCCGAGGCCGGCCGCCCAGCCGGCGAGAGAGGCGGTGGCGTCATGACCGCGCTGTTGGAAACCCGCAACATCACCCAGCGCTTCTCCGGCCTGACCGCGAACTCCGACGTCTCGATTTCGGTCGGGCGCGGCGAGATCGTCGGCCTGATCGGGCCGAACGGCGCCGGCAAGTCGACCTTGTTCAACCTGATTGCCGGCGCGTTCAAGCCGACTGAAGGCGCGATCATCTTCGACGGCGAGGACGTCACGGCGCTGCCGGCAGCCGAGCGCTGCCAGCGTGGCATCGGCCGCACCTTCCAGGTCGTGAAGAGCTTTGAGAGCATGACGGTGATCGAGAACGTCATCGTCGGCGCGCTGGTGCGCACCACTGTCATGCGCGAGGCGCGGCGGAAGGCGCATGACGTGCTGGCCTTCTGCGGGCTCGATACGCGTGCCGACGTGCTGGCGAGCGACCTCGTGCCGTCGGAGAAGCGGCGGCTGGAAGTGGCCCGCGCGCTCGCGACCGAGCCGAAGCTGCTGCTGCTCGACGAGGTGCTGACCGGCCTGACGCCGGTCGAGTCACAAAAGGGCGTCGAGCTCGTGCGTCGCGTGCGCGACACCGGCATCACGGTGCTGATGGTCGAGCACGTCATGGAGATCGTGATGCCGCTGGTCGACCGCGCCATCGTGCTCGATCTCGGCAAGGTGCTGATCGAAGGCAAGCCCAAGGATGTCGTCCGCGATCCCAAAGTCATTTCCGCCTATCTTGGAGACCGCCATGCTGTCGGTGCGTGACGTCACCACCGCCTATCAGGGCCTGGTCGCGATCTCGAATGTCTCGATCGACGTCAACAAGGGCGAGATCGTCTGCGTCGCCGGCGCCAATGGCGCCGGCAAGTCGACGCTTCTGAAATCGATCGCCGGCGCCGAGCGGCCGCGTGCCGGCGCCGTCACCTTCGACGGCAATCGCATCGACGGCATGGCGCAGCATCTGATCACGGCCAAGGGCATTGCCTATGTGCCGGAGAACCGGCGGCTGTTTCCGCGGCTCTCGGTACGCGACAACTTGAGGCTCGGCAGCTATCTGTATCGCGGTGAGGCCAACCGCGAGGAGCCGCTCGACTTCGTATTCACACTGTTTCCGCGGCTGTCCGAGCGGCTCGAGCAGCGCGCCGAGACCTTGTCCGGCGGCGAGCAGCAGATGCTGGCGATCGGCCGCGCTTTGATGACCCGGCCGCGGCTTCTGATGCTCGACGAGCCGTCGCAGGGCATCATGCCGAAGCTGGTCGACGAGATCTTCCAGGCCGTCAAGCGCATCCGCGATGCCGGCATGACCGTGCTGATCGTCGAGCAGCGCATGGCCGAATGCCTGGAGATCGCCGACCGCGCCTACATCCTCCAGACCGGCCGCGTCCTGATGCAGGGCACGGCGGCTGAGATCAGCGGCAACAAGGATGTGCGGAAGGCGTATTTGGGATTGTAGTCGGGTAGGGTGGGCAAAGCGGCACCGTTAGGCGCCGCGTGCCCACCGGCGGTGCCGGTGAGGGAGGTCGGTGGGCACGGCGCGCGAGACACCTTGGCAAATGAGCGACGACCGCGGCGCGCCTTTGCCCACCCTACGTTTTCATGCAGCTACACCATGCCCTTACCAGCGTCGGAGCCCTGGCGGCGCTGGCGGGCCTGCAGCACCAGGATCACGGACAGCGCGGCGAAGATCACCACGAACGACACCGCCGAGGTCAGCGTGCCCAGCGCGTAGATGTCGGGCTTCGTCACCGTCGTTGTCAGGCCCTGCAGCTCCAGCGGCAGGGTGTTGACGGAGCCGATGGCCTGGCTGGAGCGGGCGAGCTCGTCCCAGGAGAGCGTAAAGCCGAACAGGCCGATGCCGACCACGCTGGGCAGGATGATCGGCAGCACGACGTGGCGGAAGGTCTGCCAGGGCGTGGCGCCGAGGTCGCGTGCGGCTTCCTCCAGCCGGCCGTCGAAGCGGTTGAAGATCGCGAACATGATCAGGAGGCCGAACGGCAAGGTCCAGGTGAGATGCGCACCCAGGCCCGACGTGAACAGGCCCATGGCCGTGGTATAGCCGTCAGCGAGCCAGCCGAGCCCGACATTGGCGCCGTGCTTGTTGACGAAGTCGTCGATCAGGCGGAATTCGAGCGCTATGCCGAGCGAGGTGATGATCGACGGCATGATCAGGCTGGCGATGGCCGTGTAGAACAGCACCGAGGCGCCGCGGAACGGCTTGCGGAAGGCCATGCCGGCGGCGACCGACAGCACCACGGTGATCACCATCACGACGAGCCCGAGCGCCAGCGACCGCTTGAACGCCGCGCCGATATCGACGATGCCGCCGCCGGAAAACACTTTGCCGAACCAGGTCAGCGACACCCCGTTCATCGGAAAGGTGAGGCCGCCGTCAGGCCCCTGGAATGACAGGATGTAGATCGCGATCATCGGCCCGTACAGGAACAGCACATAGGCCGAAAAGAACAAGGCGAGGATGTAGAACGAGCGCGGCCGCTTGTCGCCCATGGCTCAGAGCTCCTTGCGTACGTCGACGATCCGCGTCAGCGCGGAGATGATGATGATGGTGATACCGAGCAGGATCACGGCATTGGCGGCGGCGGCCGGGAATTGCAGCGCGGAGAGGCGCGCTTCGATGATCTTGCCGGCGGAGGCAATCTGCTGGCCGCCCATCACGCCGATGGTGACGAAGTCGCCCATGACGATCGTGATCACGAAGATCGAGCCGATCACGATGCCGGGCTTCGACAGCGGAATGACGATGTTGACCAGTGTCTGCCAGCCCGACGCGCCGGCATCATAGGCGGCCTCGATCAGCCGCTTGTCGATGCGGATCATCGAATTGAAGATCGGCACCACCATGAAGAACGTGAACAGGTGCACCAGCGCCAGCACCACCGAAAATTCGGAGAACAGCAGCCATTCGATCGGCTTGTTGACGATGCCCACACCTTGCAGGCCCTGATTGACGAGGCCGTTGCGCCCCAACAGCGGGATCCAGGCGATCATCCGGATCACGTTCGATGTCCAGAACGGGATCGTGCACAACAGCGACAGCACGATCTGCCAGGTCTTGCTGCGAACGTGGAAGGCGAGGAAATAGGCGACCCAGAAGCCGATCATCAGCGTCAGGCCCCAGGTCAGCAGGCAGAGCTTCAGGGTCTTGAGATAGGTCTTCAGGATGGTGCACAGCTCGGGCAGGTTGGCGACGCAGCCCTCGAACGTGTCGGTGTAGCCGCGGAAGCTGAACGCCGGGATCATCTCATATTCGTTGTAGTCCCAGGCGCTGACGACGACGACGAGCACGAGCGGCAACAGGAAGAACAGCGCGAACACCAGCATCATCGGGCCGGCCTGCAGCCAGGCGATCGAGCGCATGGTGATCTTGCGCAAAGCGCTCTCCGCCGGCGCCACGCTGTCAGGCGAATTGTCGATCGTCACGGCCACGGATGCAACCTGTCGTCCTGTGTGCGGGGAGAGAGACAAGGAGGCCTGC
Source organism: Bradyrhizobium sp. SZCCHNR1053 (assembly GCF_032381235.1). NCBI lineage: Bacteria > Pseudomonadati > Pseudomonadota > Alphaproteobacteria > Hyphomicrobiales > Nitrobacteraceae > Bradyrhizobium > Bradyrhizobium sp. SZCCHNR1053. The sequence goes on from NZ_JAUHJM010000004.1 coordinate 298,952, forward strand.
CGCGCGGGAAAGCACGGCGCGGCAGGCCGGGATCGTCACATCAGGCGGCGATGAACTCATTCCATTTGCGGACCATGTAGTCGTTCTCGTCCATGACCGCGTTCCAGCACACGACGTTGCCCATGCGGTCCTCGTAGGAGCCGCCGTCGCGCACGGCGCCGGCCTTCTCCATCAGGGTGCCGTCCGGCGCCTTGATGTCGGCCTTCGCCGGCTTGCCTTCCATCCAATAGCCCCACTCGTCCTCGGTCATGTTGGCCTTGGCGGTGGAGAGCACGGCCGAGTAGTAGCCCTGGCGGTTGAGGTAGGCGCCGGCCCAGCCGGACAGGTACCAGTTGACGAACTCATAGGCCCAGTCGAGCTTCGGGCTGCCGCCCACCGCCTTGGAGACGCAGAAGCCCGAGGCCCATGAGCGGTAGCCTTCCTTGAGCGGCTGGAAGGTGCAGGGGATGCCCATCGAGCGCACCTTGGTGACCGCCGGCGACCACATCGACTGGATCACGGTCTCGCCCGAGGCCATCAGGTTGACGGACTCGTTGAAGTCCTTCCAGAACGCGCGGAACTGGCCAGCCTTCTTGGCCTCGGTCAGCACCTTCATCGTCAGGTCGATCTCGGCCTTGGTCATGTTGCCCTTGTCGGCATATTTGTACTGGCCGGTCGCCTCGACGACGAGGGCGGCATCCATGATGCCGATCGAGGGGATGTTGAGGATCGAGGCCTTGCCCTTGAATTCGGGGTTGAGCAGCTCGGCCCAGGAGTTGATCGGGCGCTTGATCAGGTCGGGGCGGATGCCGAGCGTGTCGGCATTGTACACGGTCGGGATCAAGGTGACGAACTCGGTCGGCGTCGCCGAGAACGTCTTGGAGTTCGGGCCGTCGAGATAGAGCACCTTCCACGGCGCGGTGCCCTGGCCGCCGATCTTCTTGCCGTTCGGCAGCTCGCCCTTGGTGAAGACGGGCGTGATGTTGTCGAACTCCTTGATCTTGCGCGCATCGAGCGGAAAGATGTTGCCGGACGGCACCAGCTTCTTCAGCGAGAAATATTCGGTGTCGAGCACGTCGAAGGAGTTCGGCTGGGTGATGACGCGCTTGGTCACGTCGTCGGTCGTCGCCGTGATGTATTCGATCTTGATGCCGGTGTCGGCGAGGCACTTCTTCGAGATCTCGTCGCCCTCGTTCACGGCGGTGCCGAGATAGCGCAGCACCTTGGCGTCGGCGGCGTGGACATAGGGCGCGCTGAGCAGCGTGCCCGAGCCGGCGAGACCGGCGACGCCCGCCGCGCCCTTGAGCAGCGCGCGGCGGCTGATGGATGTTGTCTTCGATCGGTCGGTCATGATCATCTCCTTGGGAAAACGAGCAAACGAAATCAGGCGACCAGCTCAGCGGCCGGTGCGGCTGCTGCTGCGGGACGGGTCGTCAGCGCATCGGCGAGCGCCGGATTCCAGGTGACGACGACGCGCTCGCCGATGCTGTGGGTCTGTGCATCGAACTGATCGTCGCTGAGCTGCGCCGAGATCTCGGGGCCACCATCGGTCGTCACCGCGACCAGCACATAGGTGCCCTGATATTCGATCTTGCTGATCGTGCCCGGCACGCCCGGACCGTCGACCGCCGCAGTCGGCGCCTTGAGCTGGATGCGGTCGACGCGTACGGCAAAGGTCTCGCCGTTCAGCGGGATCACGTTGTGACCGCCGATGAAGCGGGCGGCGAATTCGGTGCGTGGATGATTGAAGATCTCGCGCGGGCTGCCCTGCTGCTCGATGTGGCCGCCATTCATCAGCACCACGAGGTCGGACAGCGCCATGGCCTCGTCCTGGCCATGGGTGACATGGACGAAGGTGAGGCCGAGCTCGCGCTGGAGCCGCTTCAGCTCGGCGCGCATGCGCAGGCGCAGGAACGGGTCGAGCGCCGACAGCGGCTCGTCGAGCAGCAGGATCTGCGGCGAGGTGATCAGCGCGCGGGCCAGTGCCACGCGCTGCTGCTGGCCGCCGGAAAGTTGCGCCGGAAGTCGGCCTGCATAGCTCTGCATGTCCACGAGCTCGAGCAGCTCGCGTGCCTTGGCGTGGCGCTCGGGCTTGGACACGCCTTTCATCTTCAACGCAAACGCCACGTTGTCGATGACCGAGAGATGCGGAAACAGCGCGTAGGACTGGAACATCATCGCGGTGCCGCGCCCGGCGGGCGGCAGCTCGGTGACGTTCTTGGCGCCGACGATGATGTCGCCCGATGTCGCCGACTCGTGGCCGGCGACCATGCGCAGGGTGGAGGTCTTGCCGCAGCCGGACGGACCGAGCAGGCAGCAATAGGAGCCGGCGGGAATCCGCAGATCGATCGCGTCGACGGCGGTGACGTGACCGTACATCTTCGTCACCCTCACCAGTTCCAAGCTCGCGCCCGCCGCCATCCGCCCTCCGTCGTCCTGTCGCGTGTCGGTCATGATCGCGGCTCGCTCCATCGGGCGGCTGCGATCCGACCCGTCTGATGTCTGCAACGGATATGCCAAGGGTCGCCGTGGGGGCGGGGCAGTGCGTGAAGATTGCGCGTTGGGTGAGATGCGTATGCAACGCTCGAAAGGGCATTCCCCGGTCCCGGCGGCAGCCCGCTCAGATCGGGCGCCGATCCGGCCAAACAGCCGCGCCCACGCCGATGTGGAGGCATTTTGCCCTTGTCCTTTCGTGCTCCGGGCGTGCTGCGCGATGGGCTGCAATCGATGGTGGAAGGGCGGGGCGCATCCTCGCGCCGCGGCAGTGGTGTGCTGCCGGTGCCGTCCTTGTTCGATCGATCCGCCCGTGATTGCTGCCGCAGCCTTATCTTGCCTCAATATTAGGCATCGTTGCCGTCTGGAGGCAAGGCAGCTTGATCAGTGACAAGGCGGCGCAGGCTCCGCGGCATGCAGGCAGGTCGGCGGGACGCTAGACCCGCCGTGCCCGCGATCTGGCCTGCGCGGCGGCCACCAGCATGCGCTCGGCGATGTCGCGCAGCTCGCTGACCGCGATTGGATCGGAGGCGGCGAACGCGTCATAGGAGTCGGTTGCGATCGGAAACCAGCGATAGAAGCGGGCCTCCTCATAGAGCACCCGGACAGCGGCATCGATCTCGGCTGGCGTTGTTGCGGGATATTGCATGCCCATCCATCCGGACCGGTGGGATCAGTGATGATCGCTGTGATCGGGCAGGCTGAGGCCGAACACTTTCACCAGATCGTCCACCTGTTGCGGCGAGAGGTGACGCGGGTTGAGTCCGCGCAGCAGCAGATACAGCTTTGCGGTCTCCTCGAGCTCCTCCATCGCGAACACGGCGGCTTCCAACGTATCGCCGGACACCACCGGCCCGTGATTGGCGAGCAGCACCGAGGCGTATTTGCCGGCGAGACCCTTGATGGCATCGGCTACCGCGGGATCGCCGGGACGATGATAGGGCACCAGCGCGGTCTGACCGCAGCGCATTAAATAATAAGGTGTCAGCGGCGGCAGCGCGGCGCGCGGATCGATGTCCGGCAGCATCGAGATCGCGACCGAATGGGTCGAGTGCAGATGCACCACGGCGCGGGCAGCATTGCGCGTCTGGTACAGCGCGGTGTGCAGCGGCACCTCCTTGGTCGGCGCGTCGCCCGAGACCAGCTTTCCCGCGGCATCGAGCCGCGACAAACGGGCCGGATCGAGGAAGCCGAGCGAGGCATTGGTCGGCGTCACCAGCCAGCCGCCATCATCGAGCCGCACGCTGATGTTGCCGGAAGAGCCCGGCGTCAGCCCGCGCTCGAACAGCGAGCGGCCGAACCGGCAGATGGCCTCGCGAATCGCAGTTTCCGCCACGGGACTTTCCTCGCATTTCGCTCTTTGGCCGCTTTGTCTCACGCTTTGGCAACGCGGCCAAGCCGTGATACCCAGAGTGCAGTCCGGGGCAACCGGACGTCACCAGGAAACGCTTCAGGGATCTGCCGCATGCCGTCGCCATCGCAATTGAAAGTCGCCGTGATCGGGCTCGGCTCGATGGGGTTCGGCATGGCGACCTCGCTGAAACGCGCAGGCTTCGAGGTGACCGGATGCGATGTCTCGGCGGATGCCGTAGCGCGCCTCGTCGCCGACGGCGGCAAAGGCGCGGCGAGCCCGGCCGAGGCGGCGCGAGGTGCCGACATCGTGGTCAGTGTCGTCGTCAACGCGGCGCAGACGGAAGCCATCCTGTTCGGCCCCGGCGGTGCTGCCGAAACCATGCCGAAGGACTCCGTGTTCGTCTCCTCCGCGACCATGGACCCTGACGTCGCGCGGCGGCTCGCGAAGCAGCTCGAAGCCACCGGCCGGCACTACCTCGACGCGCCGATCTCCGGCGGCGCGCAGCGCGCCGCGCAGGGCGAGCTGACGATCCTGGCCTCGGGCAGCGCGGCTGCGTTTGCCAAGGCGCGGCCGGCGCTCGATGCGATGGCGGCCAAGCTCTATGAGCTCGGCGATGCGGCCGGGCAGGGCGCCGCGTTCAAGATGATCAACCAGCTGCTCGCCGGCGTGCACATCGCAGCCGCCAGCGAGGCCATCGCCTTTGCCGCCAAGCAGGGCCTCGACATCCGCAAGGTCTATGAGGTCATCACAGCCTCGGCCGGCAATTCCTGGATGTTCGAGAACCGCATGCCGCACGTCCTCGACGGCGACTACACGCCGCGCAGTGCGGTCGAGATCTTCGTCAAGGATCTCGGCATCATCCAGGACATGGCGCGCAGCCATCGTTTTCCGGTGCCCGTCTCGGCCGCCGCGCTGCAGATGTTCCTGATGACGTCGGCCGCCGGCATGGGCCGCGACGACGACGCCTCGGTGGCGCGGATGTACGCGCAGGTCACCGGCACGACGCTGCCGGGCTCCTCCAAGTAGCAAGCAGTACGACGAGTTTTCACGCCATGCCCCGTTTCGCCGCCAATCTCTCGATGATGTTCACCGAGCATCCGTTCCTCGACCGCTTCGCCGCCGCCGCCAAGGCCGGCTTCACCGCGGTCGAATTCCTGTTTCCCTATGATTATCCGGCCGAGGAGGTCGGCAAGCGGCTGCACGGCAACGGCCTGACGCAAGCGCTGTTCAACCTGCCGCCCGGCAACTGGGATGCCGGCGAGAAGGGCTTTGCCGCGCTGCCCCAGCGCTTCGATGATCTCAAGGCGAGCCTCGAGACGGCGCTGCCCTATGCCAAGGCCACCGGCGTGAAGCGGCTGCACATGATGGCGGGCATCGCCGAACGTAGTGAGGCGAAGGCCGTGGAAGCCTACACCAAGTCGGTGGCCTGGGCGGCGGAGTTCTTCGCGCCCCATGGCCTCGACGTCGTCATCGAGCCGATCAATGCGCGCAACGTGCCCGGCTACTTCCTCAACGATTTCGGCTTCGCCCGCGATCTCATCCGCGAGCTGAAGATTCCAAATCTCAAGCTGCAATTCGACATCTATCACTGCCAGATCATCCATGGCGACGTCACCATGCGGCTGCGCGAGATGATGGACATCATCGGCCACATCCAGATCGCCAGCATCCCCTCGCGCAACGAGCCCGACGGCGAGGAGCTGAACTATCCGTTCCTGTTCGCCGAGCTCGACCGGCTCGGCTATGCCGGCTTCGTCGGCTGCGAGTACAATCCGCGCGGTCGCACCGAGGACGGGCTCAACTGGTTTGCGCCCTACAAGGGAGTGAAGCCGTGACCTTGAAGCTCGGCTGCATCGCCGACGACTACACCGGCGCCTCCGACCTCGCGAACACGCTGACCCGCGCCGGCCTGCGCACGGTGCAGACGATCGGCGTGCCGGCTGATGACCTCACGCTGCCGGAGGTCGATGCCGTCGTGGTGTCGCTGAAGAGCCGGTCGATCGAGGCTTCGCTTGCCGTGGCCCGCTCACGCGAGGCCGACAAATGGCTGCGCGCACGGGGGGCCGACCATGTGCTGTTCAAGATCTGCTCGACGTTCGATTCCACCGACGCCGGCAATATCGGCCCTGTCATGGACGCGCTCGCCGGTGATGCGGGCGACGGCATCGTGCTGGTGACCCCGGCCTTCCCGGAAACCAGGCGGACCGTCTATCAAGGCAACCTCTTCGTCGGCAGCGTGCCGCTCAACGAGAGCCCGCTCAAGGATCATCCGCTCAACCCGATGCACGACGCCAATCTGGTGCGCGTGCTGGCGCGCCAGAGCCGCAGGAAAATCGGCTTGGTCGACCTCGCCGCCGTCGTGCACGGGCCGGAGGCGATCGGCCACAGGCTGCAGGAATTGGCCGCGCAGGGCATTGGTGCGGCGATCGTCGACGCCGTGTTCGACGCCGACCTGATTGCGATCGGCGCGGCCGCCTTGAAGAACCGGGTCTCTGTCGGCGCGTCCGGCATCGGGCTCGGGCTGGCGCGCGCTCTGGTCGAGGCCGGGCACGTGCATGCCCACGGCTTGGCGCATCACGCGGATGCACCCGTCGGCGGCATGGCCGCCTGCCTCGCCGGAAGCTGCTCGCAGGCGACGCTGCAGCAGATCGCGCAGGCCGAGACCATCATGCCGGTGCTGCATCTCGATGCGGCGAGCCTAGTCGCCGGTCCGGACGAGGCGCAGCGAGCGCTGGCCTGGGCGCGTGAGCGCATTGCCAAGGGGCCTGTGCTGATTGCCTCCAGCGCGACGCCGGATCAGGTCAGCGCGCTGCAATCCAGGCACGGCCGCGAAGCGGCGGGGCACGCCATCGAGCAGGCGATGGCCGATCTCGCCGAGGGGCTGATTGAGGCCGGCGTGCGGCGGTTGATCGTCGCCGGCGGCGAGACCTCGGGCGCCGTCGTTGACCGGCTGGGGATTCCCGGCTTCCTCGTTGGTCCAGAGATCGCGGCCGGCGTGCCAGTGCTTCGCGCAATCGGCGCGCAGGGCGGCGACATGCTGCTGGCGCTGAAGTCCGGCAATTTCGGCGGGCCGCAGTTCTTCGCCGACGCGCTCGGGCTGATGCGCTAACTGCGCGTCAGCCGACTGCCGGCTGCGTCGGCCTGTGCCGGATTTTGGAACGACGTGCTGGGCCTCGGTCCCGATCTCATCATCTGCTTAGTTTGTGAGCCGTCGCTCGGCACGGCAGCGCCGCCGTGCCGCCATAAGCATCGGGACGCACACCGAAAAAGCAGAAGTTTTTTGCGTGTAATGCCCGATAACTCCCGTAAATTAACGGTCTCTAGGGACCTCACCGCTATACCTCCGGTACGGACCGTCGCGTGACGCGTCCATCTGTGGGTAGGGGCAATGAAACTGAATCGGATCGGCTACAAACTCGGGCTCGCTGGCGCCATCGGCGCATCTCTCGCCGTCGGCATGATCGCTAACCAGTTGATGGCGGAAAGAGCGGTCAACCACGCCAATCAGCAGGCCGAGCGCGCGCGGCGCGTCGTCGAGAGCGTGCTGTCGGCCAGCATCAACATGCAGCAGACCCAGCTCGGTGGCCGTTCGGCGCGGCTGGCGCGTGCGCCGGCCGAGGCAGAGAAGGCAGCCGCCGACATTCAGCAGTTCTCGACCGGGATGGTGACGGACATCGACGCCGCGCTCGCCAACGTGTCGACCGCCGACAATCGCGCCCGGCTGACCCGGATCAAGGAGCTGATGACGAGCTATGCCGCGGGAGCGGTCGATCTCGCCGAGGCGCAGAAGAAGTTGCTGACGCAGATCGAGAAGCGCAGTGCCGTCTCCAACGACTGGAACACCAGCCTGAAGGCGCTGCTCGCCTCGCCGTCGCTGCCGAAGCTCGCCTTCCGCGAGCGGGTCGAGCGCCAGCTTCACGCCGCCGATGCCAAGTTGAACTACATGCGGTCGCAGGCTTGGCGGTTCGGTATGACTGGCGATGCCGCGACGATCCTGACGGTGAAGCAGACGGTGCCGGGGCTGAAGAGCTCGCTGACCGACGCCCGCATGCTGGCCGACGATCGCGAGATCCAGGCCACGATCACCAAGCTCAATGGCCTCGCCTCGGACTTCGTCGCCGCGAACGACGAGGTGGTGAAGACCGAGGGGATCAAGGAGGCCGTGCTGCGCGACCGCACGCTCATTTATCTCGGCGAGGCCGGCGAGCTGATGTCCTCTGCGATCCAGGATGCGCGCGCGCGCAACGCGAGCGCGCGGTTCGAGGCAGACCAGGTCGCCGCGCAGGCGAGCTATATCACGCTGTTTGTCGGATTGGCGGTTCTGTTGTCGGTGATCGGTTCGGTCGTCTTCTCGTTCCTGGGAATCGCCCGTCCGTTGACCCGGCTCAATGCTGCGCTCGGCGAGATGGCGCGTGGCCGGCTCGACATCGTCATCCCCGGTGCATCGCGCGGCGACGAGATCGGCGATCTTGCCAAGACCGTGACGGTGATCCGGGGCAACGCGGAGGAGAAGGCGCGTGCCGAGGCCGAAACGAAGAATGCACAGGACGCGATCGCGGCGCGCCAGCGCAAGGCCGACATGCAGCGGCTGGCCGAGCAGTTCGAAGCCGCGGTCGGCGAAATCGTGAACACCGTCTCGTCGGCCTCGAGCCAGCTCGAGCAGTCCGCCTCCACGCTGACCCAGGCCGCGACGCGCTCGCAGGGCTTGACGACGGCGGTTGCGTCCGCCTCGGAGGAAGCAACGACCAACGTCCAGTCGGTGGCGTCTGCGACCGAGCAGATGGCCTCTTCGGTCACCGAGATCAGCCGCCAAGTGCAGGAATCGGCGCGCATCGCCAACGACGCCGTCGGCCAGGCCCGCACCACGACCGGGCGTGTCAGCGAGCTGTCCAAGGCGGCCACCCGCATCGGCGATGTCGTCGAACTGATCAACACGATTGCCGGCCAGACCAACCTGCTGGCGCTCAACGCCACCATCGAGGCGGCGCGCGCCGGCGACGCCGGCCGCGGCTTCGCGGTCGTCGCCTCCGAGGTCAAGGCGCTGGCGGAGCAGACCGCGAAGGCAACCGGCGAGATCGGCCAGCAGATCTCGAGCATCCAGGTCGCGACGCAGGAGTCGGTCAGCGCCATCAAGGAGATCTCCTCCACGATCGAGAAGCTGTCGGAAATCTCCTCGACCATCGCAGCGGCGGTCGAAGAGCAGGGTGCGGCGACGCAGGAGATCTCACGCAACGTTCAGCAGGCCGCGCATGGCACGCAGCAGGTCTCGTCCAACATCGCCGATGTCGAGCGCGGCGCGGCCGAGACCGGGTCGGCCTCGGCCCAGGTGCTCTCAGCGGCACAGGCGCTGTCCGGCGACAGCAATCGCCTCAAGCAGGAGGTCGCGAGCTTCCTCGGCTCGGTGCGGGCAGCATAACGCTGAGCCGCGGAAGCGACGAACTGCTGGTCGCGCGGGGGATTGGAAGGCCGGAGCATCGAACGCTCCGGCCTTCTGCGTTTTCTGGCCCAACAGGGACTGTCCGCGGCCCCGTCGCCCGCGGCTTTTCTGTTCGCGCTACATCGACGCCGGAAAACTAACCTGCATAGTCAATCTGTGTTTTTAACTTGCATTAAGAGTCGGCGTGTAGGGTCTGGTCATTCGCGGCCAACGCGCAGTCGAGCCCCACGGGCAAACGGCGCTTCTCTCGTTCGGTCGCACGGCATGAGATGACGCGCCGCACGGCCAAGCCGGAGCGCGTTACCGATCTGGACGGGCAACGATCACTTTTCGATCGCTGCTCCGTATTTGCACGGACACGGTCTTAACCAGACTTAATTTTGGCTCCCGTAGCTTCCACGCGTGGGCTGCGGGCCCGTTTGCGTGACGACGAGGCGGGCCCACGCCCGTCGACGTGATCTGTCCCCGAGCGCCCCCAGCATGAGTCGCGCCGTGGAGACCGACATGTCCTTTGCAATGCCCCATCGCCTCAAGCTCACCATCGGGATCAAGATCTATGCCCTGATCGGTCTGAGCTTCCTCGGCCTGATCGGCCTGACTGCCTTCAATTCCCGCGAGCTCGCCGCAGGCCTCAAGCAGCAGAAGCAGCTCGAGCTCCGGCATCTGACCGAGCTCGCGCTCGGCATCTTCGCCGAGGAGCATGCGGCCGCGCAGAAGGGGACGATCTCGGTCGCCGAGGCGCAGAAGCGCGCTCTCGAGCGCGCCTCCCAGCTGCGCTATGGCGGCAACGAGTATTTCTTCGTCACGGACATGACCGCGAAGATGCTGATGCATCCGATCTCGACCAAGCTGGTCGGGCAGGACGTCGCGGACATGAAGGATCCGAACGGCAAGAAGCTGTTCATCGAGATGATCGATGTGGTTCGCCAGCATGGCCGCGGCTTCGTCGACTACGATTGGCCGAAGCCCGGCTCCGAGACGCCGCAGCCCAAGCTGACCCATGTCGCGGGGTTCGCAGCCTGGAATTGGCTGGTCGGAACCGGCGTCTATATCGATGACCTCTCGGCGCAGGCCTGGGCCTCGACGCGGCAGTCGTTGACGGCGGCCGGAATCGTGCTGCTGATCCTGCTCGTCGTGTCGACGCTCGTCGGGCGCGGCATCACCAACCCGCTGCATCGCATGACCAGCGCGATGAAGAGCCTCGCCGGCGGCCGTCTCGACGTCGAGGTCCCCGGCGTGGGACGCGGCGACGAGATCGGCGAGATGGCCGGCGCCGTCGAGGTGTTCAAGAGCAATGCGGTCGCACGTCACGCGCTGGAAGCGGAGCAGAAGGAAGCCGAGCAGCGGGCGCTGGCCCGCCGCAAGGCCGACATGCACAAGATGGCCGACGACTTCGAAAGCGCCGTTGGCGAGATCGTCGAGACGGTCTCGTCGGCTTCGTCCAGGCTGGAAGTGTCGGCGGACACGTTGAGCAAGACGGCGGTCCGCGCCGGCGAGCTCGCAACCACGGTGGCGGCCGCGTCGGAGGAAGCGTCCACCAACGTGCAATCCGTCGCCTCGGCCACCGAGGAGATGACGTCCTCGGTCACCGAGATCGGCCGCCAGGTGCATGAATCGGCGCGCATGGCCAATGAAGCGGTCGAGCAGGCGAAGAAGACCAACGAGCGGGTGAGCGAGCTGTCGCGCGCGGCGAGCCGCATCGGCGACGTGGTCGAGCTGATCAACAGCATTGCCGGGCAGACCAATCTGCTGGCGCTGAACGCCACCATCGAGGCGGCGCGTGCCGGCGAGGCGGGGCGGGGCTTTGCCGTGGTCGCCGCCGAGGTCAAGGCGCTGGCGGAGCAGACCGCCAAGGCGACCGACGAGATCGGCCAGCAGGTGGCCGGCATCCAGGCGGCGACACAGGAATCGGTCGCGGCGATCAGGCTGATCTCCGGCAGCATCGAGCGGCTGTCGGAGGTTTCCTCGACGATTGCTGCCGCCGTCGAAGAGCAGAACGCCGCGACCAAGGAAATCTCGCGCAACGTGCAGCAGGCGGCGCACGGCACGCAGCAGGTTTCCGTCAACATCACCGACGTGCAGCGCGGCGCGACCGAGACCGGCTCGGCGTCGACCCAGGTGCTGGAGGCGGCCCAGGGTCTGTCGACAGACAGCAACCGCCTCAAGCGCGAGGTCAGCCGCTTCCTGCAGACGGTCCGCGCGGCCTGAGAGGCCGGCAGCAATCTCATCAGCTAAATCAGCGATCCAACCAACGTGTCTCAACGAGTTTGAAGCTCCGCCATGATCACCTTTCTTGACTTCCGGCCCCGCCACGAGGTGGTAAGCCGGATGCGATCGTTCGCGAATTCCTCGGCGATCATCCTCGCCCTCATGTTCACTACATCGATCCATGCAGCGCCCGGCGACAACCTCGCCGTCGTGCGCGACCTCAGTGGCAGGATCGGTCCCGTCATCGGGGGGGCCCTTGCCTGCAGCGATATCCCTCGGCCGCGTATCCAAGCCATCATCGGCAAGTTCCAGGCCGTCATCCGGGAGGCCTCGAACAACGACGGCGATCGAAACGAGCTGACGCGCCAGTTCGACCGCTTCATCGCCGACGGTCGCGCGGCCGTGGCGAGTGGCCGCCAGGACTGCCGACGGGCCGAGCTCCAGCTCGGAGACATCGAGCGATCGATCGGCGCACCCGCAACGGCGGCCGGCGCGCCGCCGGATGCGACGCTCCCGGTCGCTGCGGCTGGCGCGACGAGTGCTGTGCCTGCTCCATCGGTTCGCGGCGTCACGGAGCGTGACATCACGTTCGGCAGCGTCTTGCCGCTGTCGGGCGCGAACAAGGAATCAGGACGTCTGCTCAAGGTCGGTATCGAAGCCGCCTTCAACCATGCCAACGACGCCGGCGGGGTCAATGGCCGGATGCTCAAGCTCGCCGTCGCCGATGACGGCTATGATCCGAACCGCACGCTCGATGCCATGAAGCAGCTCTACGAGAAGGAGCGCGTGTTCGGCTTCGTCGGCAGTTTCGGGACCGTGACCGCGGCCGTTGCAATTCCATATTCGCTCGAGCGCCGGATGCTGTTCTTCAGCCCCTACACCGGTGCGAACGTCTCGCGCCACGATCCGCCGGACCGCTACGTCTTCAACTATCGCCCGAGCTATTCGGAAGAAGCCGATGCGCTGGTCCGTTACCTGGTGAAGCTGCGCCGAGTGCCGCCGCGCCAGATCGCGCTGTTCGCGCAGGATGATTCGTTCGGGGATGCAGGCTTTGCCGGCGTGGCGAAGGCATTTCGCGTCCTGGGCCTCAGCGACGCTGCGATCCTGCGCGTCAACTACACCCGCAACACCGTGGATGTGGAGCCCGCGATCAACCAGCTCAAGGCACAGAAGGTGCCCGTCCGTGCGGTCATCATGGTCGCGACTTCGCGCGCGGCAGCGAAGTTCATCGAAAAGGCGCGCGACGCGCTTCCCGGCGTCGTCTTCGTCAATGTGTCGGCGGTCGGTGCATCGGCGCTTGCCAACGAGCTCATGCTGCTTGGTTCGCGATACGCCTCCGGGGTCATCGTGACCCAGACCGTTCCCGCCGTCTCCGGCTATTCGAGCGTGGTGCTCGACTACAAGGCCGCGCTGGCGAAGCATTTCCCCGGCGAGCCGCCGGACTACACCTCGCTCGAGGGCTACATCGAGGCGAGCATCCTGATTCAAGCCCTGAAGAAGGCCGGTCCGCAGCTCGATACCGAGCGGTTGATCGATACCCTCGAGTCGATGCGTAACATCGATCTCGGTCTTGGAGCCTTGCTCAACTTCGGCCCCGCCGAACATCAGGCCTCGCACAAGATCTGGGGCACGGCGCTCGACGAGACCGGCGCCTATCAGGCGATCGAGCTGGAGTGACCCGCGGCGCGGGCTAAAAAGGGGGAGCGAGCGCCAGCATGTGCGGCCCATGGCGGCCGCATCGCAAGCGCGAGATGCAGCAGCTCGCAATCATCGAGATGCTGTCGGCGATTTCTTCGGCCATCGGCTGCAGATGCCGTCGGGCGACACCCCCTCAGGCGCGAGGTCGGACGTTTCCTGGTCGCGTCGGCCACCGAGGAGCTGTCCTCCTCGGTGACCGAGATCAGCCGCCAGGTGCCGGAATCGGCCCGCATCGCGAGCGAGCCCGTCAACCGGGCGCGGCGGACAAACGACCAGGTGAGCGAGCTGTCCAGGGCCGCCGCGCGGATCGGCGACGTCGTCGAACTGATCAACACCATCGCCGGCTAGGCCAACGTGCTGGTGCTCAAGGCCACCATCGAAGCGGCGCGCGCCGGCGAAGCCGGCCGCGGCTTCGCGGTGGTTGCCACCGAGGTCAAGGCGCAGGCCGGGCAGACCTCGAAGGCGACCGGCGAGATCGGTCAGCAGATTTCCGGCATCCGGAGCGCGCCCCAGGAATCGGTCGGCGCCATCAAGGAGATTTCCGGCACCATCGAGTGGCTCTCGGAGATCGCCTCGACCATCGCTGCTGCGGTCGAGGAGTAGGGGGCGGCGACGCAGGAGATCTCCCGCAACGTCCAGCACGCCTCGCAGGGCACCAAGGACGTCTGGTCCAACATCATCGAGGTGCAGGGCGGCGCCAATGAAACCGGCTCCGCCTCGTCCGAGGTGTTGTCCGCCGCGCAGGCGCTGTCGTCCGACAGCAACCGGTCGAAGGCCGGAGTCAGCCAATTCCTGGAGACTGTCCGCGCCGCCTGAGTGCGCGCGGCCGCCGATGATAGGAGGGCGCGGCTGCGCAAGCTGCGCCCTTTGCTTTGCCCGCCGGACAACGGCAACCGCCCATGAATGGGGTCCAGCGATCCGTATTTCAACGGTTGCGGCACTTTATCTTAGGTTAATCGGCGACTGCGACAATGGACGCATCGTTTGCAGCAAAATTAGCCATGCCGATGCCGGCATGGCTCGAAAGACTCGCCATGCGTAAGAATTTGCCGGTCACCAACGTCGAGTATCCGATCACGGATGACACGCTGATCGTGTCCAAGACCGACACGAAGGGCAAGCTGACCTTCTTCAACCAGGATTTTGTCGACGCGGCCGGCTTCACCGAAGCCGAGCTGATGGGGCAGCCGCACAACATCGTGCGTCATCCCGACATGCCGCCTGAAGCCTTCGACAATCTCTGGACCACGCTCAAGGCCGGCCGACCCTGGGTCGGCGCGGTCAAGAACCGCCGCAAGAACGGCGACTATTACTGGGTGCTGGCGACGGCGTCGCCGATTTGCAAAGACGGCCAAGTCGTCGGCTACACCTCGGTGCGCACCAAGCTGCCCGCCGACCAGCGCGCGGAGGCCGAGCAGGTCTATGCGGCGATCCGCGAAAAGCGGCCACATGGTTACAAGATCGACGACGGCATCGTCCGCCGCCGCTCGGTGTTCGACCATCTCTCGATGTTCACCGGCACGATCGCGGCAAGGCTGCGAACGCTGGTCGGATTGCAGACGCTGTTCCTGCTCGTGCTTGGCGTCATCTCGTTCGGGGAGGGCGGGCTCGTCGGAATGACCGCCGTGGCGATTGCTGCCGCTGGTGTCGTGCTGTGTGGTCTGGTTGGGCTGCGTACGATGAACGTGATCGTGGCGCCGCTCGATCATCTGAACGAGACGATGGAGAGCATCACCCAGGGCACGCTCGACACCCGCATGCGCATCGAGCGCGACGACGAGATCGGCCGCGCCTTGCGTAACCTGCAGACCGTTCAGACGATGGTGCGGTTCAACGACAGGGAGCTCGGAGAGCAGGAGCGGCGCGCAGCCGCCGCGCGCAAGCGGGAGATGTCGGAGCTCGCCAACGGTTTCGAAGGCGCCATCGGCAACATCGTCAATACGGTGTCCTCGGCCTCCAGCGAGCTCGAGAGCTCGGCCAACTCGCTGTCGAGCACCGCCGTGCGGGGGCAGGAGCTTTCCACCACCGTTGCCGCGGCCTCCGAAGAGGCGTCGGCCAATGTTCAGGCCGTCGCGTCGGCGACCGAGGAGCTCACCTCGTCGGTCCGTGAGATCAGCCGCCAGGTGCAGGAGTCCGCGCGCATCGCTTCCGATGCGGTCGAGCAGGCACGCCGCACCAATGATCGTGTCGGCGAGCTGTCGAAGGCGGCGACCCGCATTGGCGACGTCGTCGAGCTGATCAACACGATCGCCGGGCAGACCAATCTGCTGGCGCTCAATGCCACCATCGAGGCCGCGCGGGCGGGCGAGGCTGGCCGCGGCTTTGCCGTCGTCGCCTCCGAGGTCAAGGCGCTGGCCGAGCAGACTGCAAAGGCGACCGGCGAGATCGGCCAACAGATTTCCGGCATCCAGGGGGCCACGCAGGAGTCGGTCGGCGCCATCAGGGAGATCTCGACGACGATCGAGCGGCTGTCGGAGATCGCCGCGACGGTGGCGGCCGCGGTCGAGGAGCAGGGCGCAGCGACCGCCGAGATCTCGCGCAACATCCAGCACGCCGCCGCGGGTACACAGCAGGTGTCCGCCAACATCACCAACGTCCAGCGCGGCGCCAGCGAGACCGGCGACACCTCGGGGCAGGTGCTCAGCGCCGCGCGCCAGCTCTCCGGTGATAGCGAGCGTCTCAAGCAGGAGGTCGGCCGCTTCCTGCAATCGGTTCGCGCCGCCTGATCCGCGACATGACGAAGCCGGCGACAGCGGCCGAGATTGCCCGCTGTCGCGTCCGATAGTCGAACGACACAGCCCCGACCGATAGCCGCGGGCACAGCCGATGACGCCGCGGCGAACCACGTCGACGTGGACGCTCATGCGTGCGCCGTTCGTCAGGCGGCGCCCCGCTCGACCGGATCATCCCCCACCGTTGCAGACTCCCCACACCTGACGCCCCGGCCAGAAAGGCCGTTGTGGCGCCATAATCCCGCTAAGGTGCAGAGATTAACTTGTGTTAGATATTTATTCAACCAGCGGTACATTTAGTGGCAGGCAATGTGATTGCGAGCAGACCTTCGCGCAGGACCCTGGTGCTAACGGCCGCGACGGCCGCGGTCGCCTTGGGTCTCGATGCGGGGCTTGCCGTGGTTGCCGCCAAGCCGCGCCGCCGCACTGAGGATCCCGCGCACGGCTATCGCCGGATCACGATCGGCGAGGCGGAGGTGATCGCCCTCTACGACGGTGTATGGGAAAAGCCGCACGAGGCCGGCTTCATCGACAATGCCAGCATCAGCGACGTGAAGGAAGCACTGCGCGCTGCGGGTCTGAGCCCCGCCTTCGTCCCGGTCCCGATCTCCACCTTCGTGGTGCGGCTGAAGGGCAAGACCGTGCTGTGCGATGCCGGCGGCGGCGGTCAGGTCCAGGGCTACAATTCCGACTCGATCTTCATTTCGGGCCGCCTGCTGGACAATCTGAAAGCAGCCGGCATTCGCCCGGAGGACATCGACACCATCCTGATCTCGCACTTCCATCCCGATCATATTTTCGGACTGCTCGGCGAGGACACCAACGCGCCGGTGTTTCCCTCCGCCGAGATCATCGTGGCTGCGGCCGAATACAAATTCTGGACCGATGCATCTCTGACCAGCCGGCTGCCGCCGTGGCGGCAGTCGCTGGCGCGCCGCATCCAGAGCGTGATCCCGGGCTGGAAGAACGTGCTGCCGGTCGAGGGCGAGGACGAGGTGGTGCCCGGCATCCGCTTCGTCAGCGTCCCCGGTCATACGCCGGGGCACACCGCGTTTCATCTCAGCTCCGGAGCGGAGCAACTGATGATCTCGGGCGACACCGCCTATGTGCCGGCGTTGTGCCTGCGCCATCCCGAATGGCACGGCGCCTATGACCAGGACGGCGCGGCTGCCGAGGTCAGCCGGCGCAGATTGCTCGATCGTATCGTTGCAGAAAAGATGTTGGTTTGTGGATCTCATTTTCCGTGGGCCGCGTTCGGTCGGCTCACCCGCGATGGCGCCCATTATGCGCTCGACCTGCTCCCCGCGTGATCCCGAACCGGCCTCGGAAGAGAGGCTCGGGATCGCGCCATGACGACGCATTATGAGGTGCTCGGCGTATCGCCGCGGGCCGATCTCGACACGATCAAGCGGGCGTTTCGCCAGGCCGCCAAGGCGCACCATCCCGACCTCCGGGGCGGCGCCGATCCGGCGTCGGAGCATCAGCTCAAGTTGATCATCGTCGCCTACAACGTGCTGCGCGACCCTGACCTGCGCGCCGAATACGACGCCCATCTTGCTTCTGAGCGCGACCGCGTCCGCCGCGAACGCTGGGACGCCATCCTGCAGTTCACCGCGGCGACCGCCGTGCTCAGCGCGATCCTGATCGGCCTCGAGATTCTGCTCTTGCCCTCCGCCGGTGATTGGATGAGCAGTCCGGCGACGCGCTCGATCGTGACACCGTCGCCGCAGGCCCGATCGGGGCCGCAGCGCAAGGTCGCAGGTGAGACCGTCCCGGCGCCTGCCGTCCAAGACGCGACCGGAGCCGTGCTGCCGGTGCCGCCTCCGGAGGCGGAGGCCCCCGCGCTGTCTCCGCCGGCAGAGCCGAGAGCCGCAGAGCAGGTCGTCCCGGCTGCACCGACGACCGCCGCATCCTTCCTGAAGCGGGGGATGGACCGCAGCCGGCAGGGCGATCTCGAGCGCGCTGTCGCTGATTTCGACGAAGCGATCCGGCTCGCGCCCCGCAATGCCGATCTCTATCGCTATCGCGCCAGGGATCTGGTCCGCATGGGCCGCATCGACCGCGCGCTTGGCGATTTTGAGCGGGCGATCCGGCTGGATCCGAACGACCCGGTGCTGTTTCACGATCGTGGCCTCGCGCATCAGCGCAAGGGCGATCTTGACGAGGCCCTCGTCGATCTCGACCACGCCGTGCGCATGGGCTTCAGCGATGCCGGAATGTACAGCGACCGTGGCGCGGTGTGGCTGGCGAAGGGGCGCTACGACCGCGCGCTCGCCGACTTCAACCAGGCCCTCAAGCTGGATCCGGAATTGGCGATCGCGGCCGCACGGCGGGATGAGGCCCTCGCGCGCAGGCGCGACCGGCAATTGGCCGGCGACAACAGCGCGCCTCCGGCGGCGGCGGAGACCACGGGCACGGTGCCTGCCGACGCGAAGCCCAGGCGTAGCGGGCGCTGAGCGCCGGACCGTGATCTGCGCTCCGACATCCGGGAGACGGCGAGCAGCGTTGTGCTCACACCCGTCGGCGCGACCGTTCCATTGCGCGGCGGTCTGCGATCCAGGAGCGCGCCATGAGCGTTTACGTTTCCGTCAC
Source organism: Bradyrhizobium sp. SZCCHNR1053 (assembly GCF_032381235.1). NCBI lineage: Bacteria > Pseudomonadati > Pseudomonadota > Alphaproteobacteria > Hyphomicrobiales > Nitrobacteraceae > Bradyrhizobium > Bradyrhizobium sp. SZCCHNR1053. Next base: position 317,445 of record NZ_JAUHJM010000004.1, read on the forward strand.
CGGCTTCCGCCCGCATCGCGGCCTCAATCGGCTGGCGCGATTCTGGTGGCACACGTTGCGCGCCGTCCGCCAGGCGCGTGCGGCTCCCGGGAATCTGCGCGTCGAGCTTCGTCCGGTGAATGGCATCTATCATACGCTGACGGTCTGGACCGACGAAGCCAGCATGCGCGCCTATGTCAGAAGCGGCGCGCACCGCCGCGCCATGATCGGCTTCCGCGACCTCGGCGGCGGCAGGACGCTCGGCTTCGTGGCGGACAGCGATCCTGATCCTGATTGGGACACGGCCTATGCGCGCTGGCAGCGTGACGCCCGGGAGGTGTGAGGCGACGGAAGCGAACTAATTCGTCCGCCACTCCGGCACACCATCGGCGGCCATCGTGATCGTGCCGAGCGCGCCGACCGGCGTCCTGTCCTGATCCATCAGCCGCGCCAGCGTGGCTGCGTCCTGCGCCGGAACGCGCGCCAACGTGCGCGTGTCCTGCTCGGTGCGCAGCATCGCAATGCCATGCTCGACCTCGCCGTTGCGATCAAACAGCGCGGTGAAGCTTTCGACCCGGCCGCCGCCGCCGGCTTCGCTGACGAACGCCGGCGCGGCGACGCGATGCCGATCGGCCTCGGCCTGCACGCTCACCTCCTGTGACAGGGACGACGGCGGCTCGCGCGAGATCGCCAGCGCATGATGCTTGGTGACGAAGCCGCCCTGGCCGTACAGCAGGCCGCGCCTGGCGCCGCCGCGCAGCCGCCGCACCATCGCGCAGGCGGCATGCGTCATGTAGGTGTTGAGCGGCGCGCCGAAGAAGGTCAGCCCGCCGGTGACGGTCGGCTCCACGTCGGCGCCGAGGCCGAGGATCCGCCGTGCCATCTTCGGCACGCAGGGAAAGCAGCTGTAGAGCTCGATGACGTCGAACGCCGCGCCGTTGCCGCCGACGAAGTTCATTGCTGCCCGCAACACGGCGTTCTGCGGATGACTCTCGGCGAACTGATCGCGCGTGAGGTAGTCGCGCGGATCCTCCGCCGCTGCGCCACCGAGCGGATAGATCATGCGGCTGTCGGCAATGCCCGCCGCACGCGCCTTGGCCAAGCTGGTCAGGATCAGCGCCGCGCCCATGTTGACCATGGGATTGGCGACCATCAGCTTGGTGTAGGGCCAGGCGATCGGGCGGTTGTCGGCCGACGGAGTCGTGATCTCCTCGGGCGCGAAGTGCCGCTTCAGCCAGGCGTTGGGATTGTAGGCGGCGACCGCGGAAAAGCGCGACCACAGCTCGCCGGATTCCGCGAGCGCCTGCCGCGGCGTCTGGCCCCATTTGGCCGCGCTCGCGACCTCGTAGAACGGATAGACCGAGACCGGGCGGAATACGCCGAGCTTCACCGCCAGCGGCTTCTGGAACGCGGCGCCGCGCTTCGGCTCCTCGACGTCGTGGGCGAACGGCGTCCACCGCAGGGGTACGCCGGCGCGTTCGGCCTTGGTCGCGGTCGATTGCGCCTCGGCGCCGCAGACCACCGCGACCTCGCATTCGCCGCGCGCGATGCGCAAGGCGGCCTCGTGCAGAAAGCGGATCGGGCTCTCGCCGCCGACCGGACCATAGTGGCAGTGCGCCGGCGTCACGCCGAGCCGCTGCGCGAGAAGCTGCTCGGGATCGCGGTAGCGCCAGCTCAGGAAGTTGACGACGTCGAGCGAGCCGATGTCGTGGATGAGCTTGGCGCCCGCGTCATTTTCCGCACGGCGGATCGCCTGTTCGAGCAGCGTCAGCGGCTCGAGACCGTCGCCGATATCCTTGGGACGATCGACGATCTCGCCCACGCCGACGATCACGGGAATGCGGTCGGGGGGCAGGTTACTTGCAGTCATCGGCGTTTCCAAGAGCCGGCCCGTGACGGACCGTCATTGTTGTCTTGTCTCCGTTCTGTCATCGCAGGTTCGACCGCGCAATGCAGAAAATGCTGATGGCGCCCGCGCGCAGCATGGCTTCCGCTTCACGGCAGATGCGCCTAAAACGCTCGCTCCTGACGCTCACGCCGGAGTCTGCCGTGTCTGAACAGAACAGCTATGTGCCGCCCAAGGTCTGGACCTGGAACAAGGCCAGCGGCGGCCGCTTCGCCAACATCAACCGGCCGATCGCAGGTCCGACGCACGAGAAGGAATTGCCTGTCGGCCGTCATCCCTTGCAGCTTTATTCTCTGGGAACGCCCAACGGTGTGAAGGTCACAGTGATGCTCGAGGAGCTGCTGGCGCTCGGCCACAGCGGCGCCGAATACGACGCCTGGCTGATCCGGATCGGCGAGGGCGATCAGTTCGGTTCGGGCTTCGTCGCCATCAATCCCAATTCCAAGATCCCGGCGCTGCTGGATCGCAGCGGGACCGAACCGATCCGCGTATTCGAGTCCGGCGCGATCCTGGTGTATCTGGCCGAGAAGTTCGGCGCCTTCCTGCCGACCGAGCCGGCCAAGCGCGCCGAATGCCTGTCCTGGCTGTTCTGGCAGATGGGAGCTGCGCCCTATCTCGGCGGCGGCTTCGGCCACTTCTATGCCTATGCGCCGACCAAGATCGAGTATGCCATCGACCGCTTCGCGATGGAGGTGAAGCGCCAGCTCGACGTACTCGACCGCCGTCTCGCCGAAAGCGAGTATCTCGCCGGCCCCGACTACACCATCGCCGACATCGCGGTGTGGCCGTGGTACGGCGCGCTCGCCAAGGGCCTGCTCTACGAAGGCGGCGAGTTCCTCTCGGTGCAGGACTACAGGAATGTTCAGCGCTGGACCGAGCAGATCGCGCAGCGCACCCCTGTGAAGCGCGGCCGCATGGTCAACCGCGTCTCCGGCGATCCAAAGAGCCAGCTCCACGAGCGCCACGACGCCAGCGACTTCGACACCAAGACACAGGACAAGAAGACACAGGACAAGATCGGGCAGGGCACGTAGTTGCGCGTGTAGGGTGCACAAAGGCGCGGCGAGCTCATCGCGGCGTGCAACGACTGTGGAGTGAGCCGTGCCCAACGTCGTCCCTCGCCGGCGCCGTCGGTGGGCACGCGCCGCCTGACGGCCCCGCTTGCCCGCCCTGCGGTTCGATGCACGATTGCTCTTGTTGCACGTGCGAAGTCTCGTCCGTTGCCGCGCTGCGATGCCATGATTGCGGACGTTCACGGCTTTTCTCGCAGTGAGAGAATGTGCAACGATCAATTCGCAGCGGCCGTGCATGCCGCCAGATTTCGATGAGAGCCGGCGGTGATGACCGCGGGTTCAAAACGACCACTCCGGAGGGAGTTGCATGATCGACAGACGTGATCTGCTCAAGGGAGCGGGGATGGCTGCTTTGCTGGGCAGCTTCGGCACGACCCGTGCGCTGGCCGAGGAGACGGTGACGTTGCCCTTCGCCAATGGCGAGCGCCCGCTGGTGAAATATCCGCAGAAGCGACCGATGATCGGTCTGACCAGCCGGCCGCCGCAACTCGAAACGCCATTCGGGGTGTTCAATGACGGCGTGATCACGCCGAACAATGCCTTCTTCGTCCGCTATCATCTGGCGGGCCTGCCTTACGATCTCGATCCGGACAAGTTCACGCTCGCGATCAAGGGAAAGGTCGACAAGCCGCTCAAGCTGTCGCTCAAGGACATCCGCAAGATGAAGGCGACCGAGATCGTCGCCGTCAACCAATGCTCCGGCAACAGCCGCGGCTTCTTCGAGCCGCGCGTCGCAGGCGGCCAGCTTGGCAATGGCGCCATGGGCAATGCGCGCTGGCGTGGCGTGCCGCTCAAGACCGTGCTCGACATGGCGGGTGTTCAGGCCGGCGCCAGGCAGGTCACCTTCGGCGGCATGGACGGCCCGGTGATCGACAAGACGCCGGATTTCGTCAAGGCGCTCGACCTCGATCACGCCATGGATGGCGAGGTGATGCTGGCCTACGGCATGAACGGCGAGGATCTGCCGTTCCTGAACGGCTTTCCGCTGCGCCTGATCGTGCCCGGCTACTACGGCACCTACTGGGTCAAGCACCTCAACGAGATCACTGTCATCGACAACGTCTTTGACGGCTTCTGGATGAAATCGGCCTATCGAATTCCGGACACGCCGAACAATGCCGTCGAGCCCGGAACCACGCCGAAAGCGACGATCCCGATCAACCGCTTCACGGTCCGCTCGTTCATCACCAGCCTGGCCGACGGCGCAAAGCTCAAGGCGGGCAGGGCAATGCTGCGCGGCCTCGCATTCGACGGCGGAACGGGAATCAAGCAGGTCGCGGTCTCGACCGACGGCGGAAAAACCTGGACCGACGCCAAGCTCGGCAAGGATCTCGGAAAATATTCCTTCCGCGAGTGGAAGCTGCCGGTGAAGCTTGCCGCGGGGTCCCACGATCTCAAGGTGCGTGCCACGAGCAATTCCGGCGAGACCCAGCCGGAGACGCCGCGCTGGAATCCGGCCGGCTATCTGCGCAATGTCGTCGAAACCGTCCGCGTCACGGCGGCCTGAGGAGCATCACCATGCGTCGGACGTCTTTCCTCATCGCCACGCTGGCCGTCGGACTTGGCTGCCTGGCGGGCCGCCCCACCTCGCTCACGGCAGCCCCGGTCAACTATCAGGTTCCGCAGGAGACGGCGGCCTTCAAGCCGGGGCCCGATCTCGCCGTCGTGCAGGGCAATTGCACGGCCTGTCACTCCTCCGACTACATCAAGACCCAGCCGCCGATGCAGAACAGGAAGGAGTTCTGGCAGGCCGAAGTCACCAAGATGATCAAGGTCTATGGCGCCCCGATCGACGCGGCCGATGTCGGCAAGATCGTCGACTATCTCGCCGCGACCTACTGACTGCCCGTGCCGGCGGCCGGGAACGCTCAGGCGGCGCCCTTCGCCGGCGGGAAATCCATCCGGTCATTGGTGCGGCAATAGCGGTCGGCGAACATGCGCCCGACAGGATGGAACAGCTCCATCTCGACCCGCATCTTTTCGGTGTCCCACAATTCGTCGCGGATGTGGAAAGCGAGGCCTTCGCCGAGCACCAGCACGCGATCGCCATTGACGTCGATGAGCTGCCAGGTCTTGCACTCCATCGCGAACGGTGCCTCCGCCAACCGCGGAACGCCGATCATCCGCGACGGTGTAAGCTTGAGCCCGAGGTGATCCGGCTCGCCGATCTCAGGTGGAAAGTCGCCGCCGGTCTCGTGCATCGCCTGCGCCAGCGGCTCGTCGGTGATGTGGACGACGAACTCGCCGCCGCGGCGGATGTTGACGAGGGTGTCCTTGACCCGCCCATCGGGCCGCAGGTTGATCGCGAACACGCACAGCGGCGGGTCCTCGCCGAGCACGTTGAAGAACGAGAATGGCGCGGCGTTGACGATCCCGGTCTCGCTTCTCGTCGTCACCCAGGCGATCGGCCGCGGCAGCACGAAGGAGGTCAGAATCTTGTAGCGCTCGCGCGGGCTGAGATCGGTGGAGAGGTATTCCATCTAGAGGCCTCTGGTGCGTCGGTTCCCCGACCGTAGTGGGCTGTGACGCGATGCGGAAGCCAATAAAGCGGGCAGGGGTTGCGCACATCAGCGCCGTCTTCGCGGAAATTCGATGTTCCCGGGAACGGCTCCGCCAGCGCTACGTTCGGACAGCACGGCAACGACAAATGGAGGTCGCGCCATGAAACCAATGATCAGTCTGATTGCTTGCGCATTCGTCGTCTCGGCCACGTCCGCGCTGGCGCAGGGCAGCCCACAGACCGCGCCGCCGCCGAGTGCGCAGAATTCCGGAGCAGGCATCCAGGGCGCGCCGGGCAACAAGAACGGACCGGGCACTGAGACGGGAAGCGGCACGGTGGGCTCGTCCACGATCAACCGCCATAATCCGGACGTCAGCGCGCAGGACCCGTCGAACATCAAGGGCATGCCGGGGAACAAGAGCGGCCCGCCGGCCAAGAAACCGCAGGACTGACGTCTGCGATGGCGGCTGCGCGATTGCGCGGCCGCCCTTCGCATTTCGCCGGTCGTGCCGTCGCGCTGATTGCCAGATCAGGGAAGGGCGGCTGCCCCGTTGGTCACGATCAGATTGTCGGTATCTGCCGGGGCCAGCTCGCTCGTCGCATCGCCGCCGAGATATTTGTCGAGCGTCGCCTGGATCCGTTCCCGCGCCGTGTAGGGGCCACGGTCGCTCATCCAGGTGTGCTGGAACTCGGTCTTGATGATGTCGATGCCGCTCTTCTTGTCGACATGCGTCGGCACCACGCCGGGGTCGGTCTTGAACTGCGGATCATCCGAGCGGAACGACAGGATCTTTAGCTTGTCCCTGATGACGAAAGGCACGCGCAGGTTGTCGAGCGTCACCACCTGCGAGACGATGTTCGGATGCTCCTTGGCGAAATACATCGCGGTGTCGCCGCCATTGGAGTGGCCGACCAGGGTCAGGTGATCGTAGTCGGCATTCGGATGACGCTTCTTCATCTCGTTCAGCACGCAGAGGATGTTGGCCTCGCCCTTCTGGTAGACGTCGAGCCGGCCGACATATGGCATCCCGACCTTGGTGACGAGCGGCGGATCGGTCGGCAGGTCCTGCTGGACGCTGGCGACGAGGTAGCCGCGCGCGGCGAACACGTTCGCGAGGAACGAGTACTCGGTGTTCTTGACCGTGTTGCCGTTGCTGATGATGGCCACGGGCAGCCGCCACAGCCCGGCATTGGCCTTCATCTCGTAGTCCTTGCGCACCGCGACATCGACATTGATCGACCGCTGCCGCGCAGCATCGAAGAACTCGCGGCTCTCGTGCTGGATGCCCCACTTTGCCATCGCAAAGTAGCCGGCCACAGCCAGGGCAGACACACAGGCCAAAACCGTCACACCGCGCTTCATGGCATCCTTCCTGGGAATTCTCTCCGTTATGTGATGGGTGACAACGCCGGCGTCACGGGGGCGTGGCAGCCAGAGGCGGATTAAATTTCGGAAATCTTGGAGCGCAGCACGGAACGATCCCCGTCTGGTGAGCCGGCGCACCGGCTCACCACCCGCTGCGAGGGATCAGAATGCGGTATAGCCGCCGTCGATCACGAAGCAGTCGGCGGTGTGATAGGACGACGCCTTGCTCATGAGGTAGACGGCGATGCCGCCGAAATCCGACGGCTCGCCGAAGCGGCGCACCGGGATACGCGGCATGACGTTGGCGACGAACTTCTCGTTGCCCATGATGCCCGCGGTCATGTCGCTCTTGATCCAGCCGGGCAGGATGGCATTCGCGGTGACACCATAGCGCGCCAGCTCCACCGCGAGCGCGCGGCACAGCGCATTCAGCGCGGCTTTGGTCCCTGCATAATGCTCGTTGCGCGCGGTGCCGAACAGCGAGGCCAGGCTCGAGGTGGCAACCAGCCGGCCGAACGCGTCACCGGCTTCGGCGCGCGCGGTCATGTGCCTCGCGGCAGCCTGAAACGCATGGAACACGCCGTCGAGATTGGTTGCGAACATCGTGCGCCATTCCTCCTCGCTGCGCTCGATGAACGGCTTGCGGCCACCGCCGCCGATGCCGGCATTGGCAAAGCAGCCGTCGACCCGACCGAACGTGTCGAGCGTGGCCTTCATCGCCTCGTTGACGGAAGCGGCGCTGGTCACGTCGCAGATACGGGTGTCGACCTTGCCGGGCCCGGCGGCCATCGACGCCGCCGCAGCCTTGTTCTTCTCGGCGTTGCGGCCCCAGATCGAGACGTTACAGCCACTGGACGCAAGTGCCTGGGCAATACCGAGGCCTATGCCTCCATTACCGCCGGTGACGACGGCCACACGGCCGGTGAGGTCGAACATGGTCATGGGGTTCTCTCGGGCGTTTCCGTGATGATGTGAGCGCGCTGCGCGTCGCTTCGGTTATTTGGATGATGCAACCATGGACAAGCGAAGCGCAAAAATCAAATATGCTGACCGAACCGGGCTGCGCTTCGAATTTCCGCCGCGAAGAATGCAGCGACCGAAAAGCTCTTGAGAGGAAACCATGCAGTACAAGCACGTCACGCTCGATTTCGACGGGCCCGTCGCCATCCTCACGCTCGACCATCAGGAGGTGATGAATGCGGTCTCGATCGACATGCTCGGCGGGTTGGCCGAAGCGCTCGACGAGATCGAGGAGAAGAAGGCTGCGGTGCGCTGCCTCGTCGTGACGGGCGCCGGCCGCGCGTTCTGCACCGGCGCCAACCTGCAGGGCCGCAATGCGCAGGCCAAGCCCGGCCGCAGCAATGCCGGCGCCGCGCTCGAGACCGCCTTCCATCCGTTCCTGCGCCGCTTGCGCAATCTGCATTGCCCGATCGTGACCTCGGTGAATGGCCCGGCCGCCGGCGCCGGCATGAGCTTCGCGCTGATGGGCGACATGATCCTGTGCGCGAAGTCCGCCTACTTTCTGCAGGCCTTCCGCCGCATCGGACTGGTGCCTGATTGCGGCTCGACCTGGCTGTTGCCGCGCCTCGTCGGCAAGGCCCGCGCGATCGAGCTGTCGCTGCTGGGCGAGAAGCTGCCGGCCGAGACGGCGCTGCAATGGGGCCTCGTCAACCGCGTCTATGACGATGCGGTCCTGAAGGAGGAGACGATGAAGCTCGCGCACGAGCTCGCCAACGGGCCGACGGTGGCGCTGGCGCAGATCCGCCAGCTGTATTGGGACAGCCCGGAGAACTCTTTCGAGGAGCAGCTCAACGCGGAATTTCAGTCGCAGCGCGTCGCAGGCAGCACTTCGGATTTCAAGGAAGGCGTCACCGCGTTCCTCGAAAAGCGCCCGGCCAAGTTCAAGGGCCAATGATCGAGACCGAGCTGTCCCGCTGCGTCGCCTCGTTCATGCCGGGGGCGACCGGTGTGAGCGGCGCCGCAAGACTCTCCGGCGGCGCCAGCCAGGAGACATGGCGCTTCGACATCGTCCATCCCGTCGGTGAGGTCGGCGCCATTCTGCGTCGCTCGCCGAAAGGCTACGGCGCCGCGCCCGGGCGTGCCGCCGGGCTCGACAACGAGGCGGCGCTGATGCGGCTCGCTTATGCCGCCGGCGTGCCGTCGCCCGAGGTCCTGCACGTGCTGCGGCCGGAGGACGATCTCGGCGCCGGTTTCATCATGCGCCGCGTCGAGGGCGAGACCATCGCGCGCAAGATCCTGCGTGATGCCGAATTCGCCGAGGCGAGGCCGCGCCTCGCGCGCCAGCTGGGCGGCATCGCCGCCGGCATCCACGGGATTCGACGCGAGACGCTGCCCGCGTTGCGCGGGATGACCGCGACCAAGGAGATCGCGGAGCTCGCACGGGAATATCAAAGCTTCGACTGGCCGCGCCCGGTGTTCGATCTGGCCCTGCGCTGGCTGTCGCAGAACGATCCCGGTCCCCCGGCCGAGATCACGCTGGTGCACGGTGATTTCCGCAATGGCAATCTCATCATCGGCCGCGATGGCGTGCGCGCCGTGCTCGACTGGGAGCTCGCCCATCTCGGCGATCCCATGGAGGATCTCGGCTGGATCTGCGTCAACTCCTGGCGCTTCGGCGAGATCGACAAGCCGGTCGGCGGCTTCGGATCGCGTGAGGAGCTGTTCGCGGGCTACGAGGGCGGGGGCCGCAAGGTCGACGCTGATAGAGTGAAGTTCTGGGAGGTCATGGGCACGCTGCGCTGGGGCGTGATGTGCTGCGGCATGATGCAGCGTTTTCGCATCGGTCCCGACCATTCGATGGAGCGCGCCATGATCGGCCGCCGCGCGTCGGAGACCGAGATCGATCTGTTGCGATTGCTTGCGCCGAGGGGAGAGGGCTGATGCAGGACGAGCCGACGCCGACCGAGCTGGTGCAATCCGTCGCCGACTTCCTGCGCAACGACATCGCGCCGCTGATCTCGGGGCACCAGGCGTTCAAGCTGCGCGTGGGCATCAACGCGCTCGATCTCGTGGTGCGACAGCTCACACAGGCGGCTGCGGCAGATGAGGCGGAGCATGCGCGGTTGAGAGAATTGCTGGGACAGGATGGTGATCTACTCGAACTCAATCGAGCGCTCGCGGCTCAGATCGCCAGCGGCGCCGTTGGTCTCCAGACACCGGGCCTGAAGCAGCACCTCTGGCGGACCACTCTCGCCAAGCTCGCCGTCGATCAGCCGAACTACGCGTCCTACAAGCGCGAAGCTGGGAGGAGCACCGATGGCTCCTAACCCACCGGCGTCATGCCCGGGCTTGACCCGGGCATCCATCTCTTCACGAGTCTGCTGCGAGACGTGGATGGCCGGGTCAAGCCCGGCCATGACGGAGCGGAGACAACCCGGCGCGATCAGGCCCAGAGCATGCGAAGTATCGGATAACTCACCGCCCGAGCCACCTCGGCGGCCGCTTCTCCGAGAACGCCTTCGGTCCCTCGATGTAGTCCTGCGAATGGATCATCGCCTGCACCGCCGGGTAGTCGCGCTGCTCGGTGATGGCCTGCTCCAGCGAGACCGCAAGGCCCTTCTCGATCGCCTGCTTGGAGGCGCGGATCGACATCGGCGAGTTCTTGGCGATCGTCTCGGCCCATCGCTCCGCCGCCGCCAGCGCCTCGCCTTGCGGCACCACCTCATTGACGAAGCCGAGCTCATGGCCTTCGCGGGCGCCGACATGTCGACCGGTGAGGATCATGCCCATCGCGCGCTTCATGCCGATCTGGCGCGGCAGCCGCTGCAGGCCGCCGGCGAGCGCGGCGAGGCCGACGCGCGGCTCGGGCAACGCGAAGGTCGCATTCTCGGAGGCGATGATCAGGTCGCAGGCGAGCGCGATCTCGAAGCCGCCGCCCATTGCGACGCCGTTGACGGCGGCGATGATCGGCTTGTCGCAATCGAAGCGGGAGGTGAGCCCCGCGAAGCCGCTCTTACCCCAACCGCGCGCGCCGCCGGCCGCCTGCCATTTCAGGTCGTTGCCGGCGCAGAACGCTTTGTCGCCCTCACCGGTGACGATCGCGACCCACTGCTCGGGATCGGCGGCGAAGGCGTCGAACACGCGCTCGAGTTCATGATGCGCCTCGATGTGCAGGGCGTTGTAGACCTCGGGGCGCGCCAGGGTGACGATCGTGATCGGCCCCTTGCGCGTCACTCTCGAAAACTTCAGCTCCATCGGCTGTTCCTCCTGTCTTCTGATTGGCTGTCGCGCATCAGCTTAGCGCCTGCGCAGGTGTTGCAGTCATCCAAATACGCAACGGCGCTGCGCGCCACAAGCACGCGACGGGAGGTCGCGCCGACCAGGATCAACAACAACAACGAAACACACTGGGAGACACGCCGTGGATTTTTCCTTGCCGAAGGAATTGGTCGCCTATCTCGACGAGCTCGATCGCTTCATCGCCGCCGAGATCAAGCCGCTGGAGCAGGCCGACGACAACATCCGCTTCTTCGATCATCGCCGCGAATGGGCGCGCACCGATTTCGAGAATGGCGGCCTGCCGCGGCATGAATGGGAGCAACTGCTGCGCAAGGCCAAGGATCGTGCCGATGCGGCCGGCCATCTGCGCTTTGCAATTCCGAAGCGCTATGGCGGCAAGGACGGGTCCAACCTCTGGATGGCCGTGATCCGCGAGCATTTCGCCTCCAAGGGCCTCGGCCTGCACAACGACCTGCAGAACGAGCACTCGATCGTCGGCAATCTGCCGATCGTCACCATGCTCGACCGGTACGGCCGCGACGACCAGAAGGCGATGATCGACGGCTCGATCACCGGCAAGTACCGCATCACGTTCGGTCTCACCGAGCCGCATCACGGCTCGGACGCGACCCACATGGAAACCAAGGCCGTTCCGGCCACCCGCGACAACATCAAGGGCTGGCTGATCAACGGCGAGAAGATGTGGACGACGGGCATGCACGTCGCCACCCACTGTGCACTGTTCGCGCGCACCTCGGGCAATGATGGTGACGCGCGCGGCATCACCTGCTTTCTGGTGCCGGCCAAGACCGAGGGTGTGAAGGTCGAGGAGTATCTCTGGACCTTCAACATGCCGACCGATCATCCGCGCGTCAGCTTCACCGACGTGTTCGTGCCGGAGGATGCGCAGTTCGGCGAGGTCGGGCGCGGGCTGTCGCTGGCGCAATGCTTCGTCCATGAGAACCGCATCCGCCAGGCGGCGAGCTCGCTCGGCGCGGCCGTCTACTGCATCAATGAGAGTGTGAATTACGCGCGTGAGCGCAAGCCGTTCGGCAAGGCGCTGGCCGAGAACCAGGCGATTCAGTGGCCGCTGGTCGAGCTGGCGACCCAGGCCGAGATGCTGCGGCTGCTGATCCGCAAGACGGCCTGGGAGATGGACCGGCTCACCCAGGCCCAGGTCGAGCACACACTCTCGGACAAGGTCTCGATGTGCAACTACTGGGCTAACCGTCTGTGCTGCGAGGCGGCCGACCGCGCCATCCAGGTCCATGGCGGCATGGGCTATTCGCGCCACAAGCCGTTCGAGCACATCTACCGCCACCACCGCCGCTACCGCATCACCGAGGGCAGCGAGGAGATCCAGATGCGGAAGGTCGCCGGCTTCCTGTTCGGCTACATGGGGGTGAACAAGCGGTGACACGCTGTTGAGCGGCAGGGCCCTGTCGCAAGCGCAATTGATGCAATCGAGCGTCGTCTCCGGAGCCCTGGATTGCTTCGGCGCAAGGCGCCTCGCAATGACGGCGGAGAGGGAGCGCGCACTCTCTCCACGGCGTCATCGCGAGCGCAAGCGAAGCGATCCAGGATGGCGGTGCGTGCACTCAATTGACCTGCCGATCCTTGCCCGCCCAATAGGGGTCGCGCAGATTCCTTCGCAGGATCTTGCCGGAGGGGTTGCGCGGCAGGGCGTCGAGGAAGTCGACGCTCTTCGGCGTCTTGAAACCGGCGATGCGCGTGCGGGTGAAATTGATGATGTCGATCTCGGTGGCGCGCGTGCCAGGCTTCATCACGACGATCGCCTTGACGGCCTCGCCCCATTTGTCGTCGGGAATCCCGATCACCGCGGCCTCGGCGACATCGGGATGATCGCAGATCGCGCTCTCGACCTCGGCCGGATAGATGTTCTCGCCGCCGGAGATGATCATGTCCTTGATGCGGTCGTGAATGTAGACGTAGCCGTCCTCGTCCATGTAGCCGGCATCACCCGTGCGCAGCCAGCCGTCCTTGCCGAGCGTGCGTGCGGTCGCCTCCGGCAGGTTCCAGTAGCCGGTCATGTTGGAGCCCGAGCGCGTCGCGATCTCGCCGACCTGCCGCGGCCCCAGCGGATTGCCGAGGGGATCGATGATCGCGACCTCGACGCCGGGCAACGGCTTGCCGGCGGAGCGCATGCGCTCCAGTCCCTCGACATGGTCCTCGGGCGGCAGCGCGATGATGGTGCCGGTGGTCTCGGTCATGCCATACATCTGCACGAAGCCGCATTTGAAGACCTCGATGCACTCCTTCAGCAGCGCCGCCGGGATCGGCGAGGCGCCATAGAGCATGTATTTGAGGCGCGAGAAATCCACCTCGCGCGCCCGCGGTTGCCGCACGACGAACTGCATCGCGGCGGGCACCATGAACAGCTTGGTGATGCCGGACTGCTCGAAGAAGTCGAGGATCTTCGTCGGATCGAACTCGCGCGCGATGACGCCGCGGGCGCCGTGATAGAGGCTCATCAGGCCCCAGCCGGAGCCGCCGATGTGGAAGATCGGCATCGCGATCAGCGAGACGTCCTCGGTCGACCATTTGTTCCAGTCCGGTTTCTCCTCGGGATTGCCGGCGTTGACGAGGTTGAGGAAGTTGGCGTGCGACAGCATCGCGCCTTTCGGCTTGCCGGTGGTGCCGGAGGTGTAGAGCTGCAGCGCGATGTCCTGCGGCGTGATCGGAACGCCCGGATCATCCGCGCTCTGCGCGTCGCGCCAAGCCGTGTAGTCCTGCCATTCCGGCGCGCCGCCCTCGGTGGTGATGATGTGCCGCACGCTCGGGATCTGGTCGCGGATGTTGCGGATCATCGTAGTGAATTCCGGTCCGACGAACAGTGCAGGGGCCTTGCAGTCCTCGACGATGAAGGCGACCTCGGGTCCGGCGAGCCGCCAGTTGACCGGTGCCATCACGACATTGGCCTTCATGGCGCCGACCAGCAGCTCGAAATAGACGTCGCTGTTCTTGCCGAAATAGGCGATCCGCTCATTCGGCTTGAGGCCGAGGGCCCGGAGCGCGTTGGCGACCTGGTTGGTCTTGCGGTCGAACGCGGCGAAGCTGGTGATGCGCCCCTCGAACTCATAGGCGGTGGCGGAGCCCAGCGTTTGCGCTCTGTCGCGCACGACGTCGACGAGCGTCGACGATGCCGTCGAGACGGACATGTTTCCCCTCCGATTGCGTCTTGTTCTTTGTTTGATGTCTTGTCGTGGTCCTCGCCCCGGATCGCGCCGGAGCAAGCATCTCTCGATCAGTCTACAGGGCGCACGTCGCCGATCAACCGGGCGATTCGGCCGTCAGCTCGTGCGCGTCGCGCGGTCCTTCTCGTTCTGCGCCTTGATCGACTCCTTGGCCTTGGTCCAGTCGTCGTCGCTCCAGTCGCGCAACTGATAGAAGTTGCCGCCCATCGCCAGCGCCTGGGCGCCGTCCATCGCGATGGTCTCGCCGTTGATCCAGTTGCAGCCGCCGGAGATCAGGAACACCGCGAGGTTCTGCAGCTCCTCCATGGTGCCGACGCGACCCATCGGGTTCATCGCCTTGGTCCGCGCGCCGGCCTCGTCGCCGGGCTTGATGCGCTTGCTCATGCCTTCGGTCGGGATTTCGCCGGGCGCGATGGTGTTGAGGCGGATGCCATAGCGGCCCCATTCAGTCGCGAGCGACATCGTCATGGCGTGGATCGCCGACTTGCTCATCGCCGATGGCACCACATAGGGCGAGCCGTTGCGCACCCACGTCACCGTGATCGACACGACGTTGCCCGGCTGCTTCGCGGCGATCCAGCGCTTGCCGACGGCATGCGTCACGTAGAACGTGCCGTGCATCACGATGTTGGCGACCGCGTCAAAACCGCGCGGGCTCAATTCCTCGGTGCGGGAGATGAAGTTGCCGGCCGCGTTGTTGATCAGATCGGTGAGACCGCCTTCCTGGAAGATGGCCTCGATCATTTCCTCCACCGCCATGGCATTGCGGATGTCGACGCCATGGCTGGTCACGCGGCCGCCGTAGAGGTCCATCAGTTCGGTCGCGGTCTCGTCGCAGGCGATTTTCCGCCGGCCGCAAATATGCACTTCGGCGCCGAGTTGCAGGAAGCGGGCAGCCATCGCTTTGCCAAGGCCCGTGCCGCCGCCGGTCACCAGAATGCGTCGACCTTCGAGGAGATTGTCCTTGAACATGGGAGTTTCCGCCTGACATGTTGTGAGTTAATTGGTCGATTGACTAAATCGCTCCGACAGCATTCTGTAAAGTCACAAAGACATCCGTAGGGAGACCGCTCGATGGACAACCGCCTCGCGATCGAGATCAAGGACGGCGTCGCCGACGTTCGCCTGGTTCGCGCCGACAAGATGAATGCGTTGGACATGGAGATGTTCGAGGCGCTGGTCGCGGCGACCGACCGGCTGTCGAAGGAGAAGGGACTGCGGGCGGTGGTGCTGTCCGGCGAGGGGCGTGCCTTCTGCGCGGGCCTCGACATGGGCCGCTTCGCCGCGATGAAGGAGTCCGGCGGCAACGGCATACCCGGCGGCGAGAAGCGCGACCTCACCATTCGCACCCACGGCAAGGCGAATTTCGCCCAGCAGGCTGTCTGGGGCTGGCGGCAGCTGCCGGTGCCGGTGATTGCTGCAGTGCATGGCGTCGCCTATGGCGGCGGCTTCCAGCTCGCGCTCGGCGCGGACATGCGCTACGTCGCGCCCGACACCAAGATGTCGATCATGGAGATCAAGTGGGGTCTGGTGCCCGACATGGCGGGCACGCCGATCCTGGCGACCCTGATGCGCGACGACATCCTGCGCGAGTTGACCTACACGGGCCGGGTGTTCTCGCCGGAGGAAGGCCAGTCCTACGGCCTCGTTACCCGCATCTGCGCCGATCCGCGCGCGGCTGCGCTGGAGACCGCGCGTGAGATCGCCGGCAAGAATCCGGATGCGATCCGCGCCGCCAAGCGGATGCTGAACAATCTCTCGGTCGATCCGGGGCCGGCGCTGCTCGCCGAATCGGTCGAGCAGCAGAAGCTGATCGGCAGTCCGAACCAGCTCGAATCGGTGCGCGCCAACATCGAGAAGCGCGCGCCGAAGTTTGCGGACTGAGTCCGTCATTCCGGGATGCTCCGAAGGAGCAGGCCCGGAATCTCGAGATTCTCCGGTGCGCAACTGCGCACCTGAGTTCGATGCTCCGCGCAAGACGGCTCCGCCGTTTTGTCGCGGCGCATCGCCCCGGAATGACGGCCGAAACTCAAACCGACGCCAGATCGGATAACAAAGAAAATGGAAACGTCCTCCCTGTTCTGCGGCATCATCTCCGGCGAGCGCCGGCGCAGCCACGCCGAAATCGCCGACCGCGCCGCGCGGATCGCCAGCGGCCTCGCGAAGCTCGGCGTGGGCCAGGGCGATTGCGTCTGCATTCTCATGCGCAACGACATCGCCTTCATCGAGGCCGCCTATGGCGCGATGCGGCTCGGCGCCTATGGCGTGCCGGTGAACTGGCACTTCAAACCGGAGGAGATCGACTACATCCTCAAGGACTCCGCGACCAAGGTGCTGATCGGTCACGCCGATCTGTTGCATCAGCTTCGCGGCCTGATTCCACCCGGAGGCACCGTGCTCAGCGTGCCGACGCCGCCGGAGATCCTGTCCAACTACAAGATCGGCGCGGATCTGCTCGCAACACCGGAGTTCGCGACCGACCTGGAAAGCTGGCTCATGCAACAGGGTCCTTACGAGGGGCCGCAGGTGCCGCAGCCGCAGAACATGATCTACACCTCCGGCACGACCGGTCATCCCAAGGGCGTGCGCCGCAATGCGCCGACGGTCGAGCAGGCGGCTTCGGCCGAGCGCATGCGAGCGCTGATCTACGGCTTGAAGCCGGGCTCGCGCGCGCTCTTGCCGGGGCCGCTGTATCATTCTGCCCCGAATGCGTTCGGCCTGCGTGCCGGACGTCTCGGCGGCGCGCTGGTGCTGATGCCGCGCTTCGAGCCGGAAGAATTTCTCGGCATCATCCAGACAGAGCGGATTGATACGATCTTCATGGTGCCGACCATGTTCATCCGGCTGATGAAGCTGCCGGAGGAGGTTCGCCGCCGCTACGACGTATCGTCGCTGCGCCATGTCATTCACGCTGCCGCGCCGTGCCCGGCCGACGTCAAGCGCGCGATGATCGACTGGTGGGGGCCGGTCATCTACGAGTTCTACGGCTCGACCGAATCCGGCGCCGTCACCTTCGCAACCTCGGAGGACGCGCTGCGCAAGCCCGGCACCGTCGGCAAGGTCGCGCCGGGCGCCGAGCTGCGTTTCCTCGGCGAGGACGGCCGCATCCTGCCGCAGGGCGAGGTTGGCGAGATCTATTCGCGTATCGCGGGCAATCCGGATTTTGCCTATCACAACAAGCCGGAGAAGCGTGCCGAGATCGACCGCGACGGCTTCATTACGTCCGGGGACGTCGGCTACATGGACGCTGAGGGCTACGTCTTCCTGTGCGATCGCAAGCGCGACATGGTGATCTCCGGCGGCGTCAACATTTATCCGGCCGAGATCGAAGCCGTATTGCATGCCGTGCCCGGCGTGCACGATTGCGCCGTATTCGGCATTCCCGATGCCGAGTTCGGGGAAGCCCTGATGGCCGTGGTCGAGCCGCAGCCCGGCGTCGTGCTGGATACCGGCGAGATCAGACACCGGCTCAGGGCTTCTCTGGCCGACTACAAGGTGCCCAAGCACATCGAAATCCAGGACAAATTGCCTCGTGAGGATTCCGGCAAGATCTTCAAGCGGCGGCTGCGCGACCCCTATTGGGCGCAGGCAGGGCGAAAGATCTGATCGATTGGCGGCTCTCAGCGATGAGAAGACGTCACGTGAGCATTGAATAGGGCAGGCGACGCCTCTTTCTTGATCTTGCGCTGCGGTATAGATACGGCAGACTGACCCGTAAATGGGCAGCTGCTGGAGAGCGCATCCATGTCGCCGCAAACCATGAGCGAGGAAATCCGTCCCAACCGCGCTGCCGAGGTGCAGGCGATGGAGGAGGATGCGCGGCTGCGGGACGATATCCGGCTGCTCGGCCGCATCCTCGGCGATACCGTCCGCGACCAGGAAGGCGCCGAATTGTTCGACCTCGTCGAGCGCATCCGCCAGACCTCGGTGCGCTTCCACCGCGACGAGGACCGCCAGGCGCGGCGCGAGCTGGAGCAGATCCTCGACGGCATGACGACGGCTGAGACCGTCCGCATCGTTCGCGCCTTCAGCTATTTCTCGCACCTCGCCAACATTGCCGAGGACCAGAACAACATCCGGCGCATGCGTGCCAAGAGCGATTCCAATGGCGGGGCCGGCATGCTGGCGGCGACGCTCGCTCACGCCAAATCCGCCGGATTCGAGGCTTCCGATCTGCGCAAGTTCTTCTCGACGGCGCTGGTCAGCCCGGTCCTGACCGCGCACCCGACAGAGGTGCGGCGCAAGAGCACGATGGATCGCGAGATGGAGATCGCGATGCTGCTCGACCGCCGCGAGCGGATGCAGCTGACGCCGGATGAGCGCGAGGCCAATGACGAGGCGCTGCGCCGCGCCGTGCTGACCTTGTGGCAGACCAACCTGCTGCGCCGGACCAAGCTGACGGTGCTCGACGAGGTCACCAACGGGCTGTCGTTCTACGACTACACGTTTCTGCGTGAGGTGCCGCGTCTGCTGT
This sequence comes from Bradyrhizobium sp. SZCCHNR1053, assembly GCF_032381235.1. Classification (NCBI taxonomy): domain Bacteria; kingdom Pseudomonadati; phylum Pseudomonadota; class Alphaproteobacteria; order Hyphomicrobiales; family Nitrobacteraceae; genus Bradyrhizobium; species Bradyrhizobium sp. SZCCHNR1053. The sequence continues at coordinate 336,197 of NZ_JAUHJM010000004.1, forward strand.
GCTCGCTCGAGGATCGGCTCAATGACGGAGGGGAGGTGGCGGGCGATCTCGCCTCGTTCCTGCGCATGGGGAGCTGGATCGGCGGCGATCGCGACGGCAATCCGTTCGTCACCGCCGAGGTGATGCGCGGAACGCTCAAGCTGCAATCCAGCCTGGCGCTGCACTACTATCTCGAGGAACTGCACCTGCTCGGCAGCGAGCTGTCCATCGCCGCGCATCTCGCCGATGTCTCCGAGGAGCTGCGTGCGCTGGCCGAGCGCTCGCCGGACACGTCGCCGCATCGTCACGGCGAGCCATATCGCCTGGCGGTGTCCGGCATCTATGCGCGCTTGGCGGCGACGGCGAAGAAGCTCAGTATCCCGATCAGCCGCCTTCCCGTGGCGGCGGTGGCGCCTTACGACAGCGTCAAGCAGATGCAGGATGATCTCGACGTGCTGCATCACTCGCTGATCGCCAACAATGCCGAGGTGATCGCCCGCGGGCGGCTGCGGCTGCTGCGGCGTGCCCTGGATTGCTTCGGCTTCCATCTGGCCCGGCTCGACATCCGCCAGAATTCGGCGGTGCACGAGCGCACCGTCGCCGAGCTGATCGACACCGCGATGCCCGGCATGTCCTATATGGCGCTGAGCGAGGATGCGCGGGTCGGCCTGCTTGTCAGCGAGCTGCGCAACGCCAGGCCGCTTGTATCGCAATTCGTCAAGTACAGCGATGAGACCGTCGGCGAGCTCGCGCTGTTCCGCGCCGCTGCCGAGGCGCACGCGACCTTCGGCGCCGACGTGATCCCCCAGTGCATCATCTCGATGTGCAAGGGCATGTCCGACATGCTCGAGGTGGCGCTGCTGCTCAAGGAGGTCGGCCTGATCGATCCATCGGGCCGCTGCGCCGTCAACATCGTGCCGCTGTTCGAGACGATCGAGGATTTGCAGGCCTCCAGCGCCATCATGGACCGCATGCTGGCGCTGCACGATTACCGCCGCCTGGTCGACAGCCGCGGCGCCGTGCAGGAGGTCATGCTCGGCTATTCCGACAGCAACAAGGACGGCGGCTTCGTCACCTCGGGCTGGGAGCTCTACAAGGCCGAGATCGGCCTGGTCGACATCTTCGAACGCCATGGCATCCGGCTCAGGCTGTTCCATGGCCGCGGCGGATCGGTCGGCCGCGGCGGCGGTCCGAGCTACGACGCCATCATCGCCCAGCCCGGCGGCGCGGTGAACGGCCAGATCCGCATCACCGAGCAGGGCGAGATCATCTCCAGCAAATATTCCAACGCCGAGGTCGGACGTAACAATCTGGAAATTCTCGCCGCCGCGACGCTCGAGGCCAGCCTGCTGCATCCGCGGCAGCCGGCGCCGAAGCGCGAATATCTCACTGCGATGGACCGGCTCTCGGAGCTCGCCTTCAAGGCCTATCGGGGCCTCGTCTACGAAACCGACGGCTTCGTCGAATATTTCTGGGCCTCGACGGTCATCAACGAGATCGCCACCCTCAACATCGGCAGCCGCCCGGCCTCGCGCAAGAAAACCCGCGCGATCGAGGACCTGCGTGCGATCCCCTGGGTGTTCTCCTGGGCGCAGTGCCGGCTGATGCTGCCGGGCTGGTACGGCTTCGGCAGCGCGGTCGAGACCTGGATCGCGGAAAATCCGGAGCAGGGCATGCCATTCCTGCGCGAGCTTTATCAGGAATGGCCGTTCTTCCGCATGCTGCTGTCGAACATGGACATGGTGCTCGCCAAGAGCTCGATCGCCATCGCCTCGCGCTATGCCGAGCTGGTCCCGGACGAGGCCCTGCGTGAAAAGATTTTTGGCCGCATCCGGCGCGAATGGAATCTGGTGATCGAGACGTTGCTCGATATCATGGGACAGGAGCGCTTGCTGCAGGGCAATCCGCTGCTGGAGCGCTCGGTGCGCAACCGCTTTCCCTATCTCGATCCGCTTAACCACGTGCAGGTCGAGCTTCTCAAGGAGCACCGCGCGCAGAACCCGGACGAGCAGGTGCTGCGCGGGATTCAGCTGACGATCAACGGCATCTCGGCGGGGTTGAGAAATACGGGATAGCTCGGCTGTAACCACAGACTCTCTGTCGTCCCGGCGAACGCCGGGACCCATAACCCCAGGGAGTAGTTTGGGGCGAATGCGTTGTCGACCTTCGCCTATCACGGCCGCCGCGGCGTATGGGTCCCGGGTCGGCGCCACGACGCGCTGCGCGCATCGTGGCTTGCCCGGGACGACAGCGGTGGTGCGACTGATTTGCGGCTCAAGCAGCAAATGACATACGATCTCGTCCTCGCGGCGTTTCGCGCCCGAGTGCATGCAGCGAACATGTCCCTCACGAGCGTGCAAGGGCGCGGGGAATGCCGGGTGAAGGCCTCACCCATGGCCCGCCTGCAGAAAAGAAAGCAGGCGGCAGTCACCACAGGTTCAGCCGAACATCCGGCATTCCCCGCGCGATGTCTTCACGCTTATACGCGATCTCCCCGGTGTGCCGGCTCGTAGACACCGTCGCCCGCGCGATGCGCTGGGCATCACCACGGACTTGACGCCTGCTTCGGGGCGCCAGGACCACGCGATTTCACGTCCGCGGCAAAGCCGTTCGTCCGCGCATCCAGGGACACGCTGCGGCTCAACCGCGGCCATCGCATCCCCGCCTCGCGTGTCGTGACGATCGCGCGCTACGCCCCTTGCATGAGGCGGGATGGCGAGAGAAGAACATGATTTCCGAAAAATAGCAAGCGCTTTATTCGTTTCAGAAGGCGAGGTGCGTCCGTTCGTCGGGTCCCGGTCTTGATTCGGACCCGGAGCCGCAGGCAGATGTGGCTGGGCGAGGAGGATCGACCATCGTGCCTCGCACGTCTCCCTGGGGGTATGGGTCCCGGATCTGCGCGCGCGTACCGCGCGCCTGTCCGGGACGGCAGTGTGAGTGTGGCCCCATCGTTGACGAGGCATCCCCGCTTTCGCAGGGACGCCTCGTAGCAAGGGCGGTTTTCCGGCCTAACAGATATGCGCGCCCTGCGTCTCCACATAGACCGCATAGAGCGATTGGCTCGCGGTCATGAACAGGCGATTGCGCTTCTTGCCGCCGAAGCAGACATTGGCGCAGATCTCCGGCAGCTTGATCTGGCCGATGCGGACGCCGTCCGGCGCGAAGATGTGGACGCCGTCATAGCCTTCGCCGACCCAGCCGGCGCCGACCCAGATGTTGCCGTCGATGTCGACCCGCAGCCCGTCCGCGAAGCCCGACTTGCCGTCGAGCGTCATGTCGATGAACGCCTTCGGGTTCGCCAGCTTGTCGCCATTGACGTCGTACTGCCAGATCACGTTCTTGGCGTTCGGATAGTGCGTGATGCCGGTGTCGCAGACGTAGAGCTTCTTGTAGTCGTGGCTGAAGGCGATGCCGTTCGGCTTGAACGGCTCGTCCGCGACCTTGGTGATCGCGCCGGACTGCGCATCGACGCGGTAGACGGCTTCCTTCTGGAACGGCTGATTGGAGCCGTTGCGGGCGTTCTGCCCTTCATACAGGTTGATCGAGCCGTAGCCGGGATCGGTGAACCAGATCGACTGGTCGCTGGGATTGACGACCATGTCGTTCGGGCCGTTGAGGGGCTTGTCGTTCGCCTTCTCCGCGAGAACGGTGACCGAGCCGTTGTGCTCGAAGCGGACGAGGCGGGTCCGCTCGGCCGTGATCTGCCGCCCTTCATAATCGAAGGTGTTGCCGTTCGATTCGTTCGATGGCTTGCGGAACTGCTGGGAGATGTGGCCGTCGTCGTCGAGATAGCGCAGTTGTCGGTTGTTCGGGATGTCGCTCCAGACCAGATACTGCGCCTGCGCGTTCCAGGCCGGACCTTCCGCCCACAGGCAGCCGGTGAACAGACGCTTGATCGTGGTGTTGCCAACCTTGGCCTTGAAGCGCTTCTCGTCGATCACAACGATGTCGGGATCCGGATAGCGTTGCGGCTGCGCGCCCGGTCCGAAATCGCGGGCACCGGCCGGCGAGACTGCCGCTGCCGCCGCGGCAAAGCCGGCGACGCCCTTGAGGAGCATGCGCCGGTCGAAGCCGTCAGTTCCGGCCGGCGAATCCTGCGTGATGTCGTGTCGTGCATTCGTCATCTATGTCCTCCCGACTTTTGTTGGGAGGCGACCATACGACGAAATCATGGCGGCGCGCGGGTCGTTTAGACAAAAAACAACTTGAGATGGTGTGCGCTGCAAGCGGATTTTGGCGCTGCAAATCTCAGATCGGGTCCCAGCCGAACACGTCGGCGGAACGATCGAGCTTGTAGAACGACGGCTTCAGTGCCGGCATGCCATGCTCCGCAATGGTCTGCGGCGTCCAGCCTTCGCCGCGGTGCACCGAGCGTAATGGGCGCGACTGGCTCATCAGGAAGATCTCGTTCATGCGAACGGCGAAGATCTGGCCGGTGACGTCTTTCGAGGCATCGCCGAGCAGATAGGCGACGACGGGCGCGATCTTCTCGGGCCCCATCCGCTTCATGCGTTCGACGCGTTCCTTCTCGGCCTCGGTCTCCGCCGGGATGGTGCCGATCATGCGGCTCCAGGCAAACGGCGAGACGCAATTGGAGCGCACGTTGAAGCGGCCCATGTCGAGCGCGATCGACTTCGACAGGCCGACGATGCCGAGCTTTGCCGCGGCGTAGTTGGCCTGGCCATAATTGCCGATCAGGCCTGAGGTCGAGGTGAAATGGACGAAGGAGCCGCTCTCCTGCTCGCGGAACAGCCGCGCGGCGGAGTGAGCGACATAGAACGAGCCCATCAGGTGGACCTTGATGACGGCCTCGAACGCCTCGATGCTCATCTTGTGGAAGATCATGTCGCGCAGGATGCCGGCATTGTTGACCACGCCGTCGAGCTTGCCGAAGTGGTCGGTCGCGGCCTTCACGATCTTGCTGGCCGGGATCGCTTCGGACACGCTCTCGAAATTCGCCACCGCCGTGCCGCCGCGCTTCTTGATTTCCTCGACCACTTCCTCCGCCGGCGCTGCGCTGGTGCCCGAGCCGTCGGAGGCGACGCCGGGATCGTTGACCACGACCTTGGCGCCTTCGGCGGCGCACAGCAGCGCGATCTCGCGGCCGATGCCGCGGCCGGCGCCGGTGACGATGATGACTTTGTCCTGGAGCGATTTGGTCATGGGGAGGTCTCCTTGTTTTGCCCCGTCATTCCGGGCTGGTGCGCAGCACCAGACCCGGAATCTCGAGATTCCGGGTTCGCGCTTTCGCGCGCCCCGGAATGACGGTGGTTATCTTTCGTTCGTAAAAATAATCGTCCCTGACGCGGCGAACATGCCGCCGACGCCGTGACACACCGAGATCTTGGCTCCGGGTACCTGCGCCGGGGCGATGCCACGCATCTGGCGCACGCTCTCCTGCAACGCATACATGCCGTACATGCCCGAATGCATGTAGGACAGGCCGCCGCCATTGGTATTGAGCGGCAGCTTGCCGCCGGGACGTGTGTGTCCGGCAGCGATGAACGGGCCGGTCTCCTCATGCGGCATGAAGCCGAGATCGCCGAGCCCGAACAGCGGCAGATGCGCGAACGCGTCGTAGATCATGAGATGGTCGACGTCGGCATGGCCGATGCCGGCCTCCTTGAAGGCGAGGGGGCCCGCGACCTTGAAGGCACGCGACGAATTGAACGTCTCCATCTGGCTGACCATCGGCGTCTCCACGCTTTCGCCGGTGCCGAGAATATAGACTGGCCTCTGCGGAAAATCCTTGGCTCGATCGGCCGAGGTCAGGATCAGCGCGCCGCCGCCATCGGTGACGAGACAGCATTGCAGCAGCCGGAACGGATAGGCGATCATGCGCGAGTTCAGCACGTCCTCGACCGTGATCGGATCCTTCATCATCGCGCGAGGATTCTTCGCGGCCCATTCGCGCTGGACGACGGCGACCATCGCCAACTGCTCATGGGTGATGCCGTAGGTCTTCATGTAGCGCAGCACGGGGATCGGGAACATGCTGGGCGGACCGTAGACGCCGAACGGTGCCTCGAACTGGCCCTGCAGGCTGTCAGGCGGAATCGATCGCGGCAGCTTGCCGATCATCGACTTGCCGCTCTCGGCATGGGTGATCAGCACGGTCTTGCACAGGCCGGCCTCGATCGCCGCGGCAGCGTGGCGGACATGCAGCATGAAGGAGCAGCCGCCGACCGAGGTGCCGTCGACCCAGGTCGGCGTGATGCCGAGGTAATGACAGATCTGCTGCGGCGTCTCGACCGCGGTGGCGAAGCCGTCGATGTCCGACAGCTTGAGCCCGGCATCGGCGATCGCATTCAGCGCCGCGTCCGCATGCAGCTGGATCTGCGACATCGTCGGGATGATACCGAGCTCGGTGGTCTCGGCGGCGCCGACCACGGCAACCTGGTTTCGACGCATGGCGCTATCCTTTCGCCGGCCGGAACAGGGGCAGGGTGATTTGTTCGTCGAGCGGCTCGAAAGTGACTTCGAGCGGCATGTCGAGCTCCAATGCCTCCGGTGTCTGGGGGCAGCCCGTGATGTTGCTCATCATGCGCGGGCCCTCTTCGAGCGCCACGACGGCAATGGCGTAGGGCGGCGTGAAGCCGGGCGCCGGGGGACGATGGTTGATGACGTAGCTGTAGAGCGTGCCCCGGCCTGAGGCCTTGAAGACGCTGACCTTGCGGCTGGCGCAGGCCGGACAGAACGGGCGCGGCGGGAAGTAGACGTGGGCGCAGGCGTCGCAGCGCTGCAGTCGCAATTCAGCGGCTCTGGTGCCGTCCCAGAAATGCTGGGTCTCGGGTGTCGGCTTGGGACGTGCGCGCGCTGGCTCGGCCATCCGATGGATCCTCCCTGTGGCGGGCTCCGTCGCCTGCTCATTTGCCGGATGTGATGCGCCATTTGAAGCAGACGCGTCAACGGTCCATCACGCCGCGCATGCCGCTCTCCGGCAAGCGCAGAGGTGTCCCGGGCAGCAATTGCCGTCCGGTGAAAATTGGTCTTTGATGCGGCCGCATGATCGGAGACGAGATGAAGCTGCGCGACATCGCCCATTCCAGGACCGGCGACAAAGGTGATACCTCGAACATCTCGGTCATCGCCTACGACGCCAAGGATTATCCATTGCTGCGCGCACAGGTGACGGCCGAGCGGGTCAGGGCCCACTTTGCCGGCATTGTCCGGGGCGAGGTGGTCCGCTATGAGCTGCCCAACATTGCGGCGCTGAATTTCGTGATGAGCCGGGCGCTCGGCGGCGGGGTGACCCGCTCGCTGGCGCTGGATGCGCACGGCAAGTCGCTGAGTTCCGCGCTGCTCGATATGGATATCGCGGCCGATGCCGCTGATCACACGCGATAGGACGCCATGACCGCTTCAAATCCGACCCTGGCCGCGCTGGCCGACGATCTCGCCGCCGGCCGCACCACCGCGCGCAAGCTGGTGGAGGAGTGTCTCGCCCGCATTGCCGATCCCGCGGGTGAGGGGGAGCGCGCCTTCATCCATGTCGACAAGGACGCCGCGCTGGCGGCCGCCGACGGCATGGACGCGCTGCGCAAGGCCAATGCCGCGCCGTCGCCCTTCGCCGGCATTCCGGTCTCGATCAAGGACCTGTTCGACATCAAGGGCCAGGTGACCCGCGCCGGCTCGCGCGCGCTCGACGACTCCGCGCCGGCCGAGGCCGATGCGCCCGCCGTGGCGCGGCTGCGCCGGGCCGGCTTCGTCGTGATCGGCCGCACCAACATGACCGAGTTCGCTTATTCCGGCATCGGCATCAACCCGCATTACGGCACGCCGAAGAGCGCGTGGAAGCGCGAGGTCGGCCACGTGCCGGGCGGCTCGTCGTCGGGTGCCGCCGTCTCGATCGCCGACCGCATGGCCTATGGCGCGCTTGGCACCGACACCGGCGGCTCCTGCCGCATCCCCGCCGCCTTCAACGGCATCACAGGCTTCAAGCCGACGCAGGCCCGCGTGCCGCTCGACGGCGGCGTGCCGCTGTCCTCGACGCTCGACAGTTTTGGGCCGCTCGCCAACACCGTCGCATGCTGCGCGATCCTCGACTCCGTGCTGGCCGATGAGCCGATCCGGCCGCTGGCCGCGCGACCGGTGAAGGGCCTGCGGCTCGCGGTGCCCACGACGATCGTGCTCGACGAGCTCGATGCCGAGGTCGCCGCGACCTTCGAGCGGGCGCTGCAGACCCTGGCGAAGCAGGGCGCGCTGATCGAGCGCATCGAATTTCCGGAGTTTCTCGACGTCGGCGTCATCGGCATGAAGGGCGGCTTTGCCGCGGCCGAGAGCTACGCCTGGCACCGCTTCCTGCTGATCGCCAAGGGCGACGTCTATGATCCGCGCGTCTCCGTCCGCATCCTGCGCGGCGAGGCGATCACGGTGCCGGACTACATCGAGATGCTCAACGCCCGCCGCTCGCTGGTCAAGCGGGCCGCCGCACGGATCGCGCCGTACGACGCGCTGGTGATGCCGACCACCGCCAACGCGTCGCCCAGGATTGCCGATCTCGCCGACGATCAGGTCTTCGCCCGCGAAAACATCCGTGCCCTGCGCAACTGCACCTTCATCAACATGATCGACGGCTGCGCCATCTCGCTGCCGGCGCATCGCCATGGCGAGGTCCCGGTCGGCCTGATGTTGGCGCAATCCGGCGGCAACGACCGCAAGCTGCTGGAGATCGCGGCCGGGATCGAGGGCGTGGTGCGGGGTTGAGGCGGCGGCTCGGCATGTCTGCGGTTTGGTATCGAGCTACGTGAGCTCGTTTTTGCCGAGCAGCGTTGTCTCTGATCGAGTTTGTTCTACCCCGGAAAACGGGTGGCGCTGGGCCAGCCTGATGGCCACATTGCTTGCATGATCAAGGCACGCAAGATGACTCCATCGTCGCCCGAACCCACGCCGCGCCCCGAGGCGATCGACTGGGCGATGGTGGAACGGGACCTCGATGCGCGCGGCTGCGCCGTGTTGACGCAGTTGCTCTCGCCCGACGACTGCCGCGCGTTGGCGGCGCTCTATCCGGACGACAGTCGCTTTCGCAGCCGGGTGGTGATGGCGCGGCACGGCTTCGGGCGGGGCGAGTACAGATATTTCAGCTATCCGCTGCCGGATCCGATCGCGCGGCTGCGGCCGCTTTTGTACGCGCATCTTGTTGCGGTCGCCAACCGCTGGAACGCGACGATGGGGATCGACGTCCGGTACCCCGGCGACCACGATGATTTTCTCGCGCGCTGCCATCGGGCCGGCCAGACCAGGCCGACGCCGCTGCTGCTGCAATATGTCGAGGGCGACTACAATTGCCTGCACCAGGACCTCTATGGCGAGCACGTGTTTCCGCTGCAGGTCGCGATCCTCTTGTCCGAGCCGGGGCGTGATTTCGAGGGCGGCGAGTTCGTGCTGACCGAGCAGCGGCCGCGCATGCAGTCGCGCGCCGAGGTGGTGCCGCTGCGGCAGGGCGATGCCGTGGTGTTCGCGGTCTACAATCGTCCGGTGCAGGGCACGCGCGGCAGCTACCGCGTCAACATGCGCCATGGTGTCAGCCGGCTGCGCTCCGGCCGGCGCCATACGCTGGGCGTGATCTTTCACGATGCGAAGTGAGGCGCATGACGGTGGATCTGTTCGATGGACTCGCGGCGGTAGGACCGGCTCGCGAGCAGCTCGCGCCCGGCGCGGTGCTGCTGCGCGGCTTCGCGCGGCCGCAGGAGGCGGAGCTTATCACAGCGATCGAGACGATCGCGGCGCAGGCGCCGTTCCGCCGCATGGTGACCCCGGGCGGCCATCAGATGTCGGTGGCGATGACGAGTTGCGGCGCGTGTGGCTGGGTCACGGATCGCAGCGGCTACCGCTATGATGCTGTTGATCCGGACAGCGGCCAGCCATGGCCGGCGATGCCGCCGCTGTTTCATCAACTTGCCGAGCAAGCCGCAAGCGAGGCCGGCTTCGCAGGCTTCGCGCCCGATGCCTGCCTGATCAACCGCTATGAGCCGGGCGCCAGGATGTCGCTGCATCAGGACCGCGATGAGCGTGACATCGGCGCGCCGATCGTCTCGGTGTCGCTCGGGCTGCCCGCGACCTTTCTGTTCGGCGGGCTCAAACGCACCGAAAGGACGCAACGCTATCGGCTGGTTCATGGCGACGTCGTCGTCTGGGGCGGGCCGGCGCGGCTCGCGTTTCATGGCGTTGCCCCGCTCGCCGACGGTGAGCATGCTCGGCTCGGCCGCCGGCGCATCAACCTGACCTTCCGCCGAGCGCGGTAGTCCTGGCCGGTCTGTGACCTTCCTCGTTTTGCAACGGGCATCCTTGGCTCTATGCTGCCCCCGGGAGAGGGGCCATGAGCACTGTCGAACTTGCGGAGGAGCGAGCGCCGGCGGCGACGCGAATAGGACTTCACCTTGCGCTGCTGCAGCTGGTGTTCACGCTGCTGTGGACGACCTATGTGATCTATCTGCCGAAGCTCGCGGCCCAGGCCGGCATCGCGCCCTCGGACGTCGTTCTGATCCTGATGCTGGACCAGGCGATCTTCACGCTCTCGGATACGGCCATGGGGATCGCGGCCGATCGCATCGGGCGCGTCGCCGCGCGGTTCGGTCTATTCGTTGGCCTGCTGGCTGCGGTATCCTGCGCCGCCTTTGTCGCGCTGCCGTTCGTGGCGGCGTCGGCGGGTCCAGCGGTCTTCATCGGACTGATCGCGATCTGGGCGCTGACCTCCTCGGTGTTGCGCGCGCCGCCCTTGACCCTGCTCGGGCGCCATGCGGCCCGGCCGGCCATTCCGTTCCTGGCAGCGCTGGTCATGCTCGGCTATGGCGTGGCCGGCGCCGTGTCGCCGTATCTCGGCGTGATCCTGCGCGACTACGATCCGCGATTGCCTTTCATCATCTCATCAGCCGTGCTGCTGCTGACCGCACTCGGTCTCGCGCGCATCCCGCAGGATGCCGGTCCGGCCGCGCAAGCGCCGGCCAATCCCAAGCCCGAGCCCAAGCCGCTGCGGGGACTGCCGCTGCTGTTCATCGGCGCCATGGTGATCCTCGCGCTCGGCTACCAGCTGCATTTCAGCATCAACAGCTCGGCGTTCTATCTCCGCTTCGCCAAGCCGGAGGATCTGTCCTGGCTGATGCCGGTGTTCTGGATCGGCTTCAACCTTGTGCTGTTTCCGGCCAGCGTGGTGGTGAAGCATCGCGGTGGGCTGATCGTGATGGGCATCGCGGGCCTGCTGGGCGCGATCGCGATCGTCATCGCCGAACTCGCCGGTGCGCTGACCGTGCTGATCGTGGCGCAGTTCATCGCCGGTGCGGCCTGGGGCTGCATGATGATGAGCGCAATCTCGGCAGCGCTCGCGATCGGCACGTCAGGTGCCGAGGGCAAGGTGACCGGTCTCGTGTTCTCCGCGCTGGCGCTGGCCACGTTCGCGCGGATCGCCGCCGTCGCCGGCGGTCTGCAGAAGCTGCCCGACTACGCACCACTGGTGCGATGGGCGCCGGTCGCGTGCTGGCTCGTGGCCGGGGCCGGCCTGCTGGCGATGGCCGCGGCCGGATTGCAGGGACGCCGCGCGTCCCCGCCGTGAGCTCGATCGGTGCCTTCAGGGCTTCGGCGGATGGATGAAGGCCCAGGGCGAGACCTCGCTGTCGCGAGGCACCTCGATATCGATCAGATACGGCCCGCCATGGGCGAGCGCGGTCTCCAGCGCCGACTTGAGCTGGTCGGGTGACGTGACCTTGCTGGCGGCGACGCCGAAGGATTCGGCGAGCCTGACGAAATCCGGATTGACGAGATCGGAGGCGACGACGCGGCCGTCGAAGCGCTCGCGCTGGTCGCGCCGGACATTGCCATAGGCATTGTTGTTGAACACCAGGGTGACGACGCCGATGTTGTATTGCACGGCGGTCGCCAATTCCTGCACGGCGAACATGAAACCGCCGTCGCCGGTGATCGCGACGACAGGCCTGTCGGGATGCGCGACCTTGGCGCCGAGCGCGGTCGGGAAGCCGGCGCCGAGCGTGCCCTGATAGCCCGAGGTGATGAAGGTGCGCGGCTCGTAGACCGGAAAGCCGTACCAGGAAGCGAAGCCGACTTGTGACAATTCGTCGGTGACGATGGCGTCTTTCGGCAGCGCCTCGCGCAGCACGTTCAGATAGGCCATCTGCGGCTGCACCTGCTGGATTTCCTGCAAGGTCGCAGCGCTGGCGTCGCGGATGGACGCGCGACGGCCTGTTGTCTTGCGATAGCCCGCTTTGCTGACGGCGGCCGCGAGCGCGGCCGTGCCCGCCTTGGCGTCGGCGACGATGCCGGCATCGACGATCAGGCGCCGCATCTCGGCGGGATCGATGTCGATGCGGATCGACTTCAGGCCATCCGGCTTGAACGGCCAGCGGAACGTGGTCGGCAGCTCCATGCGGGTGCCGATGCCGATCATCAGATCCGTGGTCGGCCACAACTTGTAGGCCGCGGCCATGGTGAGCCCGAGCTCGTGCGCATTGGAGACGATGCCGCGCCCGGAGCGGAAGGCGACCACCGGCGCGTCGATCATCTCGGCGAGCTCGCGGATCTCCTCGCGCGCATCGATCGCGCCCGCACCGACGAAAATCATCGGCGTCTTCGCAGCCGTGATCAGCGCGGCGGCCTTGGCGATGCGGTCGGGATCGGGCTGCGGCGGCGCGAACGGAGCCAGCGGCTTTGCGGCGGCCGTCTCAGCCTTCTGCGTGAACACGTCCCAGGGCATTTCCAGCGCCGCGGGGCCGCGCCGCCCGGACATCATCTCTTGAAAGGCGCGCGACACGAGCGTCGGCGCGCTGTCGGGATATTCGATGCGCTCGGCCCATTTGACGAAGGTGCGCAAGGTCGCGAGCTGGTCTGGCATCTCGTGCAGATGGCCGCGGCCACGGCCGAGATAGTCGGTCGGCACCTGGCCCGTGAGGCACAGCACCGGCTCATTGCAGCCGAAGGCGGTGAGCAGCGCAGCACCAGCATTCAGCACGCCGGGACCCGGTACGACGCTGAACACGCCGGGCTTGCCGCTGGCGCGCGCATAGCCGAACGCCATGTAGCCGCAGGCCTGCTCGTGGCGGGCGCCGACGACCTTGAGCTGCGCCTGGTGGAAGGCGTCGAACAGGCCGTAGACCTGCGCGCCGGGCAGGCCGAACACGGTGTCGACGCCGTGGGCGACGAGCCCGCTGACGATGGCTTCGCCGCCGGTCATGGTGGTCATGCTGACATTCCGTTTCTGAACTTCTACAGGGCTTCGTCGACGACGCCGTTGCGCAAGGTGCCGACGCCCTCGGCTTCGATCTCGATGACGTCGCCGGGCTTCAGATAGCGCGGCGGATCGAACCGTGCACCGGCGCCGGTGGGCGTGCCCGTCACGATCACGTCACCGGGGACAAGCGTGGTGAAGGTCGAGATGTAGTTGATGAGGTAGCGGAAGCCGAAGATCAGCCGCGACGTGCGGTCGTCCTGGCGCAATTCGCCATTGACGTGCGTGGTCAGCCTGATGTCGGCGAGCTGGCTCTCATTGGTGTAGGGCACGATCCAGGGCCCGAGGCTGCCCGTCGAATCGAAGTTCTTGCCTTGCGTGACGTTGAATTTCGCATGCCGCACCCAGTCGCGGATCGTGCCCTCGTTGCACAGCGTGAGCGCGGCGATGTGATCCAGCGCCTCGCTCTCCGGAATGTGCCGTCCGGCCTTGCCGATTACGAGGACCAGCTCGCCCTCATAGTCGAGCTGCGGCGAGGCGCGCGGGCGCACCAGCGGCGTGTCATGGCCGACGAAGGAGCGCGGCGTGCGCATGAACATCGACGGATATTTCGGCGCGTCCTGGCCGTCCTTGTACTCGGCGTTGCGATCGGGATAGTTGACGCCGATGCAGATGATCTTCTCGGGCGCGGGGACCGGCGGCTGCCAGCTGATGGCATCGAGGCCATGATCGGGCGACAGCCCGGCTGCGGCATCGATCAGCCGGGGCAGGGCTCCCGCGGCGATCACCTCGCGCAAGGTCGGATAATCCTGGGCGAAACGCGTGGAGAGATCGATGAGGCCCTTGTCGGTCGCAAGTCCGTAGCGGACCGAGCCATCGGCGACATAGGTGGCGAGGCGAGGGGAGGTCATGGGCTTGTCTCCTTACACCCCGAGCCGCTGGATCTTGTGGGTGCCGCGCGCGAGCGAGACGTGCTTGGTCTCCATGTAGAAGTCGAACGAATAGTCGCCGCCGTCGCGGCCGATGCCCGATGCCTTCATGCCGCCGAACGGGGTTGGCAGGTGGCGGACATTCTCCGAGTTCAGCCAGATCATGCCGGCTTCCAGCGCGTCGGCGACGCGCAGCGCGCGGCCCATGTCGCCGGTCCAGACATAGCCGGTAAGGCCGTATTGCACGTCATTGGCGATCGCGATCGCGTCAGCCTCGTCGCGGAACGGGATCACGGTGAGGAACGGCCCGAACACTTCTTCCTGCGCCACGCGCATGGTCTGGCGCGCGCCGGTCACCAGCGTCGGCTCGACGTAATGCCCGCCACCCGGGCCGTCGAACCGCTTGCCGCCGACGGCGATGATCGCACCGTCCTCGCGTGCAACGTCGACATAGGAGCAGACCTTGGCGAGATGCCGCTCGTGGATCAGCGGCCCGAGCTCGGTGGCGGGATCGAGCGGATGACCCACTTTCAGCGCACGCACGCGCGCCGCAAGCTTGGCCGTAAAGGTCTCGGCGATACTCTGCTGCACCAGCAGGCGGCTGGATGAGGTGCAGCGCTCACCGTTGAGCGAGTAGATCATGAACACGACGGCATCGAGCGCGCGGTCGAGATCGGCATCGTCGAACACGATCACCGGGTTCTTGCCGCCGAGCTCGAAATGCACCCGCTTCAGGGTCGGTGCGCCCTGCGCCATGATCGCAGATCCCGTCGAGCTCTCGCCGACGAAGCCGATTGCCTTGATCGCGGGATGCTCGGTCAGCGCCCTGCCGGCCTCCTCCCCGAAGCCATGAACGGTGTTGAGGACGCCGTCGGGAATGCCGGCGTCCTTGGCGAGCTTGGCCAGCCACTGCGCCGTGATCGGCGACCATTCCGCCGGCTTGTGCACGACCGTGCAGCCCGCCGCGAGCGCCGGGGCGATCTTCCAGGTCGACAGCATGAACGGCGTGTTCCACGGCGTGATCACGCCGACAGGCCCGATCGGCACCCGCGTCGAGATGTTCCAATGCTCGTCGCTCGGCGTGCTCAGGCCGTCGCGGGCCTCGGTGCATTTGTCGGCGAAGAAGCGGAAATTCTCGGCGGCGCGGATCGCGGCCTTGGCCATGAAGCGATAGGCCTGACCGGTGTCGATGCATTCGAGCACGGCGATGTCGTCGGCATGATCCTCGATCGCGTCGGCCACGCGATGCAGCAGCTTGCGCCGCATCGCCGGCGCCATGTCGCGCCACGACTTGAAGGCGAGGGCGGCCGACGTCGCCGCGCGATCGATGTCCTCGGCATTGCCGCGCGCGACCTTGGCGAGCACGGCACCGTCGATCGGAGACTTCGTCTCGAACGTCGCGCCTGAGATCGCCGGCACCACCTTGCCGTCGATGAAGTGACCGATGCCCTCGTCCTTCAGCTTCGCGAGCAGGGGAGCGGCACGGTCGAGATTGGCCTTGTAGATGTCGGCTTTGGGACTGGCCTTATCCATGGGATGCCTCCGCTTTCAGGGCGTCGTGGATGTTGTTGCGCTTCCAACTGGTCGCGGCATCGTTGATCTGCATGTCGAAGGACAGCGCGAACTTGCTACTGGCGAAGACTGGGTCGAGGTAATCTGAAAGTGCCTTGAAGACGTGCTCGCCGGCCTTCTGCCGTGCCGCGAGGTCGCGGCCTTCGCCGAGCCGCAGCAGCATCGCGAGGAAGGCGGAATCGGGCTTGCCGTCGGCGATCGCGTAGTGCTCGCAGCGGATCGCGCGCACGCGGATGCCGCCGATCGGAAAGATCCCGGTCTCGCTGGCGGCCTTGCGGACCACTTCGCAAAGGTTGCCCATCATGACAAAGCCGTCGAGATTGGCGGAGTATTCGATGCTGAAATGCGGCATGGTGCGGTCGCTCCGGGGCAGGCGTCAGGCGAAGTAACAGCTCACCGTCCCATACGGGCCGTAGTCGGCCTGGATCGTGTCGCCCTTGCGCGCCTCGATCGGCCGGATGAACGAGCCGGCAAGGACCACCTGTCCCGGCTCCAGCGCGAATCCATTTGCCGCGATCTTGTTGGCGAGCCACGCAACGGCCGTTGCCGGGTTGTTCAGCACGCCGGCGGCCAAGCCGGTCTCTTCCAGTTGACCGTTCTTATAACAGAGTGCGCCGATCCAGCGCAGGTCGGCATCGAGCGGCCGCAGCGGCCGGCCGCCGAGCACGATGCCGGCATTTGCGGCGTTGTCGGCGATCGTGTCGAAGATCTTGCGCGTCGCCTTCGTTTCCTGATCAACCCGCTCGATCCGGGTGTCGAGAATCTCCAATGCCGGCACCACGAAATCGGTCGCGTTGAGCACGTCGAACAGAGTGCAGTCCGGTCCCGAAAGACGATGCTTCATGACGAAGGCAAGCTCCGCCTCGATACGCGTCGCGATGAAGCGGTCGGACGGCACCAGCCCGCCATCGGCAAAGAACATGTCGTCGAGCAGCACGCCCGAATCCGGTTCATCGATGTTCAGCGCGCTCTGCATCGCCTTCGATGTCAATCCGATCTTGTGACCCTTGATGACGCGGCCCGCGGCCACCTTGACGCTGATCCAGGCCTCCTGGATCGCATAGGCATCTGCGATGGTGATATCGGGAAACTCCTGCGACAACTGCCTGATCTGGCGGCGGCTCTTTTCGGCCTGATCCAGGCGTAAGGCGCAGCTATGAATCTGGTCACTCGCAAGAGGCATGGTCTATCGCTCAGAAAAGAGATGGCGGCAGATGATTAACATGTTAAGTTTCAGCCGGCAAACCGAAACGGCGTTTGCTGCAGTGCAAATATTCAGGATGGCCCACGGGAGATTGATGTGAGCGAGACCAGGGCCAAGGTCGCCAGGCAGGCTGCGAAGGAAGCGCGCAAGGTGCCGATGCGCGACTTCTCGCAGTCGCTGCCGATGGCCTTGTTGCGGGCGCGTGAGGCCGTGATGCGGCAGTTTCGCCCCAATCTGCGACAGCACGGCCTGACCGAGCAGCAATGGCGTATCTTGCGCGCGCTGGCGGCGGTCGATGTGATCGAGGTGACGGAGCTGGCGCGGGTCGCGTTCCTGCTCGGGCCCAGCCTCTCTCGCATCCTGCGCGATCTCGAGGCGCGCGGCTTGATTCAGCGCGAAGTCGATAGCCGCGACATGCGCAGGGGCGTGTTGTCGATTTCCGCCAAGGGCATGAAGCTGATCGCACAGGTCGCGCCGAGCTCAGAGGCGATCTATGCATCGATTGCCAGCCGGTATGGGGCCCGCAAGCTTGCCGCATTGCACAAGATGCTGGGCGAGCTGGAGCAGAGCATCGGCGGCGATCTCGACGCCTCCGACGACGGCGATGGCTGATATGCCGCGGACCAAGCGCAATGGCGCGGTCTCATGCTTGGCAGGCCGTTCGGCGTTTTGATAAGAAGCGATGCAGCCGAGCGGAGAGGGCGTGCGTCGCAGGCATGGCAAACCATGCTAACTCTGTTTTCGCATGCTGATCGAACCCGCGAGTTGTCATGGTCACTATCAAGGTTGCGCATCTCATCGATTTCGTTGCCGACGTCTTCGAGCACGCCAATTCCTCGCCGGAGGAGGCCCGCCGGATCGCGACCTATCTGACGACGGCCAACCTGACAGGGCATGACAGCCACGGTGTGATCCGCGTGCCCGTCTATATCCGTTGGCAGAAGATGGGTTCGATCGTGCCCAATCAGACCGCAGAGGTCGTGGTCGACACCCCGTCGCTGGTGGTCGTCGACGGCAAGTTCGGCTACGGCCAGACCGTGACACCACAGGCCGTGAGGATCGGCATCGAGCGTTGCAAGAAGAGCGGCTTGGCCGCCTTGGCGCTGCGCAATTCCGGCCATCTCGGCCGGGTCGGCGACTGGGCGGAGATGGCCGCCGCTGAGGGACTCGTCTCCATTCATTTCGTCACGGCCGCAGGTTCACTGCTGGTGGCGCCCTATGGCGGAGTCGAGAAGCGGTTCTCCACCGCGCCATATTGTGTCGGCATCCCGCGCCAGGGACAGGATCCCATCGTGCTCGATTTCGCGACCTCGATCGTGGCCGAGGGAAAGGTCCTGGTGGCGAGCCGCGGCGGCAAGAAGCTGCCCAAGGGCGCCTTGATCGATGCCGACGGGACGCTCAGCGAGGATCCGGCGGTGCTCTATGGAGCCTATGAGGCCGAGGGGACGCGCGACCACACCAAGGGGACGGGAGCGATCCGCGCCTTCGGCGAGCACAAGGGCTCCGGTCTCGCCTTCATCTGCGAGCTGCTCGGCGGCGCCTTGACCGGCACCGGGGCGACGTCGGCAAATCGGCGCTTTGCCAACGGCATGCTCGCGATCTACATCGACCCGAAGGTGGTCGATCCGGCGAGCTTCTTTGATGGTGAGATCACCCGCTATACGGATTTCATCCGGGCGACCAAGCCGGTCTCCGGCGTTGATCAGGTGCTGGTGCCGGGCGATCCCGAGCGCAAGATGCGGGCCGAGCGTACGGCCAATGGCGTGCCCTTGCCCGATGACACCTGGGCGGCAATAGTGAACACGGCACGCGAAGTGGGTGTCAGCGAAGCGAGCATTCAGCGGGCGACATCGTGAAATCAGTGTGATTTGCGGGTGGCGCGAAGCATCCATGCTCAGATTGAGCGGGATTGCATTGCGTTGCGCCATCGGCGAGAACGAATTCTAACGAGACGGATCGGTTGAACAACAAGGGAAGGAAACGCAGTCGTGGCGAACAATAAGGTCAAGCAGCTCTGGGCCGAAGGCAAGACGGTGGTGAATGCCTGGCTCGCGATCCCCTCGGGCTTTTCCGCGGAGGTCGTGGCTCAGTGCGGCTTCGACAGCGTCACCGTGGACATGCAGCACGGGGTACAGGACTATCTGTCGATGGTGCAGTGCTTTCAGGCGATGCATGGCCATCCGGTCACGCCGATGGTGCGCGTGCCGTGGAATGAGCCCGGCATCATCGGCAAGGTGCTCGATGGCGGTGCCTATGGCGTCATCTGCCCGATGGTCAACACAGCGCAGGAAGCGCGCAACCTCGTTTCCTATTCCAAATATCCGCCCAAGGGTGTGCGCTCCAACGGTCCGATCCGTTCGGGCATGTATGGCGGCGCGGGCGAGTATCAGAAGACGGCCAACGACGAGATCGTGCTGCTGCCGATGATGGAGACCAGGACCGCGGTCGAGAACATGGAAGCCATTCTCGATGTCGAAGGCATCGACGGCGTCTATATCGGTCCCTCCGATCTCGGCTTTTCCTATGGCCTGGTGCCGAAGCTCGATCGTGACGAGCCGGAGATCCTCAAGATCTATGAGAAGATCGTGAAGGAATGCGGCAAGCGCGGGCTCAATCCCGGTATTCATTGCAGCGGCGCCGAGGGCGCTGTCCGCGCCATCAACATGGGCTTTAAGCTCGTGACCTTGTCCAACGAGGTCGGCCTGATGCAGGTCTATGCCCGCCAGCAAGTCGCGCGGACCCGCAAGGACTCCGGCGGCAAGGCCTGAGGCGAATTGCGAATAGGGAGTAGCGAATAGGGGATTCATTCATTCGCTATTCGCAACTCGCTATTCGCATGCCTGTTTGCGACCTACCGATACAAACGAAGAGAGACTGCCATGGCTCCCGCCCCCGTCATCCGTCTTCATCCCGAGGACAGCGTCCTGATCGCGCGTGCGAGTCTGCCGCCCGGCCTCGCGGTTGCCGATGGCGTGGCCACGGTGGACCGCATTCCGGCGGGGCATAAGGTCGCGGTGCGTCCGATCGCGCAGGGCGAGCCCATCCGCCGCTACGGCCAGATCATCGGCTTCGCGACCGCGCCGATCGCGCCGGGGCAGCACGTTCATACACAGAACTGCGGCATGGGCGATTTCGCCAAGGATTATGCCTATGGCGTCGACGTGAAGCCGACGCCGAACTTCGATCTTCCGGCGACGTTCGAGGGCATTCGCCGGCCCGATGGCCGGGTCGCGACCCGCAACTACATCGGCATTCTGACGTCGGTGAACTGCAGCGCGCATGTCGCGGGCCTGGTCGCCGACGTCTTCAAGCGGAATCCCTTCACCGGTGATGATCCGCTCGCCGACTACTCGAACGTCGATGGCGTCGTGGCGCTGACGCACAAGACCGGCTGCGGCATGACGCTCGACGAGCCGCTGAAGCTGCTTCGGCGAACCCTCGGTGGCTACGCGCGTCACGCGAACTTCTCTGCGGTGATCGTCCTTGGCCTCGGTTGCGAGGCCAATCAGATCGGCGGACTGATGGAGGAGCAGAAGCTCGCCGGCCGTCTGCGTGCCATGGACATCCAGGAGGTCGGTGGCACCCGCAAGACCGTCGAGGCCGGCATTGCTTTCGTCAAGGAAGCGCTCGCCGACGCCAACAGGGTCAAGCGCGAGACGGTTCCGGCCAGCGAGCTGACGGTCGCGCTGCAGTGTGGCGGCTCCGACGGCTATTCCGGCATCTCGGCCAATCCGGCGCTCGGTGCAGCAAGCGATCTGCTGGTGCGACATGGTGGCACGGTGATCCTGTCGGAGACGCCCGAGACCTATGGCGCCGAGCATCTGCTGACGCGCCGCGCAGTCAGCCGCGACGTCGGCGAGAAGCTCGTCTCCCTGATGCGCTGGTGGGAGGAGTATACGGCGCGCGAGGGTGCGGAGATGAACGCCAACCCCAGCCCGGGCAACAAGGCCGGCGGCCTGACGACGATTCTCGAGAAGTCGCTCGGCGCGATGGCCAAGGCCGGCAGCACCAATCTGGTCGATGTGCTGCATTATGCCGAGGCCGTCACCAAGAAGGGCTTCGTGTTCATGGACACGCCCGGCTACGACCCCGTCGCGGCGACGGGGCAGGTGGCCGGCGGCGCCAATCTCGTCTGCTTCACGACCGGACGCGGCAGCGTGTTCGGCTGCAAGCCGGCACCGTCCATCAAGCTCGCGACCAACACGCCGATGTACAAGCGGATGGAAGACGACATGGACGTGAATTGCGGCACCATCCTCGACGGCGAGGAGACGGTGCAGGAGTGCGGCCAGCGCATCTTCGAATTGATGCTGAAGACCGCCTCGGGGCAGCCGACCAAGAGCGAGAGCTTCGATTTCGGCGGGGCCGAGTTCGCACCCTGGGTGCTCGGCGCGACGATGTAGCTGGATCACTCAGCTATTCGGCGGCCCCATATCGGGGCTGCCGTCTGACATGTCCCGGCATCTGATCGCAGCTGAGATCGCCAATAGCTGAGACTGGATCGCAACTGAGATCAGATGACAGGTGAGCGCGCCGCCATTTGCTGGCCGTCATGGGCTGGCCGTGCCGACGCTCGCGTGGCAGCGGCGCAGAGCAATTTACCGCTGGTGGCCCAGGCCGATGCCGAGCGCCAGGGCCTTCTGACGGAGCGAGCCTTCGGTCCGCTTCATGGCCTTGGCGATCTTGGCAACCGGGGTCTTGGACTTCGAGTGCTGCTTCAGCAGCTTGATGTCGGCGGGCGTGTAGGGTTTCCGCGCCAACTTCTTGGTAGCTGCCTTCTTAGCTGTCTTCGCCACTTGATTCTCCTTTTGGCAATGGTGGTCCTAAATAGCATGTGTAGTCGAGCTATCAAGCGATTGCGGCAAATGCAACGCTATTAGTTCTTGTTAGTTCATCATTCGGGGTTAATCCCTGCTTTGAGGGACTGGTCAATCTTCCGTGAGCGCCTGCGCGCCTTCCTGTGGACAACTCTCCGCGTGCGGCTGGAGAGGTTGTTTGTTCTTCTCTCGTTCTTCGTGACGGGCCGGATTGGGGCGCGCAGCGGCCGGAAAAGCGACCGGTGCGTGCAGCGGAAGCACCTGACAGGGGAGGCTCAACTCGACCTACGCGGACCCAAATGCCGCCTTTCGGGCTTAGGATAGTTCAATAGGCAGCTCTGCCCTTTGTTAGTGCTTGATCCCTAAGCACAGCAATGTTCTGCTTAAAAAAGTTGCTGGAGCGCCGAAACCTCGTGTCAATCTACGTCGCATTACATCACGTTACCCATTACAAATACGATCGTCCGGTCGAACTGGGCCCGCAGACCATCCGCCTGCGTCCTGCACCACATACCAGGACCCCCGTGCTGAGCTATTCGCTCAAGGTCACGCCGCCCAACCATTTCGTGAACTGGCAACAGGATCCGCAAGGCAATTGGCTGGCCCGCTACGTTTTCCCTGAGAAGGTGAACGAACTCAAAATCGAGGTCGACTTCACGGCGCAGATGACCGTGATCAATCCGTTCGACTTCTTCGTCGAGCCTTATGCGGACAGTTTTCCCTTTGCCTATCCGGAGGGTCTCAAGGTGGAACTCGCGCCCTATCTCGAGACGATCGAGCCGGGGCCGTTGTTCGCGGAATACTTGAAGTCGATTCCCCGCGATGCGGACAACACCGTCAACTATCTCGTCGAACTCAATGCGCAGTTGCAGAAAAAGATTCGTTATATCATCCGGATGGAGCCCGGTGTTCAAACGCCGGAGGAGACGCTGTCGTCGGCCGCCGGCTCCTGCCGCGACTCGGCGTGGCTGCTGATCCAGACGCTGCGGCATCTCGGCCTCGCCGCCCGCTTCGTCTCCGGCTATTTGATTCAGCTCCGTCCCGACATTGATCCGGTCGAGGGGCCGGTCGAGGTCGAGAATGATTTCACCGATCTGCATGCCTGGGCCGAGGTCTATCTGCCCGGTGCTGGATGGATAGGCTTCGACGTCACCTCGGGCATGCTGGCGGGCGAGGGACACATCCCCGTTGCTGCGACTCCCCACTATCACTCGGCCGCGCCGATCAGCGGCAGCGCCGGAGTTGCCGAGGTCAACTTCAACTTCGAGATGAATGTGAGGCGCATCCGCGAAGCGCCGCGGATCACCCGGCCATTTTCGGATGAGGCGTGGGACCGGCTCGACCGCCTCGGCGAAGCCGTCGATGCCGATCTCGCCGCGAACGACGTGCGGCTCACGATGGGCGGCGAGCCGACCTTCGTGTCGATCGACGACATGGAATCGGCTGAGTGGAATACGGCTGCCGTCGGCCCGGCCAAGCGCGGGCTCGCCGACAGCCTGATCCGGCGTCTGCGCGCGCGCTTCGCGCCCGGTGGCCTGCTGCATTACGGCCAGGGCAAGTGGTATCCCGGCGAAAGCCTGCCGCGCTGGGCGTTCGGACTGTATTGGCGCAAGGATGGTGAGCCGATCTGGCGCAATCCGGACCTGATCGCCAGCGTCGATGGTCCGCGCAAGGCGACGATCCAGGATGCGGAGCGTTTCCTCGACACGGCCGCCGAGACGCTCGGGCTCGAATCCGACTACGTGCTGCCCGCGTTCGAGGATCCCGCGCATTGGCTGCAGAAGGAAGCCGCCCTGCCCGAGAACGTCGACGCACTCGACTCCAAGCTCGCCGATCCCGAAGAGCGCGCGCGCATGGCGCGGGTGTTCGACGAAGGCCTGCACATCCCGCGCGGCTTCGTGCTGCCGATCCAGCGCTGGAATGCACAGCCCAGGCGCTGGCGCAGCGAGCGCTGGGGCCTGCGGCGCAAGCGCCTGTTCCTGATTCCCGGCGACTCGCCGCTCGGCCTGCGGTTGCCGATCGGCTCGCTGGCCTACATTCCGCCGGAAGATTTCCCGTATATCCACGAGCAGGACCCGATGGAGGAGCGCGGGCCGCTGCCGATGTTCACGCAGGGGCGGCCGGTGATCGTGCCACAGGTGCCGCCGCTGCCGAAGCTCGACCGCGCGCCGAAGCCGCAGCAGGACGTTCAGTATCAGTACTGGGGCGGGCTCGGCGTCCGCACGGCGATGTCGGTCGAGATCCGCGATGGCATTCTCTGCGTGTTCATGCCGCCGGTCGAAACCATCGAGGACTACCTGGAGCTGGTCGCAACGGTCGAAGCGACGGCGGAGGTGATGCAGATCAAGGTTCACGTGGAGGGCTATGCACCGCCGTTCGATCCGCGCATCGAGGTGATCAAGGTGACGCCCGATCCGGGCGTCATTGAGGTCAACATCCAGCCGGCCGCGAGCTGGCGGCAATCGGTCGACATCACCTTCGGACTTTATGAGGATGCTGCAAAGGTGCGGCTCGGCGCCAATCGCTTCCTGATCGACGGCCGCCACACCGGCACCGGCGGCGGCAATCACGTCGTGGTCGGTGGCAGCTCGCCGCCGGATTCGCCGTTCCTGCGCCGCCCCGATCTGCTGAAGAGCCTCGTCCTGTATTGGCAACGGCATCCGTCGCTGTCTTATTTGTTCTCCGGCATGTTCATCGGGCCGACCAGCCAGGCTCCGCGCATCGACGAGGCGCGCCACGACAGTCTCTATGAGCTGGAGATCGCGCTCGCCAATGTGCCACGGATCGGGCAGAGCGTGCCGCTGTGGCTGGTCGACCGGCTGTTCAGGCATCTGCTGGTCGACATCACCGGCAATACTCATCGCTCGGAGATCTGCATCGACAAGCTCTACTCGCCGGAGGGACCGACGGGCCGCCTCGGACTCGTGGAGTTCCGTGCGCTGGAAATGCCGCCCGATCCGCGCATGTCGCTGGCGCAGCAGCTTCTCATCCGTGCGCTGATCGCCAAATCGTGGCGCGAGCCGCAGGACGGCAAGTTCGTGCGCTGGGGCACGGCGCTGCACGACCGCTTCATGCTGCCTCACTTCATATGGGAAGACTTTCTTGATGTCCTGGATGAGCTGAGGTCGTCCGGCTACGATTTCTCGCCGGAATGGTACCAGGCGCAGCTCGAGTTCCGTTTTCCGACCTTCGGCCGCGTGCAGCATGGCGGCGTGACCTTGGAGCTGCGGCAGGCGCTGGAGCCCTGGCATGTGCTGGGCGAGGAAGGCGCGGCCGGCGGCACGGTGCGCTATGTCGATTCCTCGGTCGAACGACTTCAAGTGAAAGCCGAAGGTTTCATCGAAGGCCGCCACCTCGTGACCTGCAATGGTAGGAGAATGCCGATGACCTTGACGGGGCGTTCGGCGGAGGCGGTGGCGGCGGTTCGTTTCAAGGCGTGGCAGCCGGCCTCCGGTCTGCACCCGACAATTCCAGTGCATGCGCCGCTGACCTTCGACCTGATCGACACCTGGAATGGCCGTTCGCTCGGCGGCTGCGTCTATCACGTCGCCCATCCCGGCGGCCGCAACTACGACACCAAGCCGATCAACTCCTACGAGGCGGAGGCGCGGCGGCTCGCCCGCTTCCAGGATCACGGCCACACTCCCGGACGAATCCCGCTGCCGCCGGAAGAACGCACAAATGAATTCCCGATGACCCTCGACTTGCGCAGGCCGCTCCTGCATTGATGAAACGGAGTTTGCGCGGAGGACCAGGGTATGGACGGCTCGAGCGGCCAGGACCAGGGAGCGAGCCCCGCCGCCGATCGGCCGGCGGCACGTTTTCCGCTGCGCCGCGCCGAGCATTGGGCGCGCGACTATGCCCGGCTCCCCGGCATCCCCGATGAGTTCATCGGGGCCGACGGCCGGCCGCGGCCGGTCTGGACCCGCTTTGCCGAGACCTTCGCCGCACTCGCGCCGAGCGACATCGAGCGCCGCTTCGCCTCCGCCGATCGCCATCTGCGCGAAGCCGGCGTCACCTATCGCTCGCCGGGCGATAACGCCGAGCGATTGTGGCCTCTGAGCCATCTGCCGCTGCTGATCGACGAGTCCGAATGGGCGCAATTGTCCCAGGGCATCGTCCAGCGCGCTGAGCTGTTCGAGCGGGTGCTGCAGGACATCTATGGCGAGGGACGGCTGCTCGCGAGCGGCGCGCTTCCTGCGGCTGCCGTCGCCGGGTCCAGCGAATATCTGCGCCCGGTCTGCGGCGTCAAACCGCCCGGCGGCCGCTTCCTCAGCATCTACGCCGCCGATATCGGCCGTGGGCCCGACGGCGGCTGGTGGGTGCTCAACGACCGCACCCAGGCGCCGTCCGGCATGGGCTATGCGCTGGAAAATCGGCTGGTGCTGTCGCGCGCCTTCTCCTCGATCTACAAGTCCATGAACGTCGAGCGTCTCGCGCCGTTCTTCGAAGCGTTCCGCGATGCGCTGCGCGCCAGCGCCGATCGTGACGAGCCGCGCATCGGCGTGCTCACGCCGGGCATGTTCAGCGAGACCTATTTCGAGCACGCGACGCTGGCGCGCTATCTCGGCTTCCTGCTGGTCGAGGGCGACGATCTCGCCGTCAGCGGTGACCGCGTGCACATCCGCACCGTCGCCGGCCTGAAGCGCGTCGACGTGCTGCTGCGGCGGCTCGATTCCAACTCGCTCGATCCGCTCGAGCTCGACGCGGCCTCGCGGCTCGGCGTTGCCGGACTCATGGACGTCGTGCGCAAGGGCGGCGTCGTAGTCGCCAACATGCCGGGCTCCGGCGTGCTCGAGGCGCGCGCGCTGCTCGGCTTCCTGCCGAGCCTTGCCCGGCGCGTGCTCGGGGAGGATCTCAATATCCCGCACATCGCGACGTGGTGGTGCGGCCAGAAGTCCGCGCGCGACGAGGTGCTGTCGCGGCTCGAGGAGTTCGCGATCGAAGGTGCCTATGGCCGCGCCGTACCGGGCTTCGCAAGCAGCGGTCCGGTGCTGGCCGGCGAGCTCTCGGCCGCCGAGCGCGAGCGGCTGCGCGCTGCCATCAGCCAGCGCGGCATCGATTATGTCGGCCAGGAGGTAGTGCGGCTGTCGACCACGCCGGTGTGGCAGGACGGCCGGATCGCGCCGCGGCCGTTCGTGCTGCGGGTGTTCGCGGCGGCCACGCCCGACGGCTGGACCGTGATGCCCGGCGGCTTCTGCCGCATCGCCGACAAGCTCGATGCGCGCGCGGTGTCGATGGGCGACGGCGCGCGCGCCGCCGATGTCTGGGTGGTCGCCGACAAGGCGGTGGCGGCGCACACCTTGCTGCCGGGCTCCGACAACGTGCGGATACGCCGCATCGCCGGCGTGCTGCCGAGCCGCGCCGCCGACAATCTGTTCTGGCTCGGACGCTATCTGGAGCGCGCCGAGGCCACCGTGCGGCTGATCCGGGCGCTCGCAGCCCAGCATCGTGATCCCGGCAAGGGATCGCCGGCGCAGCTCAACACCTCCGAGCGCATCCAGCGGCTGTTGCTGGCGTGGGGCGCTGTTGAGCAGACCTCGCGCAGCAAGGGATTCCAGGTGGCTGCCGAGGCCCTGCAGGCCGAGGCGCAGTTCGGCTCGGCGCTGTCGCTGCTCAAATCGGCGCAGCGCACCGCGACCTCGCTGCGCGAGCGCCTCTCGCCCGACGCCTGGCAGGTCATCACCGAGATGCCGAATCGGCTGGCGCAGGAGGCCGAGGATGAGGACGCCGTCGTCAGCATCGCCGAGCTTACGCTCGACAGGCTCGCGAGCTTCGCCGGCCTTGCCCAGGAGAACATGAACCGCGCCGCCGGCTGGCGCTTCCTCGACATGGGTCGCCGCGCCGAGCGCGCCATCAACACCGCGCGGTTCGCGCGGCAGTTCGGCTATGACGAGGCGACGCCCGAGGATCTCGACGTCCTGCTCACCCTGGTCGATTGTCAGATCACCTATCGCTCGCGCTATCTGATCGGCCCGGCGCTGGCGCCGATCCGCGATCTCGTCGTGCTCGACCTCTATAACCCGCGCTCGGTCGCGTTCCAGGTCGAGCTGCTGAACGAGCACATTGCGAGCCTGCCGGTCCTGAAGGAGAACGGGCTGATCGAGCGGCCGCAACGCCTCGCGATCTCGCTGGGCGCGCGGCTGACCGCAGCGGAGGCGGCCCATCTCGACGGCCGCACGCTGTTTGCACTGGAGCAGGACCTGCTCAATCTGGCGGAGGCGATTGGCCAGCACTATTTCCCGCACGGTCCGAACGCGACGCGGCCGGAAAAGCTGACGGGCCTCGCGTGATCTACGACATCCGGCATGTCACGACCTATGAGTATGAGAGCGCCGTCAGCTTTGCGCGCTGCTCGCTGCGCCTGGAGCCGCTCAGCGGCGACGGCCAGGAGTTGATCTCGCACAGCGTCGACATTCGCCCGCGTCCCTCGGAGCGGACGGCGCGGCGTGATTTCTTCGGCACGCTGACCGAGAGCATCGTGATCGACACTCAGCACCGCCATCTGCGCATCGACTCGCGCTCGCGGGTAAAGCTGTCGCGCACACCGCCGGAGCGCGATGCGCCGAGCGCGGCCTGGGAGGACGTGCGCGATGCCGCCTTCGAGGCGACGAGCCTCGGCCCGTCGTCGCCGATCGGCTACGTCTTCGCCAGCGCGCTGGTGCCGGTGCTGGAGCCGGTGACAGACTATGCCGCGGCAAGCTTTCGCGCCGGCACCGGCATCGTTGCCGGCGCGGCCGACCTCATGCGGCGCATCCGCAAGGAGTTCAGATACGATCCGAAGGCGACCGTGATCTCGACCCCGTTGCGCGAGGTGTTCGACAATCGCCACGGCGTCTGCCAGGATTTTGCTCATATCATGATCGCCGGCCTGCGCGGTCTCGGTCTGCCCGCGGCCTATGTCAGCGGCTATCTGCGCACCATCCCGCCCGAGGGCCAGCCGCCGCTGCAGGGCGCCGACGCCACCCATGCCTGGGTGTCGCTGTGGGGTGGCGAGGAGCTGGGCTGGATCGGCTTCGATCCGACCAATGATCTCTTGGTCGGCAATGATCACATCATCCTCGGCATGGGCCGCGACTTCTCCGACGTCTCGCCGGTCGATGGCATCATCGTCGGTTCGCGCAAGCAGAAACTCGGCGTCGCCGTCGATGTGGTGATGGTCGAGTAGGGTTCCCTCACCGGGAACGGCCGGAACATTTTTCCCGCATCGCACTTGATCCGCCCGAGGGGCCCGAAATGGGGGCTGGCTGACCCTTTCGAGCGATGGAGTGATCGACATGAAACGCGTTGCAATCGTCATTGGCCTCGTCGGCGCCTGCGTCGCCGGCAGCGCCTCGGCCCAGCCGAGTGCGAACCTCACCGGCACCTACCGCTGCATCCAGATGTGCCGCGACGGCATGATCGGCGCGCCGGCCTTCGTGACGCAGAACGGCGATGCCGTGAACCTGACCACCGAGACCGGCGAGTCCCTCCAGGCTTGGCCGGACTGGAATGCTCCCAATAGCCGGCTGTGGATCGATGCGCGCGACGAAAGCGCGGTGTATTCGCCCGACGGCATGCGCATTCAGTTCGACGACGGCCGCGTCTGGGAGCGCGACCTGCCGCCGCCGCTGATCGTCCGTCGCGCTCCGGTCGTGTACGGGCGATAAGCGATCGCCATTGCTACCAAGGCCCTCGCGCACGCGGGGGCCTTGATTTACGGGTGAGATGAAAGGTGCCGGCCTCACGATCCAGTACTCGCCGGAAGGGGTGACGAATCGAGACGCCGCGGCGTACTGGATGCCCGCCTGCGCGGGCATGACACGGAGTATGAGGCAGCGTTCTCGCGACATGATCTGTCCGAGTCATGAAGGATAGCTCGAACCCTCTGAGAACAAGAGGGCGCAGGGAATGCCGGGTGATGGCCTCACCCATGGCCCGCCTGCGAAAAGAATGCAGGCGGCAGGAACCACAGGCAAAGCCGGATCAACCGGCATTCCCTGCGCGATGGCTTTACGGCTTATACGTGGTCTCCCTGGTGCGCCGGGCTTTCTGGCCACCATCCCCAGCGCGATCGCATTGCGCCAGGTTGACACCAGCATCGGGGTGTCGGGACATCACGACTTCACCGTGCGCATCATGCCGTTCGTCCGCGCGACTGATCACGCTGCAGCACCACACGCCCACCGCTCCCCAGGCTCCACGTTCGTGACGACCGCGATACGCCCCTCTCACGAGCCCGGGATGGCCGGAAACATCGGTCTGATTTGCCCGACGACACAAGTGGGCAAGCGTGCGACAAACTGGCACGACGGGCAATTCGGGCATGGCGGATATGCGCGATCTGTTAGTTGTCGTTCAGACAGCGAGCGGCATGCTCAATCCGGCACCAGCAGAGAAGCTCAGCACTTCCGCATCTGCAAACAATGCTCTCGCCCCTCGACATCAGTCCGAAACGACTCGATGAAGCCGCCCTGGCGCTGGGTCACATACACGGTCTTGCCGTCGGTGCCGCCGAAGGCGAGGTTGGTCGGCTCCTTGGCTTTCAGCGCGATCTCCCTGATCATGCGCCCATCCGGCGCCAGCATGGCGATGCTGCCCTTGAGGATGCGCGCGACCAGCAGCCGGCCGCTGGCGTCGGTGCGCAGTCCGTCGATCGTGTTCGGCTCGAAGGTCTTGATCAGCTTCGGCCGTGTCAGCGCGTCGCCGTCGATCGCATAGGACCAGATCTCGCCGCTGTTGGATTCGCCGACATAGAGCGTGCGGCCGTCGGGGCTGAGATCGATGCCGTTGGCGGTGCCCATGGCGCGTGGCGCGATCATCGCCACGCCCTGCATCACGCCATCAGCGCCCTTCGCAATGCGCCAGACGCGGCCGCTGCGCGCCTTCCAGTTGGGATCGCTCGCATAGATGGTGCCGTCGCGTGACAGCGTGACGTCGTTGGGCTGGCTCATGTCGTCGCCATGGAAGACGAGGCGGGGCTCGGTGGTGCCGGGCGCGATGGCGAAGATGTTGTGCTTCTTGTAGTCGGCGACGAACATGACGCCGGCAGCGTCGATGCGGATCGCATTGCCGATGCTGCCGTCGGGCAGCTCGGTGAATTTCTCCGAGGCCGTCGCTTCCGGCGCCAGCCTGCCGATCGTGCCGGGTTTGCTGATATTGACCACGAACAGATTGCCGTCGCGGTCGACGGCGGGGCCTTCGATGCCGAAGGTATATTCGCCTGACGGTGTGAGTTGCGTGCTCTCGAACAGTTTTGGGGCGGCCAGAGCAGGGACGGTCGCAAGGACGAGCATTGCGAGTTCCGCCAAACGCGGGATGCGTAGGGTGGGCAAGGGCGCGATGCGACGCTGCTTCCGCGCCAACACCGTGTGCGGCGCGCCGTGCCCACCATCGCGGGCAGCGGTGCTCGCGACTACCCCCACCCCCGCCCCCTCCCCGCAAGGGGGAGGGGAGCACACTGCGCCTGTGGCAGTCGCTTTGCTCATCCCAGGGATCATCTCGTCGCGTCCGTCAGAGCGGCACCAGAAACTGCTGTTGGATGTAATAGCCATCGTCGTCCGTGCAGGTGCCGTTGAGATAGGTGTCGGCTGGCCGGAAGAAACGGCTGAAGCCGGGCTTATTGACGGCAGACCTCTCGGTCACCACGACGATCTTGCCGAACGGAATGTCGCCGCATTCGCGGCCGTCCGCGGCGAAGAACTTGCGGTGCGGCGGGCCACCCGCTTTGACCCGCATCCGCGTGCCTGGAACCAGGCGCGCGACGAGGTCGTCGGCCACATCAAGCAGTTTCGCATAGCCTGGTTCCGTCTTGATCAGGTCGGCCCCGGGCGGCATCTGCCGCTCGGCACCCAACCCGCGCAATCGCTGACGCAGCCGGCCGGCTTCGGGATCGCCGGGATAGATCCAGCCGTCCTGGGCCAGCATGAAGCGCAGCACCGCGAGGTCCTTGTCTCGATCGGATTGCCCGGCCTCGAGGCCGAAATCCGAATGGCAGCCGCGACAATGTTTCTCGACGAGGTTCTTGCGCACCATCGCCAACCGCGCGCGGCTGGCAGAGTCGTCCATCACCAGGGACGCCAGCCGATCGATCAGCGCATTGCTCCTGACGTCGCAAGGCAACGGCTCGGGTGCAGCCTCGTCCGTGCGGTCGATCCGGATCACGGTCTGGTTCTTGTCCTCCACCAGCCAGATCGCGCCGTCGTCGGCCACGGTCATGCCGACCGGCGCGCCTTGCGGCCGGATGCCGTTGACGCGATGCCACCCCGTGATGATCTCGTCGAACGCCGCGGCCGGTGCGGGACCGGCTGCGGTCTGGAAAGCGCGGGTCGGCTCGGCGGCGCAGCTCACATGATAGCGCACCGGCGCCGGGCTCACTTTCGGGAAGCCACGCTCATCGACCTCATAGGCGAGCAGCCGGCTGCCGGTCGGCCGGTAGCCGTGCAGGCCGACCAGCAGCCTGCCTTTCAACTCGTCGAAGCGATCGCCCGTGTAGTAGAGCATGCCGAGCGGCGCGCCATGCGGCGGCAGCAGCGACCAGGGCTGCTTGTAGAGCGTGGTGGTGTTGCAGAGGTTCTTGAGCGCGCCGGATTGCAACACGCGCTTGAATTCCGGGCTCGGCGTCGTCAGGTCGTAGCAATAGGGCCAGCCATAGTGGCGGCCTTGCTCGATGGCGTTGATCTCCTCGTTGGGTGCGAACACGTCCTGCAGATCGCGCGCGTTCTCGCCCTGCAGCAAGGCGGTGCCGGGATCGGGAAAGCGCGGATGCAGGGCCAACGCCATTGAGTTGCGCAGGCCGCGCGCGTAGACCTCGTGCGGCGGCGACGGATCGCCGGATTTCAGCGCCGCAAAGACGCCGCCGGCCGGTGGCGTGAACAGCCAGATCGCGGCGAGCGCCGAGGTGCCTTCACCGGCGGCGCAGGGCTGCGTGATCGGCGCCTGCGACAGGCAGTTGTCGCTAGGCGAGCCGATGTTGACGAACAGCCGTCCGGTGCGGTCGAAGGCGAATGCCTTCAGCGAATGCGCACTTTCCGATAGGCGCGTGCCGTCGGGTAGCGCGAGGCGGCGTCCCGGCAGGTCGCGGATGATGGTCTCGATCGTTGCTTTCGGATTGCTCGCGAGCGGATCGAAGCGGAAGATCGACGTATCGGTGGCGGCGTAGATCTTGCCGTCGGGACCGGCCGCAAGCCCGAACGGATAGGACAGCCGCGTGATCGCCTCGCGGAGGCGCTGGCCGGCCGGCGCCGCGGGATCGAGGATCAGCAGCCGGCCGTCTTCATGGCCCCAGCCGCCCATGTCCGCGATCACGAACAGCCGATGGCCGGGGATCTGCACGATGCCGCGCGGAAATCGCAGGCCGTCGTCGCGGCTGGCGACGAGGCCGGCGCAGAAGCCGGGCTTCATGTCGATCTGGAGGCGCGGAAAGGCGAGGGCGCCGTCGCCGCAACTGGCCGGGCCGAGCGCGTAGCCGCTGCGGACCGTCGCGTTGTCGGCGCGGCAAGCTCCGATGCCGATGAGCATGGCAGTCGCGACGGCTGCAAGACTGTGCCACGACCATCTCATGCGTTGGTCCCGATCAATGAAGCAGATTGTATTGGATGACGTAGGCGGCGGCGCCGGCAAAATAGCCAAGCAAGGCGATGCCGCTGATGCGGCGCACGTACCAGAAGAAGTGGATGTTCTCGAGCCCCATCGCGGCGACGCCGGCCGCCGAGCCGATGATCAGGATCGAGCCGCCGGTGCCGGCGCAATAGGCGACGAACTCCCACAGAAAACTGTCCGGCGGAAACTGGCTCAGGCTGTACATGCCCATCGACGCCGCGACCAGCGGCACGTTGTCGATCACGGCGCTGGCGAGCCCGAGCACGATCACGATCAGATCGAGCCGGCCGACGGTACGGTCGAGCCATTGCGCCAGCGCCTCGAGGATGTGGGTGTGCTCGAGCGCGGCGACTGCCAGCAGGATGCCGATGAAGAACACGATCGAGGGCATGTCGATCCGGGTCAGCGCATGCACCAGGGTCAGGCGCTGCTTCTGCTCGGAGGCCTTCTCGCGATGGACGATCTCGCCGACCATCCACAAGAGGCCAAGGCCGAACAGGATGCCCATGAACGGCGGCAGGTGGGTCACCGCCTTGAACACCGGCACGGCGACCAGGATGCCAAGGCCCATGAAGAACATCAAATTGCGCTCGAACGGCAGGATCGGGCTGATCGAGGCGAGGCCGGCGCTCGCCGGCGGCACCAGCTGCTTGCCGCGCAGGGTGAAGCTGACGACGGCGAGCGGGACCAGCAGGTTCAAGAGCGAGGGGATGAAGACCGACTTCATGATCGCGAGCGGCGTGATCTGGCCGCCGATCCACAGCATGGTGGTGGTGACGTCGCCGATCGCCGACCAGGCGCCGCCGGCATTGGCGGCGATGACGATGATCGATGCGAAGACCAGGCGGTCCTCGTCGCGGCCGGACAGCTTCTTCATCAGCGACACCATCACGATTGCGGTGGTGAGGTTGTCGAGCATGGCGCTGAGAAAGAAGGTGACGAAGCCGACCAGCCAGACCAGGGTGACCTGGTTGCGGGTGCCGATCAGCGAGGTCACGACCTCGAAGCCGTTGTGGGCGTCGATGACCTCGACGATGGTCATCGCCCCGATCAGGAAGAAGATGATCTGCGCGGTCGAGGCCACGGACTCGTTGAGCTCGGCCGCGACCGTCGGCGCCGTCCCGCCCATGACGGCGTAGACGGTCCACATCAGGCCGGCGCCGACCAGGGCGGTGGCCGCCTTGTTGATCCGGAACGGGTGTTCCAGCGCCACCACGGCATAGGCGAGCGTGAAGACGGCGACGATGGCAGCGGTCATCGCGGGGGATTTCCGGTCATGAATCTCGGCATGGGCAGCGTGGAACCGCCCCAGATATGACCGATCGGCGGTCCGCCAGCAAGCAGGGGACCGAAACCGCGTCGGGTCCTACACCAGCGCCGACGCGATCGCGTCGGCGTGGCTGCGGATGGCGCGGATCTCGGCCGCGCTGCGGCGCGCACGGTCTTCCGCATCTTCAAGATCGTAGCAGCATGGAGCTCGGCAAAAGCTTGCTCATCGTTGCGTCCGGCACGGGCCAGAAGTCTGCCGAGATGCGCAACGTAATCCTTCTGATCCGCTGATCCGCGCTTGCTGATCGCATCCTTCTCCGCCATGCGCTCTCTCTGAGCGGAAACGGGTCAGAGTCAGATGCGGATCACCCGAATGCTTGCGGTCGTCATTGCGAGGAACGAAGCGACGAAGCAATCCAGGCCCTTCGCGTCGCCCTGGATTGCTTCGCTGCGCTCACAAGGACGGCGGAGGAATTCAGAGCCGGACGAACGGGCTGATGAGGCGGCCGAGCAGGCCGTGCATGCGCAGGTCGCCGGTCATCGCGACGAGGCAGAGGCAGGGGCCCTCGTCACCGACCACCGGACGATGGTCGACCTCGTCGTCGCCATAGTCGAAGTCGCCGGGTCCGTAATAGCCGCCGAGATGGCTGAAGCTGCCCTTCAGCACGCAGGTCAGCTCATTGCCGGAATGCGTATGCTCCAGCATCCGCGCCCCGGGCTCCGAGCGCAGCAGGAAGGCGCGCGATTTGCCGGTGCCCGGCAGCAGGATCGGGCGCATGCTGATGCCGGGCGCGACGCGCCGGCGCTTGCCGATCTTGCAGCGCTTGACCATCTCGGGCAGATCCGCGAGCTCGGGATCATGCTCGGCGACCTCGCTCACCTGCGGCGCCGCCTGCGGGCGTCGATCGATGCGTGCCATCACGGCATCGAAAGCATCTGCGCCCGTCGCGACCGGCTCGGCCGCGTCCAGCGAGGCGCCGGCGAGCTGCTCGATGGCGCGCACGAAGCGCTGGCATCGGCCGCAATCGGCGACATGGACACCAACGACCAGCCGCTCGGCCTCGTCGAGCGCACCAGTGGCGAAGTCGGCCAGCAGGTCTTCCGGCGGGTGGTGGCTGATCGTCATGTCGCGTCGTCCAACAGGTCTCTCAGGCGATTCATCGCCAGTCTGATTCGTGACTTTACCGTACCCAGCGGCAGGCCGAGCACTGCCGCGATTTCCGAATGCGGTCGTTCTTCAACGAACGACAGGCGGATCACGGTGGATTGCTCCACCGATAATCTTTCGATCGCGGCCGCCACCCGTGTGGCATCTTCGACACGCGAGACGATCTGGTCGGCTGCGGGCGTCGGATCGGCCTCCTCGTGGCGCACGACCTCCTTGCTCAGCCGGCTGTCGCGGGCGGCCTTGCGCGCGGCGTCGATCCGCTGGTTGCGCGCGATCGTGAAGATCCAGGCGGCCGCGCCGGCCGTCGATGGATCGAATTGCCCCGCCTTCGTCCACACCGCCACCATGGTGGATTGGGCGATTTCCTCGGCGTCGTCGGCGTTGCAGCCGGTCTTGATGAGGAAACCTTTGATGCGGGGCGCAAAATGCGCGAACAGGGCCTTGAACGCCTCGCGGTCGCCGCGCGCGGCGACGCGTCCGATCAATTCAGCCCAATCCACAGTCGCCTTCGGCCCTCTGCTCACATTCACCTTGGTACGGGCGCCCAAGGCCCGTGCAAATCGATGCCGGGACGATGCCACGTTCCATTGCGCTAATCCAGCCGCTCTCATCGCGTGGTCATGGTCCCCGGCACGCTGCTTAATCCTGGATAACGTGGACCATGGACGGCTGGATCACAGCGGGCCGAGGATTTTCCGGACCCTCAATCCTTCAGGTCGGAATTGACCATCGCCAGGAACTCCTGGCGGCTCATCGGCTCGGTGCGGAAGCAGCCGAGCATGCGGCTGGTGGTGAGATCGACCCCGTGCTTCTTGACGCCGCGCGAGCTGATGCAGTGATGGGCTGCCTTGATCACGACCGCCACGCCCTGCGGCTGCAGCACCCCGTCGATGATGTTGGCGATCTCGGCGGTCATGCGTTCCTGGATCTGCAGCCGGCTGGCATAGGCCTCGACGACCCGGGCGAGCTTGGAAATCCCGACCACGCGGTTGCGCGGCACGTAGCCGACCCAGGCGCGGCCGATGATGGGCGCCATGTGGTGCTCGCAATGGCTCTGGAACGGGATGTTCCGCAACAGCACCATCTCGTCGTAGCCGGCGGTCTCCTCGAACGTCTTGCGCAGATACTCCTCGGGGTTCTGCTCATAGCCGGAAAAATAGCTCTTGTAGGCCCGCGCGACGCGGGCCGGGGTCTCGGAGAGACCCTCGCGTGACGGGTCCTCGCCGATCCAGGTCAGGATGGTGCGGATGGCGTCCTCGACGTCATCCTGGGTGACCGCAACCGGGTCGCAGGCGAACGGAAGTTTCTTGGCTGTCTGGCGCACGAGGACTCTCCAAAAACCAAGAAACGGTTCCGGTATCGGAACGGATCACGTCTTGTGGGGCGATTTCCGCAACCGATGGCTCGCCGCCGTCAGCTCGCCTTGCGCAGCCGCATCTCCGCGGAGGGACCCGAGCGCAGGTTCTGGAAGAACTTCTCGACCTCGTTGGCGAGCGTCTGCGCGGTCGCGTTGAGGTCGCCGGACGCCGACAGGACGGAGGCGGCGGCTGTCGAGGTCTCGCTGATGGCGTCGCGGAGCGAGTCGATGTTCATGACCAGCGTCTGGTTGCCCTGGGCGGTCGACTGCGCGTTGGCCGAGATCTCCCGCGTCGCCTGGTCCTGCTGCTGGATCGCATTGGAGATGTTCGAGGTGATCTCGTTGATGCCGCGGACCGCCTGGCCGATCTCGCGGACCGCGTCGACCGCGGTCTTGGTCGAGGCCTGGATCAGGCCGACGTTCTGGCTGATCTCCTCGGTCGCCTTGGCCGTCTGCCCGGCCAGCGCCTTGACCTCGTGAGCGACCACGGCAAAACCACGGCCGGCCTCGCCGGCGCGGGCGGCCTCGATGGTCGCATTCAGAGCGAGGAGATTGGTTTGCTCGGCGATGGTCTGGATCAGGGTCAGCACGCCGTCGATGCGCTGGGTGGCGGCGGCAAGGCCCTCGATCTCCGTGACCGACTTCTCGGTGCGTTGGCCGGTCTGCTCGACGGCGCCGGCCGACTGCCGGATCTGCCGGCCAATCTCCTCGACGGACGTCGACAATTCCTCGGCGGCGCTCGCGACGGCGGAGACGTTGGTCGACGCCTGCGACGTCGCGCCGGCGGCGGTGACCGCGCGCTCGTTGGCATCGGCCGTCAGCCGCGTGATCATCTCGGCGGTTTGGCGCATCGCGGCGGCGTTCTCGGTGACGGTCCGCATCACGCTGCCGATCGCGGTGCGAAATTGCTCGACCGCGGTCTCGATGTGGCGGGCCCGGGCTTCGCGGATTTCGGAGTCCTGCGAGACCTGGACATTGAGGTCGCGGTTATGGGCCATCGCCTGCTGGAACACGCCGATGGCGCGAGCGAGCTCGCCGATCTCGTCGGCGCGCCCGGCATACGGCACTTCGACGTTCTCGGCGCCGGTGGCGACCCGGCGGATCGTATCGGTGATCTGAGACAGCGGCCGAGCGATCGAGCGAGCGATGATCACCACGCCGGCTGCGACCAGAACCAACATCAAGCCGCCAAGGCCGGTCAGCACGAGCGAGAGCTTGTTGTTCAGCGCCGTTTCCTCGGCGATCTTTCCTGCGCGCTCGACATAGACTTTGGACAGCGCCTCGAGATCCGTGTTGAGCGCCTTGCGCACGGAGCGATTGGCGTCGTTGTCGCCCCACTCGCGTCCCGCGGCCGGGCTGATTTCATTGGCGCGGCGGACCAGTTCGGCGCGGAATTCGACGAATTGCTCGATCCGCTTCTTGAATGTTGCGAATTGCTGGGCGTCGTCGGCCTGTACGATCGCCTGCCACTTGTCGACGACCTTCAGGATGTCGGCATTGAACTTGAGCAAGCCGTTGCCGTATTGTTTTACGACGGCGGGGTCGGTCGACATATAGACGCCGCGGGACTCCATGACGACGGCATAGACGAGGCCGTTGACCAGCTGAACGTTGTGAGCGGCGAGATTGGCCGTCTCGATGGCCTTGATGAGCTCCGTGGCTCGCCGCGAGTTGTAGTCGGACAGCCAGGTGATTGCGGCGGTCAATAGCGCAAACAACGCGAAGATTGCATAGAGCTTGACTGCGATGGATTGGCGCGTGGCCGTATTCGTTGACGTCGGGCGTGAGGTCATGAGGTGAGATACCGCGAGTTTTTGCTACGACGCAGGAGGCGCTTGATTGTTAATAGTTATGCAAAACCTTCATGGAGAAAGCGTTAAGTTGACACCGTCAGTATTATGCAACCCCCGCGTACTTCGCTTGGCGTTTCAATCGATTAGTTGGTGCTCCGCAGCAGGGGCGGGCGCCGGGGCATCCGGTTGACTACGGAGGGCATGCGCCATTTCGAGGCCCCTCGTTCCCCTGCAAATGCATTGCAACCGGTGGCCGGCCGCGCACGCGCTCCCCAATTGGTTCGCCGATCGGAGACCGGCCGGGAACGGTCGTTGCGCTCGATCGATCAATGATCCATCTGATTGGAACTTTAGATCGCCCTTCGCATTCCGCCATCCGCATTGCGATGCATCGGATCAGGTCGCCTCGTCGGGTCGCGTCTGATCGGGCCAGACGGCGCGAGCATCCGGCATGCGGAGGGGACGTTGCGCCCTGCGACAGGAGCGGAAGGCTCGATCGCACTCAACTTTTCCGGAAGGGGTGGCGAAGCCTTATCTTCGGCCGTAAGGTAACCAGTTAGCGGGTTGTCGCGAGGGGCAGTCGATGAGATTCGAGGGCATCGAAACGGTACGTCGCATTCTCTGTGTGTTTCCGCGCTACACCTCGTCGTTCGGAACCTTCGAGCATGCCTATCCGCTCACCGACGGCGTCCAGGCCTTCATGCCGCCGCAGGGGCTGCTGCTGATCGCGGCCTATCTTCCAAGTTCCTGGCAGGTGCGCTTCATCGATGAGAACATCCGCCCGGCGCAGGACGAGGATTTCTCCTGGGCCGAAGCGGTGTTCGTCAGCGGAATGCACATCCAGCGTCAGCAGATGAACGACATCTGCCAGAGGGCGCATGCGTTCGACCTGCCGGTCGCGCTGGGCGGCCCCTCCGTCAGCGCCTGTCCGGACTACTATCCGAGCTTCGACTATCTGCATGTCGGCGAGCTCGGCGATGCCACCGACGAGCTGATCGCGCGGCTGGCGCGGGATCCGTCGCGGCCTGCGCAGCAGGTCGTGCTGCGGACCGACGAGCGGGTGGCGATGACCGATTTCCCGGTGCCGGCCTATGAGCTCGCCGAGGTGAAGAAGTACTTTCTCGGCAGTATCCAGTATTCCAGCGGCTGCCCCTATCAGTGCGAGTTCTGCGACATCCCCGGCCTCTATGGACGCAACCCGCGCATCAAGTCGCCGCAGCAGATCATCGCCGAGCTCGACAAGCTCAGGGAATGCGGCGTCACCGGCTCGGTCTATTTCGTCGACGACAATTTCATCGGCAACCGCAAGGCGGCGATGGACCTGCTGCCGCATCTGATCGAATGGCAGAAGCGCACCGGCTATGTGATGCGGCTCGCCTGCGAGGCCACGCTCAACATCGCCAAGCGGCCCGAGATCCTGGAGAAGATGCGTGAGGCCTATTTCATCACCATCTTCTGCGGCATCGAGACGCCCGACCCGGATGCGCTGACGGCGATGCACAAGGACCACAACATGATGGTGCCGATCCTGGAGGGGATCAGGACCATCAACGGCTATGGCATGGAGGTCGTCTCCGGTATCATCATGGGGCTGGACACCGATACGCCGCAGACCGCGGACGCGCTGCTGCAGTTCGTCGCGGAGAGCCGGATCCCGCTGCTCACGATCAATCTGCTGCAGGCGCTGCCGAAGACGCCGCTGTGGGATCGCCTCGAGCGCGAGGGCAGGCTGGTCCACGATGACGGCCGCGACTCCAACGTGAAATTCCTGATGCCCTATGACGAGGTGGTCACGGCGTGGCGGCGCTGCATGGAGGTGGCCTATGAGCCGGAGCGGCTGCTCGCGCGCTACAAGCACCAATGCGACACCACCTACGCCAAACGCATCAAGGTGCCGGTCAGCGACGAGATGAAGAGCTGGCCGAACATCAGGCGCGGCCTGGTCATGATGGGCAAGATCTTCTGGAAGGTGGGCGTGCTCGGCGACTACAAGCGGCCGTTCTGGCGCTTTGCCTGGAGCCAGCTCAAGCGTGGCGAGATCGAGAATTTCATCGCCGTGGCGCTGATCGCGCATCACCTCATCATGTTTGCGCGCGCCGCCTCGCGCGGGAATCAGAACGCGTCGAACTACTCGATCCGGCTGCGCGAGGCCGCCCTTCCCGCAGGGTGATGGTCCTCTCTGGGACAGGGGCGGCGAGTGGCGCTCGCCAGCACCGGCCGCGGCCTGCCCCGGGCAAGGGACGGCTCGGTCGGATACCGGTCCTTGAGTCGTTCAGGTTTTTGAGCCCCGCGTCCGTCCGGGTCGTCCACGCTCTTTTCAAGCACGGCAGAATCGTGGCGTGATCGGAAGCCATACCGGCTCGCCGTCTTGTGTGGCCGGGCATGGTTGCGGCCGGGGAGTGAACCCTGCTAGACCCGGCCTCGACGAATTGTCACGTGTTTTCAAGGATTAGCTTCGGCTGCGGGCCACAATGCGGTCATCTCTGCTTCGCTGAGCGGCCTTATTTCTGCCCTATGCGCTCAGGCCTTCCGAATTAGGCCGCCCCCAACCACTGGACACCGCATGCTGGAAGTCAGGCACGACAACGAAGTCCATGTCGAGAAGGTCGAGCACCGGCCGGCCGACAGCATCGCTTTCGGCATCGAGCGGCTCGGCCTCCTCGCGGTCAAGGCGCCGATCTTCTCCTGCGTCGTCCTGCTCGTCCTGATCGTGGCGGCGGTGTTCGGCATCAAGCGGATCCAGATCGACGATTCGCTCAGCCAGCTGTTTCGCTCCGACAGCAAGGAATTCCACCAGTACGAGGAGGTGACGAAGAAGTTCCCGGCCGAGGAATTCGACGTCCTCGTCGTGGTCGAGGGCAAGACCTTGCTGGCCCGCCAGAACCTCGAGAAGCTGCGTGACTTCGTGACCGACCTGCAACTGGTCGAGGGCACCCGTGGCCTGGTGTCGCTGTTCTCGGCCCGTCAGGCGCCGGCGCCCGGCAAGCTGCCGGCAGCGCTGTTTCCGTCGGATCTGCCGGAGGGCGAGGCCTACGACAAGTTCATCGAAACGGTGAAGTCCAACGAGATCATCCGCGGCAAGCTGTTGTCGGAGGACGGCACGCTCGCCCTGATCGTGCTGTCGCTCGAGCCCAAGGTGGTGGCCTCGAACGATCTCGGGAAGGTGGTGGGCGACATCCGGAAGCTGATGGCGGAGAACCTCGCCGACACCGGCCTGAATGTCCAGCTTTCCGGCGTGCCGGTCATGCAGCTCGAGATCCGCAACGCGGTGGAACGTGACGGGCTGACCTACAACATTCTCGGCATTCTCGCCGGCTGCATCATCGCCATCATCTTCTTCCGCAAGGTCTCCTTCATGATCGCGGCGGCGTTTCCGCCGCTGATCGCGATCATGCTCGCGCTCGGCGCGCTCGGCTGGGCCAATTTCAATCTCAACATGTTCCTGAACGTGATGACGCCGCTCATCATGGTCATCAGCTTCTCCGATTCGATGCAGCTCACCTTCGCCGCCCGCGACCGCCTGATCGCAGGGCAGGACAAGGTGACGGCGTTCAAGAACGCCGTGCTGGTCGTCGGCCCGGCTTGCGTGCTGACCCACGCCACCGCCGGCATTTCCTTCATCGCCCTGCAGTTCTCCGACAGCGACCTGATCCGCAAGTTCGGCGAGGCGGGGCTTGCCGCCACCATCATCGCGCTGGTCGCGGTGCTGTCGCTGGTGCCGGTGTTCGGCGTGCTGCTGGTGCGCAACGAGAAGACGTTCGCGGTCAAATTCCAGGGGGCCGATGCCGGCGTGCAGGCGCTGCGCAATTTCTGCTACTGGATCGCGGTGCGCATGGTCGGTCGTCCCGGCCTGTTCAGCCTGATCGCGGTGGTGTTCGTCGGCTCGCTCGCGGTGGTCTATGCGAGCCTGGAGCCGCGCTACCGGCTCGCCGACCAGGTGCCGGACAAGCGCCAGGCAGTGGCGGCGAGCAACCGGCTCGATGCCAAGCTCACCGGCGCCAATCCGGTCAATGTGCTGATCCAGTTTCCCAAGGGCGCCTCGCTCTATGCGCCGGAGACGTTGCAGACCATCGCCGACGTCCACGCCACGGTCGAGAAGACTGCCGGTGTCGGCAACGTCTGGTCGGTCGAGACGCTCAGGCGCTGGCTGGCCGAGAAGGCCGGCTCGTCCGATACGGCGACGCTGCAGGAATACGTCAATCTGATCCCCGAGCATCTGGTGCGCCGCTTCATCGACAAGGAGCAGGATGCGGTGGTGGTCGCCGGCCGCGTTCCCGATCTGGATTCCAGCCAGCTGCTGCCGGTGGTCGACAAGCTTGATCATGAGCTCGACACGGTCAGGAAGAAGCACCCCGGCTTTGAGATCGCGGTCACCGGCCTTGCCGCCATCGCCGCGCGCAACTCCGCCAGCATGATCCAGAAGCTCAATCACGGGCTCACCATCGAGTTCGCGCTGGTGGCGATGTTCATCGGGCTCGCCTTCCGCTCCTGGGTGGTGATGCTCGCCTGCATCCTGCCCGGCATCTTCCCGGTGGTGATGTCCGGGACGTTGTTGTGGGCGATGGGGGAGGGGCTGCAATTTGCCAGCGTGGTGGCGCTCACGGTCTCCTTCGGCCTCGGCCTGTCGGCCACCATCCACTTCCTGAACCGGCTGCGGATGGAGAGTGCGCCCGGCGTCAG
The DNA here is from genome assembly GCF_032381235.1 of Bradyrhizobium sp. SZCCHNR1053. Taxonomy (NCBI): domain Bacteria; kingdom Pseudomonadati; phylum Pseudomonadota; class Alphaproteobacteria; order Hyphomicrobiales; family Nitrobacteraceae; genus Bradyrhizobium; species Bradyrhizobium sp. SZCCHNR1053. The sequence continues at coordinate 379,719 of NZ_JAUHJM010000004.1, forward strand.
CGCCGCGGTCGCGGTGGAGCGTGCCACCGTGCTGGTCGGACCGGCGCTGATCCTCACCACGGTGGTGCTGGCCTGCGGCCTCGTCGTCACCGTGTTCTCGGATCTGCCGTCGCTGCGGCTGTTCGGCTGGCTCAGCGCGTTCTCGATGGTGGCGGCGCTGTTCGCGGACCTCTTCATCCTCCGCCCGACCGCGATGTTCCTGATCAACCTGTCGCAGAAGCTGAAGCGCAAGCCGGTGTGAGGGGCGTGATCTAAGCCCAGTCCAACACTGTCATCGCCCGCGTACGACGCGGGCGATCCAGTACGCCGCGGCTTATCGGCTTAGTCACGACTGCCTCTGGATGCTGGGTCGCCCGGTCCCGTCTGCGCCTTCGACGCGGCCATGAGTTCAAGGGCGCGCCGGAGCCTTAGCGAAGGCGGCGAGCCGGGCGACGACAGCGGGGGGCCCAATGCTCATGGTCTCTGATGTCTCAAAAAACAAAACGGCCCTGACGTCGTCAGGGCCGTTCGCGCATTCCGTTGCTGACGATGTCGCGACCGTTCAGGTCTTCGACATCGTGATGTTGACGCCGCGGATCTCGCCCTTGGAGGAGATCTGCACGACCTGCTTGTTGCCGCTGGTCCTCAGGGTGATGCTGGCGGCAAAGCCGGCGGCCTGCACGAACACGTCGATCTGGCCGTTGCCGGCGGTGCCCTGCAGCTCGCCGTTCACGTTGCGGCTGGATTCGCTCCAGTTGCCGGAGATGCGATCGCCCTGGCTGGTGACGTCACTGGTCAGGAGGAACTTGTAGCTGTCGCTGGCGCATTGCAGACTCTGCTTCAGATTGGCGCCGGCCACCTTGTAGCTGGCCTTGCAGCGGATGCGCTCGGTGGTGCCGTCGGACAGCGCGACCGTACCGTTGCCCGACCACGACCCGTCGAAGCCTGCGAACGGGCCCGACTGAGCCTGAACCGCGGTCGCCGCCACGAACAATGCCGCTCCGAGACCGGCGGCCTTGACGACGCGCCCAGAGAAAGGTGAGCCGAACAGTTTCATATCGAGTTTCCCATCCAAAATGACACCGCTGTGTCGGCGTACGCCGCCGCTTCGAACACTTGGTGTTCTCGCCGAAGGTTAGGTTCAAATGACGGCCGGTCGGGCGCTGCGACCGGATGCCATGATGCCCGCCGACACCGTGCGACGGGTCGGCGCCGAATGGTCGTCCTCGCAAGACGGCTGCACGCAAGCCGCCTCGACGGCGCTGCATCTAACGGTCCGCGCGGCATGCTTGCAACAGCCAAATGCGAAAAACGTGTTCCGAGAATAACGCCCTAGTATCAACGCCTTGTTTGTGCCAAAGCTGTGATCTCCGAGCTTGATCCGCTCGGGATCATAGGGCGCAAATTTGGCCGCATTTGGCAGCGTACCTCCGGCGCTGGGGGGCTTGCGGTCCTTGCCAAACCAAACAGGTGTTTCCCGGGCAGCATCGGCGATCCGGGAGGTCTCCTCTGCTGTCAAAATGAAGGAACACGATGCGTAAGATTTTCCTGGCACTTTCCCTGCTGTCGTCGGTGTCCGTTTCCACCGGCGCGTTCGCGCAAGGCCGCGGCGGCACGCCCGAAGAGCAGGCGGCCTGCACGCGTGACGTTCAGAAGTTCTGCCGTGCCGTCATCGATCAGGGTGACTTCACGATCCTTGCGTGCCTGAAGGAGAACCGCCCCAAGATCAGCCCGGCCTGCGATCAGGTGCTGAAGACCCACAACCAGTAAGCGGTTGCCGTTCGGAACGGTTGTTTCCGAACTCTTTTGGTTAACGACCGCCGGCCCGCCCCTCAGGGAAGGGGCGGCGGTTCGATCCTATGGGCTGCCCGACATCGATTGCATTGGTTTTGGCTGGATCTTCGCCTATATGGGGGCGAGCAATCCGTTCGCATGAGCGAAGCGGCGGGCATTGTTTTCGGTAGCGCCCTTTCAACCTGATAGCTGTTTCGTCCATGACCACCGCGAGCGATTTGCGATCCGGCAAGACACACCGGGACGAGAACTTTCCGGTGGCCTCCTGGATCATCCGTCCAGAGCACCGGGCGCTGATCCTCGCCTTCTACAATTTCGTGCGAACCGCCGACGACATCGCCGATCATCCGAGCCTGCCGGGCGAGGAGAAGCTGCGGCTGCTCGATCTGCTCGAAGCCGAGCTGACCGGGACCGGCGAGACCCAGGATGTCGCCGTCAGCCTGCGCCGGGCGCTCGCCGAACGCGGCATGCCGCCCCGGCATGCGCTCGATCTGCTGGTTGCCTTCCGGATGGACGTGACCAAGCTGCGTTACGAGAACTGGGACGAGGTCATCCACTACTGCCGCTACTCGGCGATGCCGGTCGGCCGCTTCATGCTCGATGTGCACGGCGAGTCCACCGCGACCTGGCCGGCCTCGGACGCGATCTGCGCCGGGCTGCAGATCAACAACCACCTGCAGGACTGCGGCAAGGACTACAAGGCGCTCAACCGCGTGTACCTGCCGCGCGATGCGCTGGCGGAAGCCGGCGCCACCGTCGAGATGCTCGGCGAGTCCAGATCGCCGCCGCAACTGCTGGCCTGCCTGCAGAAGCTCGCGGTGCGTAACGCGGCGCTGCTCGATGAGGGCAGGGACCTCAACAGCGGCGTCAAGGATTTCCGTTTCGGACTGGAGATCGCCGTGATCCAGGCTTTCGCTGACCGTATCGTGGCGCTGCTGAAGGTGCGCGATCCACTGAGTGAGCGCGTGCACCTGTCGCCCGTCGGCATGCTTGGTCTCACCTTCACGTCGGTGATGGGCGAGATCGGCCGCCGCGTGGCCGGGCGTCATCCCGCCACCAAATCGGCAGCCGGCGCATGACCCTCGAGGCGACCGCAGACAATATCGATCACGGCACGGCGGCGTCCGGCAGCTCGTTCTATGCCGCCATGCGCATCCTGCCGCGCGCCCAGCGCGATGCGATGTTCCAGGTTTACAGCTTCTGCCGCGAGGTCGACGACATCGCCGATTCCGACGGGCCGCGGCCCGAGCGGCTGGCGGCGCTGCAGAAATGGCGCGACGACATCGACGCGCTCTACCAGGGTAACCCGCCGCCGCGGCTGCACGACTACGTCGCCGCGGTGAAGACGTTCGGCCTGAAGCGGGAGGATTTCCTCGCCATCATCGACGGCATGGAGATGGACGTGCCGCAGGAGATCCGCGCGCCAGATCTCGCCACGCTGGACCTTTATTGCGACCGGGTCGCGAGCGCGGTCGGCCGCCTCTCGGTGCGCATCTTCGGCATGCCCGAGGAGGACGGCATCCTGCTGGCCCACCATCTCGGCCGCGCGCTGCAGCTCACCAACATCCTGCGCGACATCGACGAGGACGCGGCCATCGGCCGGCTCTATCTGCCGCGCGAGGCGCTGCTGTTCGCCGGAATCACCGGCGATGATCCGGCCAAGGTGACGCAGGAGCGGGCGCTGCCCAAGGTCTGCAACTCGGTTGCCGTCAGGGCCAAGACGCATTTCGAGAAGGCCGACGAGATCATGCGGCGCAACCGCCGGCGCGCCGTGCGGGCGCCGCGCATCATGTCGAAATACTACCGCGCCGTGTTCGACCTCCTGCTCGAGCGCGGCTTCGCGCTGCCGCGCGAGCCCGTGCGCGTGAGCAAGCTCACGAAGATCGGCATCATCCTCCGTTACGCAATCATCTGATGCAAAAGACCGCTCACATCATCGGCGCCGGCGTGTCCGGCCTTTCCGCCGGCGTGCGGCTCGCCAATGCGGGCTACATCGTGCACGTCCACGAGGCCACGCAGCAGCTCGGCGGCCGCTGCCGGTCCTATTACGACGCCGCGACCGACCTGGTGATCGACAACGGCAACCATTTGCTGCTGTCGGCCAATCATCACGTGCTGTCCTATGCCCGCGCGATCGGCTCGGAAGCGGGGCTGGTCGGGCCGGAGAAGGCGCAGTTCGCCTTCGTCGACATCCGGAGCGGCCAGCGCTGGCTGCTCGATCTCGGCAACGGCCGCCTGCCGCTGTGGGTGTTCGACGAGGGCCGCCGCGTGCCGGATACCAAGCTCGGCGACTACCTCGCGCTGTCGCCGCTGATCTGGGCCGGTACGTCCAAGACGATCGGCAGCACGATTCCCTGCAAGGGCACGCTGTACGACCGCCTGGTGCAGCCGCTGCTGCTCGCGGCACTGAACTGCGATCCGCCGGAAGGCTCGGCGGGGCTTGCCGGCGCCATCGTCCGCGAGACCTTGCTCGCCGGCGGCCAGGCCTGCCGGCCCCTGATCGCGCGCGATGGCCTGTCGGGCGTGCTGATCGATCCGGCCGTGAAATTCCTGGAAGGCAAGGGCGGCAGCGTCCGGATCGGCCGCGAGCTGCGTGGCCTCGACGATGCGGGTGGTCGCGTCACCGGGCTCAGGTTCGGCGGCGATGAAACGGTCGCGCTCGGTCCGTCCGACGTCGTGGTGCTCGCCGTGCCGCCGCGGCCGGCGATGGCCCTGCTGCCGGGGCTCACGGGGCCGACGAAATATCGCGCCATCGTCAATGCCCATTTCCGCATCACGCCGCCGCGCGATGCACCAGCTCTGCTCGGGGTGGTCGGCGGCCTGGTCGAATGGCTGTTCGCCTTCCCGCAGCGGCTCTCGGTCACCATCAGCAATGGCGATCGGCTGGTCGACATTCCGCGCGAGGAGCTCGCCGCCGCGATCTGGGCCGACGTCTGCAAGGCCGCCGGGATCAAGGCGGAGCTGCCGCCGTGGCAGATCGTGCGCGAGCGTCGCGCCACCTTCGAGGCGACGCCGGAGCAGAACGCGCTCCGACCCGGAGTGAAGACGGCGTTCGGCAATCTCGCTCTGGCCGGAGACTGGACCGATACCGGCCTGCCGGCGACCATCGAGGGCTCCGTCCGCTCCGGCGACCGTGCTGCGAATCTCCTGCTCGGGCACGGCTGACGGTGCAGCGGCGGCCGAATCTGGCCGCGTCGTCATGCCGCCCGCGCCGCGAGTCTCACATTTTCGTGGCGTAGTTCTTGCTTAAAGTTCCACGCTTGGTGGCGCCGGCGCAATTTGTTCCAGGGCGGAACAGGGATCGGCGGGGCCAAATGGCAACACCAGGCAAAAAACGCATCGGGTACGGGTGCAGTGCGGCGCAAACGGGGTTTCCTCGCGGATTTTTTCTGCGTAATCCTCGGTTTGTTAAGGCCTTTCCGCTCTGGCGCCGCCGTGGCTGAGGCTTTGGAACAAGAGACGGAGACGTCGGATCACGCGACGTCCGAGAAGGTGTCAGGGGTCGGATTGTGAAGTTGGGGATGGGGGACGATACGTCCGCGGATCGCCCGATTGATCCGCGGCCGGTCTTGGTCGTGACGGGCTTGGTGCAGGAGGCCCGGATTGCTGCCGGGCCCGGCATGATGGTGATCTGCAGCTCGAGCGACCCCAGGCAGCTGCGCTCGCTGCTCACCGTGTTCGATCCGACCTCGATCCGCGGCGTCGTCAGCTTTGGCGTGGCCGGTGGCCTCGACCCGAGCCTCAAGGCCGGCGACATCGTCGTCGCCACCGAGGTGACCGCGGGCGATGCCCGTTGGCTGTCTGGGCTCTCCCTGCGTGAGGAGCACATCGCCCGCGCCGCCCTGAAGAAGCGCCGCGTCGTGCGCGGCGTGCTGGCCGGGGCCGAGGAGGTTGTCGTGGCCCAGGCCCGCAAGGCGGCGCTGCGCATGAAGACCGGGGCGGCCGCGGTCGACATGGAGAGCCACATCGCCGCCGCCTATGCTGCCGAGTACGGGTTGCCGTTCGCGGCGCTGCGGGTGATCTCCGATCCCGCCCATCGCACCTTGCCGTCGCTCGCCAAGGACGCCATCAAGCCGAACGGCGACATCGACCTGCCGATGATCCTGCGCGGTGTCGCCCGCAATCCGGCCGTGCTGCGCGGCCTGGTGTCGACGGGCATCGAGTTCAATCGCGCCCTGCGCTCGCTGCGCGGCGCCCGCGACCTGCTGCTGAGCGGCATGCTGGCAGCTGAGCATTTCCTCGAGACCGAGACGCTGGCCGCTGCCGAGGCGTGAGCCGTTTGCTCATCGCGGAGCGTAGCGTTCATCCCGATCCAGAGATCAGTTCAATGAAAAAGGCCGCCGATCACTCGGCGGCCTTTTGATTGATCAGAGCCGTGAAGATCAGGCGGCCGTCGAGGCCTTCTGCTGCGCCTCGATCGCCTCGTCGTGACGGATCTCGGAGAGGCGCTTTTGCACCTCCGACGAGAACACGTACTGCGCCGGGCGCTGCTTGGAGAGATCGATCTCCGGCGCCATCGGACCCTCGGTCTTGATGCCGCGCAGTGACACGAACATCGCCTTGATCGGGTTGGTCAGGGCCGCATTGGCGGCGGTGGCCTCGTAGCCGCAATGCGCCATGCAGTCGGCGCACTTCTCGTACTTGCCGGTGCCGTAGGAGTCCCAGTCGGTGGTCTCCATCAGCTCCTTGAAGGTCTTGGTGTAGCCTTCGCCGAGCAGATAGCAGGGCTTCTGCCAGCCGAAGATGTTGCGCGCAGGCATGCCCCAGGGGGTGCACTCGAACTCCTGGTTGCCGGCCAGGAAGTCGAGGAACAGACCGGAATGCATGAAATTCCACTTCTTGCCCTTGCCGAGCTTGAAGACGTCGCGGAACAGCTGCTTGGTCTTGGTGCGGTTGAGGAAGTGCTCCTGGTCCGGCGCGCGCTCATAGGCATAGCCGGGCGACATGGTGACGCCGACGCCGAGCTCGGTCGTAAAGTCCAGGAACTTGGCGATCTCCTCGGCGGGATGGCCGTCGAACACCGTGGCGTTGACGTTGACGGTGAAGCCGCGCGCCTTGGCGGCCTTGATCGCGGAGACGGCGCGGTCGAACACGCCCTTCTGCGAGACCGCCTTATCGTGATGCTCGCGCAGGCCGTCGAGATGCACCGAGAAGAAGAGGTAGGGGGAGGGCTCGAACAGATCGAGCTTCTTCTCGAGCAGCAGCGCGTTGGTGCAGAGCGAGACGAACTTCTTGCGGGCGACCAGGCCGCGCACGATCTCGCCGATCTCCTTGTGGATCAGCGGCTCGCCGCCGGGGATCGCCACCATCGGCGCACCGCATTCGTCGGCCGCGTCCCAGCACTCCTGCGCGCTCATGCGGCGGTTGAGGATCGCATCGGGATAGTCGATCTTGCCACAGCCGGCACACGCCAGGTTGCAGCGAAACAGCGGCTCCAGCATCAGCACGAGCGGATAGCGTTTCCGGCCGAGAAGCTTCTGCTTCATCAGATAGGCCCCGATACGCAGTTCCTTATGGAAGGGGATTGCCATTACGTCTCTTCTTTCTGGACCAAACGAGGACCGATCAGCCCGCGACCAGCTCGGCCGGCAGGCGGAATTCGATGTTTTCTTCCCGCCCCGGGACCACCGCGACCTCAACCGGTCCGATGCGCCGCAGGGCTTCGATGACGTCGTCGACGAGGACTTCGGGGGCCGAGGCGCCGGCGGTGATGCCGACGGCCTTGGCGTCCTTCAGCCAAACCGGATCGAGCTCGCTGCCATCAGCGATCAGATAGCTTGCGACCCCGGCCTCGGTGCCGATCTCGCGCAGTCTGTTCGAGTTGGAGCTGTTGGCGGCGCCCACCACCAGGATGACGTCCACCAGCTTGCTTAAGTCCCTTACCGCAGATTGCCGGTTCTGTGTCGCATAGCAGATATCCCGGATATCGGGACCTTGAAGGTCTGTAAAGCGGGCTTGAAGGGCTAAAATGATGTCCCTGGTGTCGTCCACGCTGAGCGTGGTCTGGGTGATATAGGCCATGGGGGTGTCGACCGGCAGGGGCAGGGGCAGGGCGGCGACGTCGGCGACGTTCTGGACCAGATAGACCGGGCCGGGAACCTGACCCATGGTTCCCTCGACCTCCGGGTGGCCGGCATGGCCGATCAGTACCAGGGTACGGCCTTTGGACATGTAGCGCTTGCCCTGGTTGTGGACCTTGGTCACCAGCGGGCAGGTGGCATTGAGCACCGGCAGCCCGCGGGCGGCGGCTTCCTCCTCCACCGTCCGGGCGACACCGTGGGCGCTGAACACGGTGACGGCGCGCGGCGGCACCTCGGAGAGGTCCTCGACGAAGATGGCGCCCTTGGCCTTCAGGCTCTCCACCACGTGCTTGTTGTGGACGATCTCATGACGCACATAGACCGGCGGGCCATACTTCTCCAGCGCGCGCTCGACGATCTCGATCGCACGCACGACTCCAGCACAAAAACCGCGCGGCTGCGCGAGATACACCTGCATGGGACGTCCAGCCACGTTGCCTCACTTTCGACCCGGCACCTCCGTGCGTGCGACGGGGCTGCAATATTCGCACCAGCGAATGCCCCAATTGCCCGCCACACCGATGGAAGCGCAGGGCTTTGTGTCAAAAATCGAGCGAAGAGGAAAGCCAGTCTGCAAGTCGCTCGCATGTGACCCGTCGCACACAGCCCGCGACAGGCCGCAGGTAATTTAGTAATTATAAATTAGATCAATTAATTGAGTTGGTTATGCTCTCACTCGTTCGTCACTTTACCGCCGAGAACAGCCGCTATATCAGCCGCCCCGACGGTTCCGTGCATCGTTCGACCTGATCCGCCGTCGAGGGACCATCCTCGTCTTCAAAGGTTGGGCCAGGCCGGGTCGGGGCGCCGCTCAGGATGTGTGCGTCCGGGGCTCGCCCTGATCGGGGAACTCCGCCATGAAGCGGACGTTTCCGCCCAGCTCTCTAAACATTAGAAAGTCACGAAGTGCTGACCACGTTTGTCGTCTCGATCGTCAAGGCCTGCACCCGGTTTGCCTGGCCGACATTGATTGCGGCCCTGCTGCTCTCCGTAGGCGCGGGCTTCTATACGGCGCGTCATTTCTCCATCAATACCGACATCAACAAGCTCATTTCGCCCGAGCTCGACTGGCGCAAGCGCGACCAGCAGTACGAGCAGGCCTTCGATCGCGATCGGATGATCCTGGCGGTGGTCGAAGCGGCGACGCCCGAGATGACAGGTGTGGCGGCCGATGCGCTCGCCAAGAAGCTCAAGGGCGACACCGCGAACTTCTCATCGGTCGAGCTGCTCGGCGGCGGCGAGTTCTTCGCCAGGAACGGCCTGCTGTTCCTGCCGACCGAGGAGGTCAAGCAACTGACGGACCAGTTCGCGGCGGCGGCACCGCTGGTCGAGATCATGGCCGGGGACCCCTCGATCCGCGGCCTGACCGGTGCGCTGGAGACCGGCCTTGCCGGCGTCAAGCGCGGGCAAGTCAAGCTCGACAACGTCGCGCGGCCGTTCGACTACATCTCCCAGACCGTCGAGACCGTGCTCGACAAGGGCGATGCGACCTTCTCCTGGCGCCAGTTGATCTCCGACAAGCCGCTCGAAGACAGTGACAAGCGCGCCTTCATCCAATTCAAGCCGATCCTCGACTACCAGGCGCTCGAGCCGGGCAAGGCCGCCACCGATGCGATCCGGCAGGCCGCGGTCGAGCTCGATTTCCCGAACCGTTTTCATGCGCGCGTGCGGCTGACCGGGCCGGTGCCGATCGCCAACGAGGAATACGCCACCGTGCAGGAGGGCGCCGTCGTCAACGGCATCGGCACCGTGATCGTCGTGCTGATCATCCTGTGGCTGGCGCTGCATTCGGCCAAGATCATCTCGGCCGTGTTCATCAACCTGTTCATCGGCCTCGCCCTCACCACGGCCGTTGGCCTGATGATGGTCGGCTCCCTGAATCTGTTGTCGGTCGCGTTCGCCGTGCTGTTCATCGGCCTGGGCGTCGATTTCGGCATCCAGTTCAGCGTCCGCTACCGTTCCGAGCGCTTCAAGAACGACAATCTGCCTGAGGCGCTGGCGGAAGCAGCGCGCCGCTCCGCCGTGCCGCTGTCGCTTGCGGCGATGGCGACGGCTGCCGGCTTCCTGTGCTTCCTGCCGACCGACTACAAGGGCATCTCCGAGCTCGGTGCCATCGCCGGCGCCGGCATGATCATCGCGTTCCTGTCGTCGATCACGGTGCTGCCGGCCCTGCTGAGGATTCTCAATCCGCCCGGCGAGAAGGAGCCGGTCGGCTACGCCTTCCTGGCGCCTGTCGATCATTTCCTGGAGAAGCACCGGGTGCCGATCATCGTCGGCACGCTCGGCCTGGTCGTCGCCGGCCTGCCGCTGCTCTACTACATGAAGTTCGACTTCAACCCGATGAACCTGCGCAATCCGCGCGCCGAGTCGATCGCGACCTATCTCGACCTGCGAAAGGATCCGAACACGGGCGCCAACGCGATCGACGTGCTGACGCGCTCCGAGACCGAGGCCAAGGCGATCGAGGCCAAGCTCGGGAAGCTCCCCGAAGTGGCGCGCGTGATGTCGCTCGACAGCTTCGTCCCCGAGGACCAGCCGGCCAAGCTGAAGCTGATCGCGCAGGGCGCGAAGGTGCTGGGGCCTGCGCTCAATCCGGACCAGATCGATGCGGCGCCAAGCGACAAGGAGAATGTGGACGCCCTGAACTCGACCGTCGACAATCTCCGGCGCACCGCGGGCGAGAGCAGTGGGCCGGGCGCGGTCGCGTCGCGGCGGCTCGCCGACGCGCTTGCCAGGCTCGCGGGCGCCAGCGAAGCGGTGCGCAACAAGGCGCAGGCGGTGTTCGTCGAGCCGTGGAAGATCACGCTGGCGCAGCTTGGCGCCACGTTGCAGGCGCAGCCCGTCAGCCTCGCGAACCTGCCACCGGAGCTGGTGTCGCAGTGGAAGAGCAAGGACGGATTGATTCGGGTCGAGGCGCAGCCGAAGGGGGATCCGAATGACAACGACAATCTCAGGCGATTTGCCAACGCGGTGCTGGCGGCCGAGCCCAATGCGATCGGCGGGCCGGTGTCGATCCTGAAGTCAGGTGACACGATCGTGAAGGCATTCATCCACGCCGGCATCTACTCGCTGGTCGTGATCAGCCTCCTGTTGTGGGTGACCTTGAAGCGCTTCACCGACGTGCTGATGACGATCGTGCCGCTGCTGGTCGCAGGCGCCGTGACGTTGGAGATCTGCGTGCTGATCAAGCTGCCGCTGAACTTCGCCAACATCGTCGCCCTGCCGCTCCTGCTTGGCATTGGCGTCGCGTTCAAGATCTACTACGTGGTGGCGTGGCGCGGCGGCCGCACCAACCTGCTGCAGACCAGCCTGACCCGGGCGATCTTCTTCAGCGCGCTGACGACGGCGACCGCGTTCGGCAGCCTGTGGCTGTCGAGCCATCCCGGAACGTCCAGCATGGGCAAGCTGCTGGCGCTGTCGCTGGTCACCACGCTCGCCGCCGTGCTGCTGTTCCAGCCGGCGCTGATGGGCAAGCCTCGCGAGATCAAGGAGCAAGAGGGCTCGTGATCCCGGAATAGAAAAAGCGGCCGATCTCTCGGCCGCTTTTTTGTTCGGGTGACGGACGCCAATTAACGGGCGCGCGCGATATCGGGCAGCAGGCAGATATCGCCGACCTGGTCCGCGGGCTTTTGTCCCGGCTTGGCCAATGCGGTTGCGCCACTGCCGACGCCGGTCGTCGTTTTGGCCGCCGGGGCAGGGGCTGGCGCGATTGGTTTCTGTGTACCTTTAGCCATGCTGTTCACGGGGCTCGACGGGATCGGCGGAGCGACCCGCGTCCAGGTCTCGCCGCCGCACAGGAAGCCGAGCACGCAGCCCTTGATCTCCAGGTGATCGGGATCGATCGGCGTGATGGTCGAGCTGTAGAGCTGCCCATCCTTGGCGTTGTAGACTTGGCCTTCCCACGCGTCTGCGCCGGGCTTCTTCTTCATGTCGATCAGGATCGGCATGCCGAGCGTCGGACGGCTCTGGCGGGCCGGATCGGGGTTGTTGCTGTCGCGTCCGCCCGGGGTCTTCTCCCAGGCCACGACGCCCCACATGCTGCCATTGCATTGTGCGACTCGGATGTTCGCGACGCCGTCGGCGACCCGCCAGTCGCCGGTGGGGTCGGCCGCGAGCGCGGAAGAAATTCCTGCTGCGAACACGACTGCGGAGTATGCTAGTGTCGTCGACATGAGATATCTAAGGCGATGCAACATTGGCAGAAACCCGTGCTTGCTTTGATGGTGCGAATGAGGGCAAAACGCCGCATTGCGCGTTTTCAGTTGACGTCACGTCCATCAACCGAAGTATGTAGCCGATGCTAAAACCCAATCTAGACGTTTCCGAGATGTTTGTGGAGCGCCAAGCGCAGCGCAGCACGATGCATTCTCGGCATCTGAACGAGCAGCTTGTCCGCGTTCTCAAGACGATTGGATATGATGTTGGGTTCCAGAAGGGACAAGGGCAATATCTCTACGATCGTGATGGGGCCCGTTATCTTGACCTGCTCAGCGGTTTTGGCGTCTTTGCAATCGGCCGCAATCATCCGACGCTGCGCGCCGCGCTGAAAAGCGTCCTCGACAGCGATCTGCCGAATCTCGTTCAGCTCGACGTCTCGACCCTGGCGGGTGTTCTTGCCGAGCGGCTGCTGGAATATGTCCCGTATCTGGACAAGGTGTTCTTTGCCAATTCCGGCGCCGAGACCGTGGAAGCCGCGATCAAATTCGCGCGTGGCGCGACCGGCCGGCCTGGTATCGTCTATTGCGGGCACTCCTATCACGGCCTCACCTACGGCGCGCTATCGCTGACCGATGATTCGAACTTCCGCAACGGCTTCGAGCCGCTGCTGCCGGGCTGCACGGCCATCCCCTTCAACGATCTTGCCGCGCTCGAGCAGGCGCTGTCGTCGCGCGAGATCGCAGCCTTCATCGTCGAGCCGATCCAGGGCAAGGGCGTCAACATGCCCTCTGACGAGTTCCTGCCCGGGGCCGCCGCGCTCTGCAAGAAATATGGCACCATCTTCATCGCCGACGAGATCCAGACCGGCATGGGACGCACCGGCCGGTTCCTGGCGGTGGAACATTGGAATGTCGAGCCCGACATGGTGCTGCTGTCGAAGGCGCTGTCCGGCGGCCATGTCCCGGTCGGCGCGCTGCTGACGCGCAAGCAGATCTTCGACAAGATATTCAACCGCATGGACCGCGCCGTGGTGCACGGCTCGACCTTCGCCAAGAACGACCTCGCGATGGCCGCCGGCATTGCCACGCTCGAGGTGATGAAGGCCGAGAAGCTGGTGGAGGCCGCCGCCAAGCGCGGCGCCGAGCTGCGGCTGGCGCTGACGCGGATGGTGCCGGGCTACGAGCTGCTCAAGGAAGTGCGCGGCAAGGGACTGATGATCGGCGTCGAGTTCGGTCCGCCGAAATCGCTGCGCCTCAAGGCCTCCTGGACCATGCTGGAGAGCGCCAACAAGGGCCTGTTCTGCCAGCTCATCACGGTGCCGCTGTTCAAGGATCACAAGATCCTGACCCAGGTCGCCGGCCATGGCCTGCACACGATCAAGCTGCTGCCGCCGCTGACCATCACCGAAGAGGACTGCGCCTGGATCGAGCGCGCCTTCGACGACGTCATCGCGCAGAGCCACAAGGTCCCCGGCGCGATCTGGTCGCTCGGCAAGACCCTGGTCGACAACGCGATCCGCAAATCGGCGTGATGTTCGCGTCGGGTGGGCAAAGGCGCGTAGCGCCGTGCCCACCGTTTCAGTTCGTCTCCGGACAGACCGTGGGCACGCTTCGCTCGCAATGACTGAAGCGCGAGAGCGCGTCATCCCTCCTTGTTCGCACCCATCGCGCGCTCGAACCGCTCGCCGAACTCGTTGAGTTCGTCGGCGCCGATATCGCTGACCGCCCAATAGCTCAGGCCGCGGTCGTGCCAAGAGCGAATGTTGAAGCCCTGGACGGTGTCCATCCGTGCGGCGCGGCGCTCGGTAGACGCGGTCTGCGCCACGAACAGGTTGATGACGTGCTGGCGGCGGCGATAGACCACGGCGCCGATCGCGCGTGCGTCGACGTAGTCGAGCCGCCCGCCGATCAACGTGAAGCCTTGTGCGGTGAGGTCGATCACCGGTGGCGCGACGTCGAGCTTGCCGTTGAACCAGGGCTTGACGGTGTGCTGATCGGTCGAGATCACGTCGGTGAGGTGCCCGGCCTGCAGCGAGCGCAGATGCGCCGAGACGATCTCGGCCTCGATCCGCTGCTGGTCGTCATTGCGCAGCACGATGGCGACGAGGCCGGTGGCCGCCAGCGCCGACACCGCCGAGCCCAGGGCGAAGCCTCGCAGCAGCGTACGTCGGCTCGGCACTGCAGCGAGCGGGGTGATGGAGGCCGCATCGGCCGGCGGCAGGGTGGCTTCGATCCGCAGGCGCAAGGCAGGGGACGCCTTGTAGCTGAGGTCGGTGCCGGCGAGCATCTGCTTCATCTGCCGGATTGCAGCAAGCTCGGCGGCGCAGCGCGGGCAGCTCGCAACATGGGCTTCGACCTCGCGCACGTGGCCGGCGTCGAGCTCGCCATCGACCAGCGCGTGGATCAGGATCTCGGCTTCATCGCAGGTCATCGTTGTGGCTCCTCCCGCGCGAGCCAGGCGGCGCGCAGCATCGCGCGGGCGCGGGCGAGGCGCGACATCACGGTGCCGACCGGCACGCCGGCCGCCGCCGCGATCTCGCGATAGGACAGATCGTTGACCTCGCGCATGACGAAGGTCTCGCGAAACGGCTCGGCCAGCGTGTCGATCAGCCGGCGGATCGCCGAGGCATCACGTTCCCGCAATACGGCGCCTTCCGGCGTCTCGGCGCTCTCCTGCCACAGCGGCGGCTGCTCGGCCGCTTCCGGCGCGTCGTCGAGCGCCTTGGCCGGCGCGCCGGCGCGGCGCGCGAATTCGGCGTGGCAGACGTTGCGCAGGATCGCGAACAGCCACGGCTTCATCGCCGGGCCACGGTAAGTGTCGAAATGCTTCAGCGCACGCAGGTAGCATTCCTGCACGGCGTCCTCGGCGTCGGCAGGGTTGCGCAGGAGATAGCGCGCCAGGGTGTAGACGTCGTCGAGATAGGGCAGCGCCGCCTCGCGGAAGCGTCGCGCCCTCTCGGGATCGTCATTGGCTGTTGTCACCGGCGTGGTCTCCGGCTCGGTTCGCGGTCGCACGGCGCGGCCGGCGCTGCGCCGCCGACCGGTCCATGTGACGATGCTCATGCCCTGGTTCGCGATGCTACTCAACCTTGACCAGTCCCGTCATGTGCGGATGCAGCGAGCAGAAATATTTGTAGTCGCCGGCGGCTGCGAAGGTGAAGGAGAAGCTGTCGTCGGTATCGAGCGTCTTCGACCTGTATTTCCCGGCCGACACCACCGTGTGCGGGATGTCGTCATGGTTGGTCCAGGTCACCGTGTCGCCGACCTTCACCGTCAGCGCAGCCGGGGTGAAGGTGAAATTGTCGATCGTGACCTTGATGGTCTCGGCGCGCGCCGGCGTGGCGCAAACAAGCAGTACGGCGGCCAAGCCGGCACCGCGAAGAACAAGCTGGATCATCGCGTTTTCGTCCCTCAGCCCGCAAGCGGCGTATCGATGATGGCGAGGCGCTCGTCACCGACCTTGAAATCGATGCTGGCGATGCCGAGCAGGCTGCGCAGCCTTGCGTCCTCGACCTTCATCGGGCCGGGCGAGGGCGCCGTGCCCGGCGCCGGTTGCGGGAACGCGGTCGAGCGCGCGGTGTGGAAGGTGACGTTGCCTTCGACCTTCTGCATCACCTGGTGGATATGGCCGTTCAGCACCGTCACCGAGCCGAACCCCTTCAGGGTGTCTAGCGCGCGGCCGCCGTCCTCGGTTCCCCAGCCCCATTGCGGATACACCGTCCACAGCGGGATGTGCGCGAACACCACGATCGGCGTGGATCTGGAGCGGCCCTTGAGATCCTGCTCCAGCCAGGCAAGCTGCTCGGCGCCGAGATTGCCGAGCCCGCCGGCCTTGAGATCGACCACGTTGACGAGGCCGATGAAGTGCACGCCATTGGCGTCGAACGAATACCAACCGGCGCCGCGGCTGCCCTTGCCGTAGCGCTCCTTGTAGAGCTTGACGTCCTCGTCGAGGAAGTCGTGCTCACCCGGCACGTAGTGCACGTCGAGCCGGGATTGCGAGATGATGCGGTCGGCATCGTCGAACTCGGCCGCCTTCGACAGATGCGAGATGTCGCCGGTATGGATCATGAAGGCCGGCTTCACCGGCATCGCCTTGATGCGATTTACGGCCTCTTCCAACGTCCCGATCGCGTTGGGATTGGCCGGCTTGTCGAAGCCGACATGGCTGTCGCTGATCTGCAGGAAGGTCAGGCCGGAGGCGGGCTGCTCGGCCGCCCGCGCCGCGTCGACCAGGCCGAGCGAGCGTGGCACGCCGCCCGACAGCGTCCAGAGCACGCCCGTGCCCGCCCATGTCATGCACTCCAGCACCTTGCGGCGGCTGACGCCGTTCTCGTCATGATCACCAAGGCTCATCGTCATCTCCCGTTGCCCGTCATCGAGCTTGCGGGTGAGAAGAGCGGTGGTGGCCCGGGTTTATTCCCGGCTTCTCGCGATCCAAAAGCGATGACGTGTTCGTGATCATGCCGGCAATGGCCGACGGCTCACCTGTTCACGCAGGATGTGGCGCAGGGCCGCGCGAAAGATATGAGCGGCTGATGGACCGGATGCGACGTCGATGCATGAGCGCGTGACCCCGACCCTGCAACGAACCGAGACGTCGCGCGATCGGATCGTGGCGCTCGACCGCGCCAGGACCTTCATCACGCTCTCGGTCGTGCTCTATCACTCCGCGATCAACTACACCGATTTCGGCCAGGGCGGCGACCGCATGCACTGGCTCGGATTCGATCTGGTCGCGCTGTTCAACGACAGCTACTTCATGTCGTGCATGTTCTTCATCTCCGGCCTGTTCGTGCCGGCAAGCCTGGCGGGCAGGGGCGCGTCGGACTATGTCGGGCGCCGTGCGCTGCGGCTCGGCGTGCCCTATATCGTGTCGATCTTCGTGATCATGCCGATCGCCTACTACCGCTACTACGTGGCGGAGGATCAGTTCAGCGCGGTGTGGTGGCGGATGATCAGAGAGGGGCCGTGGCCGTCCGGCTCGGCCTGGTTTC
The DNA here is from genome assembly GCF_032381235.1 of Bradyrhizobium sp. SZCCHNR1053. Classification (NCBI taxonomy): domain Bacteria; kingdom Pseudomonadati; phylum Pseudomonadota; class Alphaproteobacteria; order Hyphomicrobiales; family Nitrobacteraceae; genus Bradyrhizobium; species Bradyrhizobium sp. SZCCHNR1053. Next base: position 396,726 of record NZ_JAUHJM010000004.1, read on the forward strand.
TCTGCGTACTGCTGGGGTTTGATATGCTGGCTGCGTTCGTCTGGGTCCTGGCACCGCAGGCGGTCGGCGCACTCGGGCGTTGGGCCGGAATGGTGCTGCACTATCCGCTCACTGGCTTCCTGATCTTCCTCGTGATCGCCAACCTGGTCTATCTGCCGCCGCATCTCGGCTTCGGTGACGGATTCTGGTTCATGCCCGGACATTTTCCGCTGCCGCTGCAGGCGAGCCGCGTGCTGCTCTATCCGGCCTTCTTCGTCGGCGGCGTCGCGATCGGCGCCGCCGGGCTGCGGACGGGGCCGTTCGCAGCCGACGGCGCGCTGGTGCGGCGCTGGTGGATCTGGTTCGGTCTTTCCTACGGCTGCTATGGCGCGATCCTGTTGCTGGCCTACGCGCATCACAACTGGATCGCCGATTTCGATTCCCCGCCACTGTGGTGGCGCGCGGCCTATGGCATGGCGGTGGCGAGCTTCTGCGCCGCGATGGCGTTCGGCGTGCCGACCTTCTTCCTGCGCTGGGCGAAGGCGCCGCTGACGCTGATGGATCGCATCCAGCCAGAGGCCTACGGCATCTATCTCCTGCACTTCCTGCCGTTGCTATGGCTGCAATATCTGGTCTACGACCCGGCGTGGCCGGCCGCCGTGAAGTTCGCGACCGTGCTGATCGGCACGCTGTCGGTGAGCTGGCTCGCAGCAGCACTGTTGCGCCGGGTTCCGCTGGTGGCGCGGATCATCTAGGTCAGCATGCGGCGATGCGTAGGTGGGCAAAGGCGATGCCGTGCTCTCTCACATCCGAGATATTAGTGGCGCCGTGCCCGCCGCCGTGCCGCCGAGTCTGCCGCACGACGGTGGGCACGCGCCGCCTTCGGCGCCGCTTTGCCCACCCTACGATTCCCGCATCATTGCGAGGAGCCCAAGGCGAAGAAGCAATCCAGAGTGGGGTCGGGACCCTGGATTGCTTCGCTGCGTTCGCAATGACGGGAATGAGGAGTCGGACGTGAGCGCCTAGCGCCCATCCTCCAAGATCATCGACGCCGCTTTCTCCGCGATCATCGCCGTCGGCGTGTTGGTGTTGCCTGACGTGATGGTCGGCATGATCGAGGCATCGGCGACGCGCAGCCGTTCGATGCCGCGGAAGCGCAGCCGCTCGTCGACGACCGCCATCGGATCGTCTGCGGTGCCCATCCTGGCGGTGCCGACGGGATGGAAGATCGTGGTGCCGATGTCGCCGGCGGCCTTGGCCAGCGCGGCGTCGTCATCGCCGACCGACGGGCCGGGCAGGTATTCCTGCGGCCTGTAGGCCGCAAGCGCATTCTGCTTCATCAGCCGGCGCGTGACGCGGATGGCATCGGCCGCGACCTGGCGGTCGTCCTCGGTCGCCAGATAGTTCGGTGCGATCGACGGCGCCTCGTCGATCCTGGCTGACCGAATGCGCACCGTGCCGCGCGAGGTCGGGCGGAGGTTGCAGGCGCTGACGGTGATCGCGGGAAAACGATGCAGGGGATCGCCGAACTTGTCGAGCGACAGCGGCTGCACGTGAAACTGGATGTTGGCGCGGTCGCGCCTCGGGTCCGAGCGCGTGAAGATGCCGAGCTGCGACGGCGCCATGGTCAGCGGCCCGCGGCGCCGGAACGCATAGTCGAGCCCCATCAGGCCGCGGCGGACCAGCGAGTAATAGGTCTCGTTCAGCGTCTTCACGCCCGTGACCTTGTAGATCGCGCGCTGTTGCAGGTGGTCCTGCAGATTGCGCCCCACGCCTGGCTTGTCGAGGACGACGTCGATGCCGAGCTCGCCGAGCCACTCGGCCGGGCCGATGCCGGAGCGCTGCAGCACCTGCACCGAGCCGATCGAGCCGGCGCTGAGGATCACCTCGCCCTTGGTGCGCGCCTCGATGGTCTCACCATTCTGCTGGAAGCGCACGCCTGTGGCACGGCCGTTCTCGACGATCAGGCGGTCGACGAGGACGTTGGTTTCGAGCCGCAGGTTAGGCCGCTTCAGCGCCGGCTTGAGGAAGCCCCGCGCGGAGGACCAGCGCCGGCCGCGCTTCTGGTTGACGTGGAAATAGCTGATGCCTTCATTGTCGCCGGTATTGAAGTCGGGGATGCGGCGGATGCCCATCTGCTCGGCGGCGTCGCCGACCGCGTCCAGCACCGCCCAGGACAGCCGGGGCGCCTCGATGCGCCAGCCGCCGCCGGTGCCGTGATGCTCGCTCTCGCCGAGAAAATGATCCTCCAGCCGTTTGAACACCGGGAGCACGTCGGCATAGCTCCAACCGGCGAGACCGAGCTGGCGCCAATGGTCGTAGTCAGCGGCCTGGCCGCGCATCGAGATCATGGCGTTGATCGCCGAGCAGCCGCCGATCACCTTGCCGCGGGGGTAGGCCAGCGAGCGGCCGTTCAGGCCCGGCTCGGCCTCGGTGCGAAACATCCAGTCGGAGCGTGGATTGCCGATCGCGAAGAGGTAGCCGACCGGAATATGGAACCAGATCCAATTGTCGTTGCCGCCGGCCTCGAGAATCAGGACGCGGCTGTTCGGATCGGCCGACAGCCGGTTGGCGAGGATGCAGCCGGCAGTGCCGGCGCCCACCACGATATAGTCGAAATCCCCCTCGAGCTGTCTCGGCATCGGCATTCCCTTCCCATCATTGCCAGGCTTTTAGTCAGCCCGGACGGGCCCGGACAAGCGCCACGTTCATGGCTGGTTGACCGAGCCATGAGACGGGCGCAGCCCTTATCTTGGGCGGTGCGGCTTTTGCATGCTAAACAGGCGCAAAGTCCCACAGGAGTTACGAGATTTCCCATGCCCATCGTCAACCGCGTCGCCGATCTGCAGCCCGATATCCAGGCCTGGAGGCGGGATATCCATTCGCATCCGGAGCTGCTCTACGACGTGCACCGGACGGCGGCCTTCGTCGCCGAGCGGCTGCGCGAGTTCGGCTGTGACGAGGTCGTGACGGGCCTCGGCAAGACTGGCGTGGTCGGCGTCATCAAGGGCCGGAAGCCCGGCCATGGCGAGGTGAGGGTGCTCGGACTACGCGCCGACATGGACGCGCTGCCGATCGAGGAGGCGACCGGGCTGCCCTATGCCTCGAAGACCCCGGGCATGATGCATGCCTGCGGCCATGACGGCCACACCGCGATGCTGCTCGGCGCGGCGCGCTATCTCGCGGAGACGCGCAATTTCGCCGGCGAGGTCGCCGTGATCTTCCAGCCGGCCGAGGAGGGCGGTGGCGGTGCGGACGCGATGATCAAGGACGGGCTGATCGACCGCTTCAAGATCGATCAGGTCTACGGCATGCACAACGGCCCCGGCCTGCCGGTCGGCGCGTTCGCCATTCGCCAGGGGGCGCTGATGGCATCGACCGACGCGGTCGACATCACCATCGAGGGCCATGGCGGTCATGCCGCCAAGCCGCATAATTGCATCGACTCTCTTCTCGTCGGCGCCCAGCTCGTCACGGCGCTGCAGCAGATCGTGTCGCGCAGCGTCGATCCGCTGGAGGCCGCGGTGCTGTCGATCTGCGAGTTCCACGCCGGCAACGCCCGCAACGTGATTCCGCAGAGCGCGGTGCTGCGCGGCACGGTGCGGACGCTGACGCCAAAGGTGCGCGAGCTGATGGAGAAGCGGGTGCGCGAGGTCGTGACCGGCGTCGCCCAGATGACCGGCGCCAAGATCGACCTGAACTATGCGCGCGGCTATCCCGTCGTCATCAATCACGCCGAGCAGACCGAGATCGCGATCCGCGCCGCCAAGGAGGTCGCGGGCGATGCCAACGTGCACGAGATGCCGCCGATGATGGGCGGCGAGGACTTCGCCTACATGCTCGAAGCTCGTCCCGGCGCCTTCATCTTCGTCGGCAACGGCGACAGCGCCGGCCTGCATCATCCCGCCTACAACTTCAACGACGAGGCGATCGTCTACGGCACCTCGTTCTTCATCAAGGTGGTGGAGAACACGCTGGCGGCGTGAGCCGCGGCCCAGCCATCTCAGATGAACTGATCCGCCAGACAGGGGCGCCGACCGGAGTCGGCGCCCCTGTCTTATGGATGGGGCGCCTGTTTGTTATTTTGCCGCCTCTGGCGCTGACAGGCGCAGCGCGTATTGATTCGATCCGCCTGCATCGATCGTGCGGCTTGTTTGTTACGAATTCTCCTCACGTCCCAACGACAGGCATCGCTGCAACGATGATCTGTATCGGCGCGCGTCACGCGATGCGCAGCTGACGACGCGCGCCCGTCTGCGGAGCTGAAATAAATTTCCGCCAGCGTCACTGTCGTAACAGGCAAGTGTTTTCAAAGACACAACCTAAGGTATTTACAACGAAAGCGAGTAAGTTATAGTCATTCGCGTTTCTGCTCACTGCTCGTGATCGAGCGTTCATTGCCTGTCTGAAATTTCCTTGTTCACCAGTTCGATTCCACAGATGGAGAACCCCCATGGACGTCAAGAAGCTCTCCGTGAAGGAAGCGGCTGCGGCCGCGGCCAAGTGTGCGGCAACTGCGGCGCAATGCGCGGCAAACTCGGCCAAGTGCGCTGCGACGGCAGCGCATGCCCAGGCTAAGGCGGCGTCGGCACGGTGTGCGGCCACCGCTGCGCGATGCGCAGCAACTGCGGCGCGCTGTGCGGCCACAGCCGCAAAGTGTGCTGCCTCCTGAAGCAGATCTCCTGCAAGAAATCCGGCCCGCTGGCTGAGCCGGCGTGGTCGGGCTGGTCGGAGATGAGACCTATGAGCTTTCCGCGTCTTGGAGTGGGACTCCAATTCAACCCGGAACTGATCGGCTGGTTTCCCTTCCTCGACCAGCCGCTTGATGCGCTCGAAATCCTGTTCGACTCGATCATGAGCCCCCTCGATGGCCCGGGGGTGTTGTCTCCCCGTGCCATCGAACTCGTCCGTGATGTCTCAGGCAAGTTTCCGCTGCTCGGACATTCGAACTATGGCGGAGATTTCGGCTTCGAGGATCTGACGGCGACAGCCGCGGTGCGCCGACACGTGCCGCTGGCCAGGAAGTTCGGCGTGGCCTGGGTTGCCAATCACTGCTTCTACAGCGATGCGTCCTGGGCGGATGTGTGGAGCAGTCCGCTGCAGTTTTCTCGCGCGGAGGTCGTGCGGCTCGCCGAGCGGGCGCGCACGCTGCAGGCGCTCTATGGCGTCCCGCTCGCGCACGAAAACGCAGCCTATTATCGGACCTGTCCCGGCAGCGAGATGCCCGAGGAAGAGTTCCTCGCGGCAATCCTGGAACTATCGGGGACCTATCTGCATCTCGATCTTCACAATCTGTATGCGAATGCGCAGAACCACGGCTCACGCGGCTACTCCATTCAACGCTTCCTGGCGACGATCCCGTCCGAGCGCATCATCTCCATCCACCTCGCAGGCGGGCGTTGGATCGGTGGCCAGTATCACGATCTTCACGACACGCAGGTCACCGAAGAGGTGTGGGACCTTCTCGATGACGTTCTGGCGCGGGCGCGCCCCGGGGCCGTCATCCTCGAATACGAGACGCAATCCCTCTATTGCGCGGGGGAGCGGGTCGATACGGACCGCACCACTGACTTGATCCTCTCCGACCTGGAGCGGGCGCGGAATGCCTGGGATCGCGCCTATGGACCGGCGAGCCGCCGTACCACCCGCAGCGAGGCCGCGTGATGAATGCCGAGCTGGTATGGAGCACTTGGCGTCGCGTGTTGAGAGACGATGGTCTCGTCACATGGATCACCCGATCCGACGCCCGAACCGCAGATCCGGATGGCCTCTCTGTGGAGGAGAGAGCGATTGTCACTGACTACGCGGGCACGCCGGAGGCCACGAACGCCAATATCGGCATGTACCGGCGCGGACTCGTCAGGAATGCGTTGGGGGCGCTCGATCTGGTGCCGCTGACACGCCGCCTTCTGAACATGAGCGGTCGCGACGTCGACATTGTGGCTGAGGATTTCGTCAGATCGACCGGCTATCCGGACGACGGACCGAATTTCTGGCGCTGTGCGGCCGGCTTCGTCGCCTATCTGACCAGGCTTCCGGAATTTGCGTCCCGCGCCCATCAGGACGTCATGGCGATTGATGACGCGACGATCGCCTTGGCGCGCAGGCTCGGCCGGTCGGCGCCGCCGGCGTGGCCCGTCGACGCGGCCCGCCACGCGGGCGTGGCGGCGCGCAGCGAGGGTGAGGCGGCTCGCGTCCGTCGCAATCCGGCTGCGGTCGTGGTTTCGTCATCCTGCGATCTCACGCCCTGGATCGAGGACCCATTCGAGTTCGATCCGTCCGACGATCTCGAGGCCTCGTCGCGCCATTGGCTGGTGTATTTCCCGGGGCCCGAGCTAGCGCATGAATATGCAGAACTGTCGGAGCGGGGGGCCCGGGCGTTCGACCTGCTCGGCACGCCGCGGACCGTTGACGAGTTGGCTCTGGAAATGCGCGATCTCTCGCGTGACGACGTGCAGGCCGTGGTCGGATCGCTGGCGGAATTGGGCGTCCTGACGAGCGGGGCGGACGGGCTAGCATCGGGAAACATCCTGACGATGGAGGGCTGCACCGACCGTTCAGTTCAGTCGCGCATCGAATGGGCGCCAGTCCCATGAGACCGCTTGAAAAGCCCTTGCGTTCTGCTCCCGACAGCCTTCCCGGCCGGCTGTCAGACGATACCTTCGTCATGCTGGATCCGGCCGTCGAGGTGGTGGACGCTACAGTTTCGGGCCATCATTTGTTGAGCCACGGCCATTTCGATGCGGGGATGGTCGTGCCGCCCGGCGATGGTCTGCTCGATTTCGTGACGACGCTGATGCCGCGGCCGATCAGGCTTGCCGCGCTGCGGGCGCAATATGACGATCAAGGGATGATCGACAAGATGCTGGCGTCCCTGCACGGCCAGGGCTTCATGCATGTCACCTCGGCTGAAACGCCATCGGCGCAACAGCTCGCGCTTCTTCGGCGCAAGGCATGGCAGATGCGAGAGCCGATGCTGCGCCGGTCCATTGTCGTCGATCTGGATACTCTGGAATCGATCGAGCAGCTGACCGAGCGCCTGAGCGCTGAGCCGCTTCCCCCGGAAGTTCTGCTGCGTTGCTCGAGGTTGTCGGACCATCGCAAATGCTTCGATCGACTGGCAAGGTTGCGGCAGGGCGGTGCATTGCGGATGCACCAGACGGTGGTGCAGACGCGCGATCTGGTCGCCGATCACCAATTGCGCCAATCGCTGCTGCATCTCGGCGCGTCAGTGACTGTCGAGGACGTGGCCTGGCCCGTCCCCGATCGTCCGATCGCAGGGCTCGACGAGATCGTCCGGGCCTGCATTCCCGTGCATGTGCTGATGGCGCCGGATCAATCGATCTGCGACGAGGCGGCGCGAAGCCGGATGCTCGGCTGGGCAGCATCCAGGTTCATCTCCGGCCTCCGGCTCGTTCTGGACGTGCGGACGCTATGGCCGGATGGCGATGCCGGCGACGACGACTTTGCCCGCGTCTTCGACGCGCTGAGCATCATCGAGAACGAGTTCGGAGATGTTCTGATCGAGAACCTGCCGAGCGATGAGGTGCTGCTCGGAAACACGGCGACGAGTCTGCCGTCCGGTCCTGGTCTCGAACTCGCCGATCGTTTTCGGCGGTCATATCTGCGCTGGCGCCTGCCTCTGCTCAAGTCTTGCGAGAACGATAATAGCTGGAGCCAGACGCCCGAAGTCGAAGACAAGCTGGTCCGCGCCGGGGACGACCTGTTGCCCAATCATCCGGAGCTGCTGAAGCTCCAGCCCGGCAGCATCGTGGTCGACGTGTGCGGCGGCCTCGGTCGCGTTGCGAGGCGGCTTTCGCCCGCCGTCGGCAGGGACGGACTGGTCATCTCCATCGAGATGTTCCGCTGTCTGAGTGATCGGGCTCGTCGCTTCGCATGCGAACGGGACATCACCAATCTGCAATTTCGTCCCGGCCTGGCGCAGCGCATTCCGCTGCCCGACGCCACCGCCGACGCCGCCGTCAACGAGTGGACCGGCGGCATCTGGGAGCTCGGGATGGGACCGATCATGGTCAGGGAAATGGCCAGGGTCGTTCGTCCCGGCGGCCGCATCGCGGCGACGCATCGGCTGGTCCAGCTGCAGCTGTCGGCCCTGGCGCAGCCCTGGGTGCAGTACGCCAGGATCTATGCCTGGATGCGCGAAGCCTTCGCGCAGCCGGAGCTGACGATCGTGACCGAGCGCATATGGGGGCAGATCGTGCCGTCGCTGGTGGGCGAGAACGCCACGCTGTGGCGCAAGCAATACATGCCGCGGCTGATCAATCCCTTCGACGTGACGTACAGACAGGACGAGAATCCGGATACGCGTGCCGACGTTTACCTGACGATCATTGCGCAACGAAATTGACGTTCGTTTTCATTGAGGTGATTGCTCGAGGTGCTCATATGCGATCGCAAGAAACCGCCTTCGAACGAGCCCGCGCGTCGTTGCATCGGCTTGGAATTCCGCTCGTCCTTCCCGCGCTCCACGCAGCCGGCGTGGGGATCAGCCGGACGGTCCTGGGCGGCTCGCATTCGGTGGCCATCTATCCGCCGATCAACTCGCTGACGCCGCTCGATCCGTCCTGCCTGGAGCGGGGGATCGACTGGAGCCGCGAGATCAGCCTCTACGTGCACATCGCGTTCTGCGAGACGCGCTGCACGTTCTGTCACTATACGGTCGAGCACTACGCCGGACGGAACAGCAAGTCCGCCACGGACGACGACAAGGTCGTTCGCTACCTCGATGCGCTCAAGCGCGAGCTGGCGGCCTGGGAGCCGCAGCTGCGCCGATCCGGAACGGTGGTGTCGTCGATCTATATCGGGGGCGGCACACCGCTCGTTCTCGATGAGGACGCATTGACGGATCTGATCGCGACGATCCGCGATACGTTCGACGTGCGGCCCGGCGCCGAGATCTGCATCGAGGGCAGCCCGCTCACGATCACCGCGCCCGAGGGAGAGCAGAAGCTGCGCTCTCTGAAGCAGCAGGGCGTCACGCGCCTCAGTTTCGGCGTGCAATCGTTCGACGATACCGTGCTCAAATATGCCGCGCGCGGCTACAAGCGGGACGTTCCACTTCTCGCGTGCTCGATCGTCGCCGACATCTTCGAGAACTGGAATCTCGATCTGATCCAGGGGTTGTACAAGGGGTCGCCGTCCGAGACCTGGAACAATTTGGCGATGGTCGCCGAGATCCGGCCCCCGCACCTCACCTGGTATCACGCTCGGTTTGCCGATCGCCCCCAGGGACACTGGCTCAAATCCGACCTGAAGCAGGCGAGCTTCGAGAGCGAGTTCGCGACCTTGTTCGGACGCATGCTGATCTGGCAGGAGATGGCGGCGCTCGGATATGACCTGACCGACGGCAACCGCTTCGTGCGCGCGCGCCGCTATGCCGATCCGTTCAAGACGATCCGGACCTCGCCATCACGGGATCTTCTCGGGATCGGTGCGGGCGCGTATTCGCATGTCAGTGCCGGGGCCGCGAAGAGCGGCTACGTCTTCCGCAATGTTCCCGACGTGCGCGCCTATGTCGAAGCCGTCCTGGCTGGCAACAGTCCGATCACGGCGGGGCGCGCCGTCGACCGGCAGGAATTGCTGGCGACGTCCTATGCCACAGGGCTCCGGACCGGCCGGGTCGAGGATGCCGATCGCCGCGCCATGCGCGCCGACAACTGGGAGCTGTCCGCCCATTATGACAAGCTCGTTGCCAGGCTGAGCAGCGTCGGCGCCCTGGAAGCGTATCGCGATGGCGACGGCCATGCGGGGCTGCGGCTTTCGGAGCTCGGCCGGCTGTTCGAGGATGAGATGCTGTCGCTGTTCTTCAGTCCGGCCGTCAAGGACGCGTTGTCGCCGAAAGTGACGGAGCGCGCGCTTCAATACGGTTAGATCGGGAGTTTCAACACGTCGTCGACCAGGGAGGAACGTCATGGTTGTGTCTGGGCAAGCAACCCTCGAGCGGGACAACGCGACCGGTGACGGCATCCGCGCCGCGCGTGCCGGCTGGAGCTTCGGCGGCGACACGCCTCAGCACTTCGATCTCCACGTCGCGAGGTCGGTTCCGAACTACGAAGCCGGCCACAAGCTGGTCGAGCAGGTCAGCGATTTCTTCGTGAAGCGGGATTCCGTCGCCTATGAAATCGGAACGTCGACGGGGACGCTGCTTCGGCAACTCGCCAAGCGCCATCCGCACGGCACGCGCTGGATCGGCATCGATACCGAGCGGGCCATGATCGATTACGCGCGGGCGCACAGCAGGGATGTGGCGAACGTGGAATACCTGGCGGCCGATGCCTGCGAGGTCGGCTACGAGGCGAGCGACTTCATCGTGTCGTACTACACCGTGCAGTTCGTGCCGCCGCGCTATCGCCAGACCCTGATCGATGCGATCTATCGGTCGCTCAATTGGGGAGGCGCGTTCCTGTTCTTCGAGAAGGTCAGGGCGCCGGACGCGCGGTTCCAGGACATCATGACGTCGGTCTATATCGACTACAAGCTCGACAACGGCTACTCGCCGGACGAGGTGCTGGGCAAGGCCAGCAGCCTCAAGGGCGTGCTGGAACCGTTCTCGACCCAGGGCAATCTCGACATGCTGCGGCGGGCCGGGTTCGTGGACACGATGACGATCTACAAGCACGTCTGCTTCGAGGGCTTCCTGGCGATCAAGTAAGGGCCGGTTGCGGTCAGCCTCATGCCGCGTGCGCGGCGCGCTTGATCGCGGCGGCGGCGATCTTCAGGTCTTCGACGAAGCGCTCATACTCCCGCGCCTTGGCGTCGGCATCCGGCAGCCGCAGCAGGTAGGACGGGTGAACCGTCACCATCGCCTTGGGGCCGTCGGGCAGGTCGACGACATGGCCGCGGCTCTTGTTGACCGGTGTGATCCTGCCGAACACGCTTTGCGCCGCGGTGGCACCGAGCGCGACCACCAAGGCCGGGCGGACGGTGGCGAGCTCGCGCTCGTACCATTGCCGGCAGGCCTTGATCTCCGGCGTGTTCGGCTTCTGGTGCAGCCGGATCTTGCCGCGGGGCACGAACTTGAAGTGCTTCACCGCATTGGTGACGTAGACCTTGGCTCGGTCGATGCCGGCCTCGGCCAGCGCGCGGTCGAGTATCTGGCCGGCGGGACCGACGAAGGGATGGCCGGTGAGGTCCTCCTTGTCGCCGGGCTGCTCGCCGACCAGCATCAGCGGCGCATGCGCGGGGCCTTCGCCGAACACGGTTTGCGTGGCGTCCTTCCACAGCGGGCAGGCGCGGCAGCCGGCGGCTTCTTCATGCAAGGTCTCGAGATCGGTGGACTCGACATCACGTGAGGTCTCAGCAGCATGCGCGTGTGTGATTGGCTTGCGGGTCATCTCGCTCTCCTCGACGCGTTTCTGCGGCTTGTGCGGTGAGGTGCCGGGCTCGGCGATCATCTCCGTGGTGCGCCGGGAGGCGGCCGCGATCAGCGGCTGGATCAGCTTCGCCTCGGGCAGGTTCTGCCAATATTTCTTCGGCATCTCCTTTTCCATCGCCTTCACTTTCAGCCGTGCCGGATTGAAAATGCTGGCGTAATAGCGCAGCCACAGCTCTTCGAGCCGGTCCTCCGACGGCGCGTCAGCCTTGCTCACGCCGGGCGTGAAGCTGACGCGGCTGCCGTCCCAATGCGCACAGAGTTCGGGCGCCAGGATCGACCACGGCATGTCGGCGAAGCGGCGGGCGAAGAACGGCGCGGCGCGCGCGACGATGTGGTGCTCGGGCTCGAACCAGGCGACGTAGCGCGCCTCGCGCTCGCGGCCGACCTCGCGGAAGCGGACGAAGGCGTGCATCTTGTGGACGTCGCGGCGCACCGCTCGCGCCAGCGCGTTGGCCTGCGCGACATCAGGATCGGTCGTGATCTCCATCAGGTGGTGGTTGGTCCTGAGACGCCACAGCAGCCGATAGAGCAGGGTGAAGCGGTTGGGGTCACTGTGCAGGATCGCGCTCTCGGCGAGCTCCATGAAGCTCGCCGGCACCGAGAACGCGCCCTCCGGCACCTCGGGCAGCGTCGTCTCGGCTTCATCGTCGAACAGATCGGCCGCCGCGCCCTTGACGCGCCAGCTCACCTCGGCCGGCTTGACGTCGTTCATCGCCAGCGCCCGCGCCGCCTTGCGCCAGCCATCGAAATCGGTGTTGCTGTCGAGGGTTACGACGTGCATTTCACCTCTCTCGTCATTGCGAGCAAAGCCGCCGCCGTCATTCCGGGGCGCCTCGCAGGGGCGAACCCGGAATCTCGAGATTCCGGGTTCGATGCTTCGCATCGCCCCGGAATGACGGCTGCTTCCTGGCTTCGTTCTTCGCCACGACGTTCAATTAGAATCCAAATCCCAGCTGCTGCGGTTTGGGCCGCAGCCGGGCTCTGAGGCTGGCGCCGTCGAGCAGGGACGGCTGTGGCCGGTGGTCGGAAAGAACGATGAACGGCAGCGCCTTGTTCCTGATGACGTTGAGCTGGGCCAGATCCGCAAAGCGGATCGTGGTGGTGCGGCGGGTCGCGAGGATGCGCTCCACCGTGCGGGTGCCGAAGCCGGGCACGCGCAACAGCTCCTCGCGGCTTGCTGTGTTGATGTCGAGCGGAAAGCGGTCGCGGTGGCGCAGCGCCCAGGCGAGCTTGGGGTCGATGTCGAGCGGCAGCATGCCCTCGCTCTCCTCGACGATTTCATCGGCGTCGAAGCCGTAGAAGCGCATCAGCCAGTCGGCCTGGTACAGCCGGTGCTCGCGCACCAAGGGCGGCGCCTGCAGCGGCAGCGCGCGGCTGGCATCGGGGATCGGGCTGAAGGCGGAGTAATAGACGCGCTTGAGCTTGTAGGCGCCGTAGAGATTGGCCGAGGTCGACAGGATGACGCGGTCATTGGCGTCGTCGGCGCCGACGATCATCTGCGTACTCTGGCCTGCAGGGGCAAAGCGCGGCGGCCGCGCCTTCCGCACCGTCTTCTTGGCTTCCACCGTCTCGTCGAGCTTGAGCCGGAGACGGCCCATGGTGCGGCGGATGGCGCGCTGGTCCTTCTCCGGCGCCAGCCTGGTGAGGCTCGCCTCCAGCGGCGTCTCGATGTTGATGCTGAGCCGGTCGGCATAGCGGCCGGCCTCGGCGATCAGCGCCTCGTCAGCCTCCGGAATCGTCTTCAGATGAATGTAGCCGCGGAAGCGATGCTCCTCGCGCAATTTGCGCGCGACCGAGACGACCTGCTCCATGGTGTAGTCCGGGCTGCGGATGATGCCGGACGACAGGAACAGACCCTCGATGTAGTTGCGGCGATAGAAATCGATGGTGAGCTTCACCACCTCGTCGACCGTGAAGCGCGCGCGCGGCACGTTGGAGGAGGCGCGGTTGACGCAATACAGGCAGTCGTAGTTGCAGGCGTTTGTCAGCAGAACCTTGAGCAGCGAGATGCAGCGGCCGTCCGGCGCATAGGAATGGCAGATGCCCATGCCCGGCGCGGTCGAGCCGAGACCCTTGCCGTCGCGGGAATCCCGCATCTCGGTACCGCTGGAGGCGCAGGAGGCGTCGTACTTGGCGGCATCGGCCAGGATCTCCAGCTTGCGGAGCAGCTCCATACCTTTGAATCCTTTTGATTCCATTCGCTGAATCACATCCGGGGCAATCCCGATTGACTCTCTCGAAGGCGTTAGCTTTATATTAGAACGTATCATGAACAAAGAGGGCCGTCGTGGGTTCAACTGCAACAACGGCAGCGCCCGCACGATGGATGGAAGAGGAGCGGCGACGGATGACCGGCGCACGCATGGATACGCTCGCGCGTCTGCGCGGCCGCATTGCCCGTCTCGAGGCGGGAGATGGCGCACATGACCTGCGCCGGGTCGCGCTCGGCCATGACGAGGCCGACGCCGTGCTGCAGGGCGGCCTGGCCACTGGCGCGCTGCATGAGGTGTTCGCCGAGACCGGCCGTCAGGCGACGGCCGCGACCGGCTTCCTGTGCGGGCTCGCGGCGCGCGTCGCGGCGCGCCGGCCGCTGATCTGGATCCGGCAGGATTTCGCCGAGCGCGAGATGGGCGCGCTGTCGATGAGCGGGCTCGCCGAGCTTGGCCTCGACCCGCGCCGCATCGTGATCGTGCGGGCGCCCGATCTCGATCACGGCTTGCGCACCGCGGCCGATGCGCTCGCCTGCGATGCGCTGGGCGGGATGATGCTGGAGGTGTGGGGCGAGACGCAAAAGCTCGATCTCGTCGCCAGCCGCAAGCTGACCCTGGCCGCGCAGGAGTCCGGCGTGACCGCGCTCGTGTTGCGCATTGCAGCCACACCCGAACCTTCGACCGCCGAGACGCGCTGGATCGTCCGCACCGCGCCGTCGCTGCCCTCGGCGCCCTGGATGGCCTGGGGCGCGCCGCGTCTCGACGCCGAGCTCATTCGCAATCGTCACGGCCAGACCGGACGATGGATCATGGAGTGGACCCCCGATGCGTGCCGTTTCAGCGAACCGGCGGCGGATCCTCAGCCTGTGGCTGCCGCGCCTGCCCATCGATCGGATCAAGCGAAACTGCTCCGCCGATCGGCGTGACGACCTGCCGCAGGTCGTCGTCATCAAGGACGCCAATGCGCTCTTGATCCATGCGCTGGACGAGGCGGCGGCGTGCCATGGCGTCAGCCTCGGCCAGCCGCTGGCGAACGCCCGCGCGGTCTGTCCCGACCTCGTCGTCCAAGAGGCCGACCTCGCGGCTGACGCCAAGATGCTCGAAGGCATCGCCGACTGGTGCGACCGCTTCACGCCGCTGGTGGCGCTGGATCCGCCGCATGGGCTTTCGCTCGACATCACCGGCTGCGTGCATCTGTTCGGCGGCGAAGCCAAACTGATGCGGTCGCTCTGCGATGCGCTGACCGCGCACGGTCTCACCGTGTCGGCAGCGATCGCCTCCAACGCCGTGTGTGCGCGCACGCTGAACCGGCAGGTGCATGGCCGCATCGTGCCTGACGGCGAGGAGGCGGCCGCGGTCGCGCCGCTGCCGGTGGCCGCGCTCGGCGGCAGCGAGGCGATCACGCTCGGCCTGCGCCGCGCCGGCTTGAAGACGATCGGCGACGTCGCGTCGCGCGGCCGCAACGAGATCACGGCGCGGTTCGGTGTCGCCTTCACCCGCGTGCTGGCCCAGGCGCTGGGCGAGGCCGATGCGCCGATCAGCCCGCGAAAAGTCCCGCCGGACTACATCGTCGACAAGCGCTTCGCCGAGCCGGTCGCGACCGACACGGTGATCGCGGCCAGTCTCTCCAGTCTCGCCGCGATGCTGGTGGCGGCGATGGCACAGCAGGGCAAGGGCGCGCGGCGGCTTGAGGCCTGCTTCTTCCGCACCGACGGCCTGGTGCGCGTCATCGCGGTCGACACCGGCCAGCCGGTCACCGAGGCCGCAATCATCGACCGTCTGTTCCGCGAGCGGCTCGACGCCCTGAATGATCCGCTCGATCCCGGCTTCGGCTTCGACATGATCCGGCTGTCGGCGAGCCGCAGCGAGATCGTGGTGCAGCAGCAGCGCGATCTCGACGCCCATGTCCACGACAATGACGAGCTGTCGGCGCTGATCGACCGCATCGCCGCGCGCATCGGCGGCAAGCGTGTGGTCGTGCATCTGCCGGTCGACACCCACATCCCGGAACGTGCGGCGTTGCCCTTACAGGCGCAGCAGAATCTTGCGGCCGCCACGGCGGCCGATTGGCCGGAGCGCAGCGAGGGCGAGCCGCCGCTGCGGCCTCTGCGGCTGTTCGCGCGCCCCGAAGTGATCCAGGTGATCGCGGGCGTGCCGGACGGCCCGCCCGCGCGCTTCGTCTGGCGCCGTGCCGCGCATGCGGTGGTGCGCGCCGAAGGCCCGGAGCGCATCGCCATGGAATGGTGGCGGCCGGACGGGCAGGGGCTGACGCGCGACTATTTCCGCGTCGAGGACGAGCACGGCCTGCGCTTCTGGCTCTACCGCGACGGGTTGTATGACCGCGAGCTCGATCAGCAGGAGGGCCTGCCCGTACAGCCCGCCTGGTACATGCACGGTCTGTTCGCATGAGGGTGGGGGAGATGGCACACATCCCGCGCCGACCCCGCTGCTCACCCTCCCCTGGAGGGGGAGGGTCGGCTCGCATGCGTGCATGCGAGCCGGGGTGGGGTGACAGACCATCCGCGTTTGCGCTGCCCGTTGTCCTCGAGGCCAACTTACCGGCAGCTGAGAAGAGCTGGCGCAATGACAACCGGTTGCTGGGCTCACCCCACCCCGCCGCGCGCTCTGCGCGCGTCGACCCTCCCCCTCCAGGGGAGGGTGGGCAGCTGTGCAAGCCGGTGCGTTGGGGCAAATCACCTGCAGGAGGCGGGCAACGCGCTGTCACGGAAACAGCCTGCGCGGTCGCGCCATGACCCCCGTCCCCTATGCCGAGATCGGCATCACCACCAACTTCTCCTTCCTGCAGGGTGGCTCGCATCCGCAGGACTACGTGCACCAGGCCGCCGCGTACGGCCTCGAAGCCATCGGCATCGCCGACCACAACACGCTGGCCGGCATCGTGCGCGCCTATAGCGAGCTCGGCAATGACCGGCTGAGCTACAAGCCGAAGCTGCTCTACGGCGCGCGGCTCGTCTTCAGCTGCGGCACGCCGGACATCCTGGTTTATCCGCGCGACCGCGCGGCCTATGGCCGGCTGTGCCAGCTGCTCACCCGCGGCAAGCGCGGCAGCGATCTCGACAAGGTCGCCAAGGGCGATTGCCGCCTGACCTTCGAGGATCTGTTTGATTCAATCGAGGGGCAGCTCCTGGTGCTGATGCCGCCGCATCGCTTCGACGAGGCTGTCATCAGCGAAGTCCTGACGCGGCTGAAGGACAGCCGCGCCGAAGGCGTGTGGCTCGCCGGCAGCCTGCTCTATCGTGGCGACGACCGCCGCCGGCTGGCGCGGCTGGCGCGTCTCGCCGCATCGGTCAAGGTGCCGCTGATCGCCACCAATGACGTGCTGTATCATCATCCCCAGCAGCGGATGCTGCAGGACGTGCTGACCTGCATCCGCGAGAAAGCCTCGATCGAGGCCATCGGCCGAAGGCTCCAAGTCAATGCCGAGCGCCACCTCAAGCCGGGACACGAGATGGCGCGGCTGTTCCGCGATCATCCCGGTGCGATTGCCGAGACCATCCGCTTCACCGACCGCATCGTCTTCTCGCTCGACCAGCTCAAATACCAGTACCCCGACGAGCCGGTGCCGCCGGGCAAGACCGCGCAGGGGCATCTGCAGGACCTGACTTGGGCCGGCGCCAAAACCTATTTCGGTGATGATCTCGACGACCGCCTGCGCGCAGTCCTCGACAAGGAGCTGGCGCTGATCGCCGAGCTCAACTACGCGCATTATTTCCTCACGGTTCACGACATCGTCCGCTACGCCCGCAGCCAGGGCATCCTGTGTCAGGGCCGCGGCTCAGCGGCGAACTCGGCCGTGTGCTACGTGCTCGGCATCACCTCGGTCGATCCGACCAAGATCGATCTGCTGTTCGAGCGCTTCATCTCCAAGGAGCGGCTGGAGCCGCCCGACATCGACGTCGATTTCGAGCATTCGCGGCGCGAGGAGGTGATGCAATATGTCTATCGCCGCTACGGCCGGCACCGCGCGGCGATCATCGCCACCGTCATCCATTATCGCCCGCGCAGCGCCATCCGCGACGTCGGCAAGGCGCTGGGCCTGACCGAGGACGTCACGTCGGTGCTCGCCGACACCGTGTGGGGCAGCTGGGGCGACGGCCTCTCCGACATGCAGGTGCGCCAGGCCGGGCTCGATCCAACCAATCCGATGATCCGCCGCGCCGTGGAGCTGGCATCGGAGCTGATCACCTTTCCGCGGCACCTGTCACAGCATGTCGGCGGCTACGTGCTGACCCAGGACCGGCTCGACAGCTACGTGCCGATCGGCAATGCCGCGATGGACGACCGCACCTTCATCGAATGGGACAAGGACGACGTCGATGCGTTGTCCATGATGAAGGTCGACGTGCTGGCGCTGGGCATGCTGACCTGCATCCGCAAATGCTTCGACCTGATCGCCGATCACAAGGGCCAGCGATACGTGCTTTCCGATATCCGGTCCGAGGACGACAACGAAGTCTACCAAATGCTGCAGCGGGGCGAGTCGCTCGGCGTGTTCCAGGTCGAGAGCCGGGCGCAGATGAACATGTTGCCGCGGCTGAAGCCGCGCACCTTCTACGACCTCGTCATCGAGGTCGCGATCGTCCGGCCCGGACCAATCCAGGGCGACATGGTCCATCCGTATCTGCGGCGCCGGAACGGTCTCGAAAAGGTCAGCTATCCATCGCCGGCAAACGGCCCGAAAGACGAGCTTTACAAGGTGCTGCACAAGACGCTCGGCGTGCCGCTGTTCCAGGAGCAGGCGATGCGGATCGCGATCGAGGCCGCAAAGTTCTCGTCGGAGGAAGCCAACGGCCTGCGCCGCGCGATGGCGACGTTCCGCAACGTCGGCACCATCGGCTCCTACGAGGAGAAGATGGTCGGCAACATGATCGCGCGCGGCTACGATCCGGCCTTTGCCAAGAGCTGCTTCGACCAGATCAAGGGGTTTGGCTCCTACGGCTTTCCGGAAAGCCATGCCGCGAGCTTCGCCCAGCTCGTCTATGTCTCGTCCTGGCTGAAATGCTTCCATCCCGACGCGTTCTGCTGCGCATTGCTCAACTCGCAGCCGATGGGCTTCTACGCACCGGCGCAGATCGTCGGCGACGCCCGCAAGAATGGCGTCGAGATCCGGAACATCGACGTGTCCCACAGCTTCGCCGACAACACGCTGGAGGAAATGGGTAGCAAATACTGCGCCGTCCGCCTCGGCTTCCGCCAGATCGACGGTTTCCGCTGGATCGACCGCGACGAGGAGCGGATCAAGCGATTGTCGGAGGTGATGCGGAGCGAGGCTCAAGTCGCTTCCGCATTGTCATTGCAGGATGATGCGCAAGCTCTCTCCCCACCGTCATTCCGGGGCGATGCGACGAGTCAAAACAGCGAAGCTGTTTTGACCGGGGCATCGAACCCGGAATCTCGAGATTCCGGGCTCGCCCTCCGGGCGCCCCGGAATGACGCTGCGGAAGGAGGCGTTCTTTACTCACAAGCCGTTGATACGTTTCGAGCGCTCGACGCTGTCGCGTTGCCCAGGAATGACAGCGAGGGACAGGCCGGCATCTTTCTCCAGGACGACGACTGGGCCGACCGCATCATCAAGGCGCGCGCCCGCGGGCCCTTCACCTCGCTGGAAGACTTCGCCCGCGACACCGCTCTGCCCAAGCGCGCGCTGCTGCTGCTGGCCGATGCCGATGCGTTCCGCTCGCTCGGGCTCGACCGTCGTGCCGCGCTCTGGGCCGTGCGCCGGCTGCCCGACGATGTGCCGCTGCCGCTGTTCGAGGCCGCGATCGCCCGCGAGCAGCCGGACGAGGGCGCCAAGCCGCTGCCCGAGATGCCGCTGCCGGAGCACGTGGTCGCGGACTATCAGACCATCCGCCTGTCGTTGAAGGGCCACCCGATGGAGTTCCTGCGCCAGCGCTTCGTTACGGAAGGCGTGCTGGCCTGCCGCGACGTCAACCACGCCAACGACCGCCGTCGCGTCCGTTGCGCCGGCGTGGTGCTGGTGCGGCAGCGGCCGGGCAGCGCCAAGGGCGTCGTGTTCATGACCCTGGAGGACGAGACCGGCATCGCCAACATCGTGGTGTGGCCGAAGGTGATGGAGACCTTCCGCAAGGAGGTGATGGGCGCGCGCCTCGTGCTGGTCGAAGGCCGCATCCAGAGCAGCCCCGAGAAGGTCGTGCATCTCGTCGCCGAGCGCCTGGTCGACCGCAGCGCCGATCTCGCCTTGTTGTCGAACGATCGTCTCGGTGCCGTGCCGCACGGCCCGATGCCGGCCGAGCCGCTCAACGACGACCGCCGCGATCACCTCGACACTCCCTCCCAGCGCGTCAGCCACCCCCGCAACGTCCGCATCCTGCCGCGCTCGCGGGATTTTCATTGAGGTGCTGTCGTGTTCACTCCGGTTGAACATGATCTCGTAGGGTGGGCAAAGGCACGGCGCGCATCGCGCGTCGTGACGTGCCCACCGGCCGCAGAGCGAGATGGAGCTGATGATGCCGAACTATCGCAGAGCGTCCATCAAAGGCGGCCTATTCTTCTTCACCGTCGTCCTGAAAGATCGCACGAGTCATCTGCTCGTCGAACAGATCGATCGCTTCCGATCTTGCTATCGCGTCGCCCAAGAACGACGCCCCTTCGAAACGATCGCAATCTGCGTGCTGCCTGATCATCTTCATGTGGTCTGGGCATTGCCAGACGACGACGCCGATTATCCGATCCGCTGGGCTTTGATCAAGAGCGGCTTCTCTCGTGGTCTGAAGTCTCAGAAGCATTCGCGCAGCCTCTCAGCCAAACGCGAGAAGGGAATCTGGCAGCGCCGCTATTGGGAGCATGCCATTCGCGATGATGCCGATCTCGCGCGCCATATCGACTACATCCATTTCAATCCCGTCAAGCATGGTCATGTCTCCCGGGTCGCAGACTGGCCGCACAGCAGCTTCCATCGCTTCGTCGAGCGCGGCTGGCTCGCTGCGGATTGGGGAGGAGACGTCAAGGAGATTGCTGGTTCGTTTGGGGAGTGAGACGGTGGGCACGGCACCTCGTGCGATGCTTCGCATCGCCCGAAGCGCCTTTGCCCACCCTACGGCTTCATCATGAGCCGCTGTGCGTAGGGTGGGCAAAGACGCTGCGCGCATCGCGCGTCGCGACGTGCCCACCGGCCGCGGTACGATACCCACCGTCATCTGGGAGGAGCGCAGCGACGCGATTCAGAGTTCCAGAAATTTCGACGTGCGCGCCCCAAAATTCTACTTTCTTTTTTTCAGAAACTATGCTCTATTCCGCCCATCCCGCTCCATCGAAGAAGCGGGCGTTGCGCGCGATCGTCACGACACGCGGGGCGGGGAGCGATGGCTGTGAGATGCCGCAGCGTGGGGCGAGGCCTTGCGCGGACGAACGGCAGGCTTGCGGACGTGAAGGCGTATGGTCCTGGCGCCCCGATGCTGGCGCCAAGTCCGCGGGTGATGATCCCGCCGGCGACGGTGGCTAAAAGCCGGACACCGGGGAGAGTACGCAGTAAACGTGAAAACCATCGCGCAGGGAAGGCCGGGCGTTCTCGGCTGCACCTGTGGTACCTGCCGCCTGCATTTTTTCTCGCAGGCGTCAGCCGGCGCCTGGCCTTCCCTGCGCCCTCTTCACGAGAGGGTGAAACGATCGGCAAGACTCGGGCGCATCCGCGCCGCGAGACGACGTATTCATGTGCGTGTCACAGTCAACGGATCGAAGCTGCAACGGATGATCGCACGATGGACCATCACCCATCGCAGGGCCATGGAAACCATGACCCGATTTTTGCGGACACGCGCAACGTTGCGAGCCCGTCCGAGCTGGAACGCAAATCCGGAGCATGGGCGTCAGGCTGGAGTAGGTGCGTACCCGCGGAGGTTGGCCTACAGACTGGCAACACCGTCACGGCGATCCGCCGCGCGCTCGATGCGTCCATGGTGCGTCGCGGTGAAACCGCGATTGCCCGGAACCAGCTGAATGCAGGCTGAACGGCTGTCGTTCAACTTTCAAATTTTTAAAGCAAAACAGAGGCGGGTTGGGCGATTTTTAGGTTGTTTAAAGCTCCAGTTCCGCACTATTAGCGCAACGATGAGACCGCCAGAGCCGGAATCGTCGACCGATAAAGCGAGCCGATCTGACCAGCCATGGCGTCTGACATGAACCCATCTCCGCAGATGCTCAGCACCAAGCGGCTGCTGATCGGCCTTGCTGCCCTGGCGATGGCCGGCGCGGGCGGCTATGGCTACATGCAGTTCCGGTCGGGAACGGCTGCGAAGGACAATATCGAGCTCTCCAGCCAGTCCAAACGCAACGGCACCAGCTTCACGCCATCGGCGGCGGAATGGTCGACGCTGACGATCGAGCCGGTGTGCGAGAAGATATTTCGTGCCGAGCATATTACCGAGGGCAAGGTTGCCGTCGACGAGGATCGTTCGACACCGGTTTTCTCGCCCTATGCCGGCCGTGTCACCAAGCTGCTCGCCCGTCCCGGCGAAACCGTGCGCCAGGGCCAGCCGCTGTTCGTGATCGAGGCCGCCGACACCGTGCAGGCGCAGAACGATTTCATCGCCGCCATCACCGCGATGAACAAGGCGAAGTCTGCCCTCGACCTCGCCGACATCCAGTACAAGCGCGCCAAGGACCTGTTCGAAGGCCGGGCGATCCCGCTGAAGGATTTCCAGCAGGCGGAGGCGACCTCCGTTCAGGCTCAGAATGACATGCGGTCGTCACAAACGGCGCTGGAGGCCGCGCGCAACAAGCTGCGCATCCTCGGCTTCACCGAGGTCGCGATCACCGATTTCCAGAGCAAGGGCGTGATCGATCGCGAGATCACCATCTACTCGCCGATCGCCGGCACGGTCGTGCAGCGCAAGGTCGGCCCTGGACAATATGTCAATTCCGGTGCGAGCGACCCGGTATTCGTGATCGGTGATCTCTCCACCGTCTGGCTGACGGCCTTCGTCCGCGAGAGCGATGCGGCGCTGGTGAACGTCGGCGAGGAGATTCTCGTCAACGTGCTGGCGCTGCCCGGCCGGCCGCTCAAGGCCAGCATCAACTACGTCGCCGCATCGATCGACCCGGCGACCCGGCGGCTCCTGGTCCGCGCCACCATCGACAACAAGGATGGCCAGCTGAAGCCGGAGATGTTCGCCAACGTGACGATCTATTCGCCAGGCGAACAGCCCGCGGTCGCGGTGCCCCGGCAGGCGCTGATCTACGAAGGCAATCAGGTCCGCGTCTGGGTCGCTCGCCCCGACAAGTCGATCGAGCTGCGCAAGATCAAGACCGGTTTGATCAATGGCGATCAGGTCGCGGTCGAAAGCAATCTGAGCGCCGGCGAGCAGATCGTCACCAAGGGCAGCCTGTTCATCGATCGCGCAGCCTCGGGCAGCTGACATGCGCTTCTCCTGCCTGTCTTCCTGAAAGTGCCGATCTGAATGGACCGTCTCGTCGCCATCGCCGTTCAGCGGCGCTTCCTGATGGTCGGAATGTTCGTCGCCGTCCTGATCGGAGGTCTGATCGCATTCCGCCAGCTCAACATCGAGGCCTATCCAGATCCGACCCCGCCGATGGTCGACATCGTGACGCAGAGCCCCGGCCTCTCGGCCGAGGAGATCGAGCGCTACATTACGATCCCGATCGAGACCCAGGTCGCGGGCATCAAGAACCTGCGCACCATCCGCACGATCTCGCTGTACGGCCTGTCCGACGTCAAGCTGCAGTTCTCGTTCGACTACACCTACGATGAAGCCTTGCAGCAGGTGCTGAATCGCCTGTCGCAACTGTCGCCGCTGCCGGGCAACGTCACGCCGCAGATCTCACCGCTCAGCGCGGTCGGCGAAATCTATCGCTATCGCTTGCGCGGTCCGCCGGGCTACAGCGTGCTCGACCTCAAGACCTTGCAGGACTGGGTGCTACAGCGCCGCTTCCGCGCGGTGCCTGGCGTCATCGACGTCACCGGCTGGGGCGGCAAGACCAAGACCTATGAGATCCAGGTCGACTTCAACAAGCTCGTCGCGAACGGCCTGACCCTGCCGCAGCTCTTGCAGGCGGTCGGCAACTCCAACATCAACGTCGGCGGCAACACGGTCGAGATCGGCACGCAGTCGGCGGTCGTGCGCGGTGTCGGCCTGATCCGCTCGATGGACGACCTCGCCAACACCATGGTGTCGCAGAGCGGCGGCAACCCGGTGCTGGTGAAGGACGTCGCCAACGTCACGGTAGCGGAGAAGCCGCGGCTCGGCATCGCCGGCCTCAACGACAACGACGACATCGTCCAGGGCATTGTGCTGATGCGGCGCGGCGAGCAGAGCTCGCCGACGATCGCCCGCGTCGAGCAACTGGTCGATCAGATCAACAATTCGACGATCCTGCCGCCGGGCGTGCGTATCGAGCGCATCTACGACCGCAAGGACCTGATCGACACCACGACCCATACCGTGCTGCACAACATGGTCGTCGGCATCGGCCTGATCGTGCTGCTGCAGTGGATTTTCCTGGGCAATCTGCGCAGCGCGCTGATCGTCGGCGCCACCATTCCGTTCGCGCTGTTCTTTGCCGTCATCATCCTGGTGCTGCGCGGCGAGTCCGCCAACCTGCTGTCGGTCGGTGCAATCGATTTCGGCCTGATCGTCGATGCCACCGTGATTATGGTCGAGGCGATCTTCCGCCGGCTGACGCAGACCACGCCGCTATCGGCAGCCGAGGAGAGCCACATCTCACCGGAAACGATGATGGGCATGAAGGGCCACGCGATCCTGTCGGCCGCGGCGGACGTGTCGCGCTCGATCTTCTTTGCCGCAGCCATCATCATCGCCGCGTTTCTGCCGCTGTTCACGCTCAGCGGCGTCGAGGGCAACATCTTTGGGCCGATGGCGCGCACCTACGCCTATGCGCTCGCCGGCGGTCTGCTCGCGACCTTCACGGTCACGCCCGCGCTCAGTGCGATCATCCTTCCGGCGCATGTCGAGGAGACCGAGACGCGGCTGATGCGGCTGCTGCACGCGATCTATTCGCCGGTGCTGCGCTGGGCTGTCGGCAATCGCAACCTGGTGATGACCGGCGCGATCGGCCTCGTATTGCTGACGGTGGTGGTTGGCCGACTGCTGGGCTTGGAATTCCTGCCCAAGCTGGAGGAGGGCAATCTCTGGATCCGTGCGACCCTGCCGCCGACGATCTCGCTGCAGGAAGGCAACGCCTACGTCAACGAGATGCGCAAGATCATCCGCGCGCGGCCCGAGGTCGATGCGGTGGTCTCGCAGCACGGCCGTCCCGACGACGGCACCGATGCCGCGGGCTTCTTCAATGCCGAGTTCTTCGCGCCGCTGAAGCCGGTCAAGGACTGGCCCGGCACCAAGGACAAGGACCAGCTCACTGCGGAGCTGCTGAAGCAGCTCGACGACCGCTTTCCCGGTGTCGAGTTCAACTTCTCGCAATATCTGCAGGACAACGTCTCGGAAGCCGTGTCCGGCGTGAAGGGTGAGAACTCGATCAAGCTCTATGGCAATGATCTGCAGGCGCTGACGGACACCGCCAACAAGATCAAGCAGGTGCTGTCCACCGTGCAGGGCGTCACCGACCTTGCGGTGTTCACCTCGCTCGGACAGCCGACGGTCCAGATCGACATCGACCGCGCCAAGGCTGCACGCTATGGGCTGGCGCCCGGCGACATCAACGCCACCATCAAGGTGGCGATCGGCGGCGACACTGCGGGCGATCTCTACGAGCCGGGCAGCGACCGGCATTTCCCGATCATCGTCCGTCTGGCGCCGGAATATCGCAAGAGTGCGGAGGCGATCGAGAATTTGCGCATCGGCGCGCAGGGGCCGAACGGCATCACCCAGATTCCGCTGAGCGAGGTCGCGACCATCAAGCTGGTCTCGGGCGCGGCCTATATCTATCGCGAGCAGCAGGAGCGCTATCTGCCGATCAAGTTCTCGGTCCGCGAGCGCGATCTCGGCAGTGCGATCCAGGAGGCGCAGCAGAAGGTCGCCGAGCAGGTGCAGTTGCCGCCGGGCTCACGCGTCGAGTGGGTCGGCGAGTTCGGCAATCTGCAGGACGCAATCAAACGGTTGTCGATCGTGGTGCCGATCAGCCTCGCTCTGATCGGCGTGCTCTTGTGGTTCAATTTCGGCTCGATGGTCGACACGCTGCTGGCGATGAGCGTGATCCCGATGGCGATCTTCGGCGGCGTCGTCGGCCTCGTGTTGTCGGGCATTCCGTTCAGCGTGTCGGCCGCGATCGGCTTCATCGCGCTGTTCGGCATCGCCGTGATGGACGGCATCATCATCCTGTCGCAGTTTAACCAGCTGATCGACGAGGGCGTCGACCGCATCGAGGCGGTCATCCGCACCGGCGAATTGCAGCTTCGTCCGGTGCTGATGACCTGCGTCGTCGCCGGCATCGGCCTGATGCCGGCCGCGGTGTCGACCGGCATCGGCTCGCAGGTGCAGAAGCCGCTTGCGATCGTCGTGGTCACCGGCATGATGCTGGCGCCGGTGGTCATCCTCATCACGCTGCCGGTCCTGATCTCGCTGTTCTCGCGGCGACGGGTCCACTAGATGCGCATGTGCTCGTCGATGCGCGCGGCGGAGTCACGATCGACTGCGGCGGCATCGACGATCTCGCCGCGCTTGAACACGAGGTATCTGTCGCTGATCGAAAGCGCGAACGGCAGATGCTGCTCGACCACGATCATGGAGGTGCCGATCTCGCGCCGGACCCGCACCAGCACCTCGGACAGCCGGTCGACGACGGACGGCTGCAGACCTTCCGTGACCTCGTCGAGCAGCAGCACGTCGGGCTTCGCCATCAGCGCGCGCGCCACGATCAGCATCTTCTGCTCGCCGCCGGACAGCGTGCCGGCCCGCTGGCTCAGCCGCTTGGTCAGCACCGGAAACCAGCCGCCGACCTGCTCGAAACGCGCGGTCATGTCATCGTCCGTGAGCACCCCAAGTCTGAGATTGTCGCGCACCGACAGGTCCTGGAACAGCGCATGTTCCTGGGGAACATAGACCAGCCCCATCTTCCGCTTCAGATGCGGCGCCACCCGCGTCACGTCCTTGCCTGCAAGTTTCACTCGGCCGCGCCAGGCCGGCAGGAAGCCGACGATGGCCTTGAGCAGCGAGGTCTTGCCCATGCCGTTCTTGCCGACGATGGCAAGCGTCTCGGCCTTTGCCAGTGCAAAGCCGACATTGCTGATGACCTCCGACGAGCCATAGCCGCTCGCCAGCTCGGTGACTTCCAGCGTCGCGCTCATGCCGTGGCCTCCGCATGCGGCGCGTGCTGGCCGGTATATATCTCGCGTACCAGATCGCTGTTCACGACCTCGTCGACCGAGCCGTCGAGTGCGAGGCGCCCCTGGTGCAGCACGATGATGCGCGAGGAGATCTCGCGGACAAAATCGAGATCGTGCTCGACCAGGAGGATGCAGAGCCGGTCGCGACGGGCGAGGGCGGTGAGGATGTCTGCGAAGCTCTGCCGTTCCGCGCGCGTCAGTCCGGCGGTTGGCTCATCCAGCAGCAGCACGTCGGGCTCGAGCGACAGCACCATCGCGAGCTCGAGTGCCTGCTTGAGCCCGTGGCTCAGATTGCGCGCTTCCTCATCGAGCCGCTCGCTGAGCCCGGAGCGTTCGACGACCGACATGGCTGCAGGCGGCAGCGCCAGCGTCACCGCGCGCGACGTCATTGCAGGAGGATCAGCATGTGTCCGCGCGACGCGCAGGCACTCGGCCACGGTCAGCGTCTCGAACACCGAAGCCGTCTGGAACTTGCGCCCGAGACCAAAACGGACGACGCGATCCGGCGGCAGTCGCGCAATGTCACGGCCGGCGATCGCGACGTCGCCGGTCGAGCGCTCGCGGCCGTCGGAGAGGCAACGGATTAAGGTGGTCTTGCCGGCCCCGTTGGGACCGACGAGGCTCAGCAATTCGCCGCGATATGCCGTGAACTGCACGCCGTCCAGCACTGCGAGACTGCCATAGTGCTTGCCGAGTGCGCGAACTTCGATTGCAACGGCGTCCGGATTGCTGACCGCCGTGGCGGCGGCGGCCGGGCGCAGCGTCGTCGCAGTGCTCCGTCCCGAACCACCGCGCTTGAACAGGCGCATCACAGCGCCAAGCAGGCCGTCCGGGAAGACAAGGATCACGATGATCAGCGCAAGCCCGACGATCAGCTCCCACACATAGGGGAGGCTATTGGCAAGGTAGGCGCTCGCCACCTCGATGCAAAGCGCGCCGATCACCGGACCGATCACGGTGCCGCGGCCGCCGAGCGCGACCATGATCACGAGGTTGGTTCCGAAGGCGAAGCTCGCGTTCTCGGGCGCGGCGACGCCGCCGAATCCGGCATAGAAGAAGCCGGCCAGCGCGGAGACGATCGCGGACAGCACGAGTACGATGATGCGCAGCCGCGAGGTGTCGATGCCGAGATAGGTGCAGCGCGCGTCGTTGTCGCGCAGCGCTGCAAGCAGGCGCCCGGTGTCGCTGCGCATCAGGATGAGCGCCAGCACGGCCGTGGCAAGCAGCCCGAGTCCGGCGAGGCGCAGCCAGGTCTCGATCTCCAGATCGAAGCTCTCGAAGCCGACGAGGCCGCTGGACGAGCCGGTGAAGGTGCCGCCGGAATAGAGGATCTGCACCAGCACGATCGGCACCACCAGAGAGATCACCGAGGCGTAGAGCGGTGTCGAGCCGGGATAGAACGACAGCCAGCCGGTGAAGGCAGCCACCGCCGCAGCGACGGCAACCGCGGCGGCGATCGCTGCACACACCTGCCAGGTGCCGAAGCCATATTCGGTGAACATGATTGCGAGCGCATAGGCGCCGATGCCAAAGAACGCGGACTGGCCGAAGGTCAGCGTGCCGCAATAGCCCCACATGATGTCGACGGTAATGGCGGCGATGGCGACGAAGCAGGCACGTACCAGGATGTTCACGAGGTAGGTATCGAGCAGCAGTGGCGCGATGACGATCACGCCGGCCGCGATGGCCACGAGCACCACCGGGACGATCATGCGCGGCATCGCACGGCTCATTGCGGGCGTCTCGGGCGAGGCGAGGGGGCGCGCATCAGGCACGGGCAAAACCCTCCGGCCGGATCCGCAGCACGATGGCGGCGCAGATCGCAATGGTAAGGCCGCCGAGGATCGGATTGACAAAGGTCGAGACCAGCACCTGCAGCGTGCCGAGCACGGCACAGGAGCCGGCCAGTGCCAGCAGCGAGCCGCCGGACACCATGACCAGCATGAACGCGCCGATCAGCCAGGGCACGCCCATGTTCGGATCGACGCTCGACAGCGGCGTGATCAGCGCGCCCGAAAGCGCAGCGAGCCCGCTGCCGAGCGCGAAGGTGATGAGCCTGACGCGCGAGGAATCGACGCCGAGGCCCTGCGCCAGCATTTCGTTCATGATCACGGCCTTGGTCGACAGGCCGAGCCGCGTCCCGTTGAGCAGGGCGGTGAACAGCAGGCCGACAATGATGGCCGCGACGATCATCACCAGCCGGTAGGCCGAATAGTCCGCCCCGAACAGATGGATCGTGCCTGAGATTGGCGCCTGCACGAACTGGACCTCGCGGCCGAACATCAACGTAATGAGCTGTCCGAGAACGATTCCGAGTCCCCAGGTGGCGAGGATCGCATCGAGCGGGCGCTTGTAGAGACGCCGCACGATCACGACCTCGGTGACCCCGCCGCAGACGGCGCCGGCAGCAAAGGCAAGCGGCAGGATCAGGAACCAGGGCAGGTTCAACTGCGTGCCGACCAGCGCGGCATAGGCGCCGATGGTGAGAAAGGCGGCATGGGCGAAATTGATGATCTTCATGACGCCGAACACGATCAGGAGACCGGCGGCGATGATGAAGAGCATGGCGGCCGTCGTGACGGCATCAAGGGCGACGGTCAGCATGGTCATTTCCAGTCGAGAGGTTGCGAGGCGGACGCGCGTCCGCCCCGCGGGAGCATACGCGATCAGGACTTGCCCGGGCACTGCGCGCCGGGATCGACGTTCTGGAAGCTCTGGATCACCTTCACGCTGCCGTCGGCCTGGACCTGGCCGAGATACATGGTCAGCGGCGCATGGCGCTGCTTGTCCATCCTGATCGTGCCGCGCGGGCCGTCGACCGAGACCTCGGCCAACGCCTTCAGGACCTTGTCCTGGTCGGTGCTGCCGGCCTTCTCGACCGCCGCCTTGTAGGCGTAGACCGCCTCATATTCCGGGACCGAGAGATCGTTCGGCGTCTTGAGCTCGGCGCCGAACTTCTTGGCCATCGCCGCCAGGAACGTCTTGTTGGCGGGCGTGTCGATGCCGGTTACGTAGGAGGCGGAGAGGAAGATGCCGGCGGCATCAGCGCCCATGCCCTTGGCGGTGCCCTCGTCGACGGCGAGGTTGCCGTAAGGCAGATTCACGCCGGCGGCGCGCAGCTGCTTGGTCAGTGTCACGTTTGGTGCGCCGCCCGCGGTCGAGGTGATCAGCGCGTCCGCACCCGATGCCTTGAGCTTGGAGATGATCGACGTCCAGTCGGAGCCATCCATCGGCAGATATTCCTCGCCGACCACCTTGCCGCCGGTCTTCTCGATGTAGCTCTTGGTGAAGCCGAGCATGCCGCGGCCGAAGGCGTAGTCGGAGCCGATCAGGAAATAGTTCTTCGCCTTCTTCTCCTTGTTGAAGTAGTCGACGATCGGCGGCACCTGCTGGTCCGGCACCCAGGCGTTGACATACAGATAGGGGCTGCAGGACTTGCCCTCGTAGAACGAGGTGTAGATGTAGGGCGTCTTGCCGCGGGCGACGATCGGCAGGCCGGCATTGCGGGCCGCGCTGGTCTCCATCGAGATCAGCACGTTGACCTTCTTCTGGAAGATCAGTGCGTCGAATGCCTTCTGCGCGCCGGCGGCGCCCGAGGCGTCATCGGCAACCTCGAGCGCGAGCTTGCGGCCGAGCACGCCGCCCTTGGCGTTGATCTCCTCAACTGCGAGCTCGGCCGACTGCACGACCGAGGGAGCGACGACGGAGTTGGCGCCGGACAGGCCGACGGGGACGCCGATCTTGATCGGATCGGCAGCCAGAGCAGGCGAGAGGGCTGTTGCCGCAAGGGCGAGCGCCAGCGAGGTGGTGATCAAACGCGACGTCATCGATGGTCCTCCGTGAATGGTCGAAATGAAAATTGTCGTGAAGCAGTCAGTACCAACCCCGTTTGACCTCGCTGCCGAGCATCTCGTCATAGACGTCGGAGCGGCGGTCGCGCAGGACCTGGTTGAAGGCGTTCCAGTTGCGGGCGCGGCGGGCCTCGCCGAGCGCGACGTCGGCAATCACGATCTCCTCCTTATCGCGGCTCGCGGGGCCGGCGACGGGCCAGCCGGTGTAGCTGACGATCAGGCTCTGGCCCTCGAACGGCTGGCCGCGCTCGACACCGACGCGGTCAGCGCAGGCGATGAAGATCGAGTTGGAATGCGCCGCCGCCATCGCCAGAATGTTGGCCATGGCCTCGCGGCCCGGCACCTGGCCGGGGATCGGAACCCAGTTGGTCGGCACGCAGACGATATCGGCGCCCTGCAGCGCGTTGAGGCGATAGCTCTCCGGGAACCAGCCATCGTAGCAGATCGCCATGCCGATGCGGCCGATCTCGGTGTGGTAGACGGGGAAGCCGAGATTGCCGGGCTCGAAATACAGGTTCTCCTCGTTCCACAGGTGTACCTTGCGGAACGTGCCGATATAGCCCTTCGGCCCGATCAGCACCGCGCTGTTGTAGAGCTTTGCGCCGTCGCGCTCGCAGATCCCGGCCACGAGATGCAGGCCGTGCTCGGCCGCGATCTCGCTCCAGGCCGTCACGGCGGGACCGCCAGGGATAGTCTCGGAGGCGGCGAAGGCCTCTTCGCGCGACTTGAACACGTAGCCGGAGGAGGCAAGCTCGGGGAGCACCACGAGCTTGGCGCCTCGCGCCACCGCCTGTTGGATCAGATCGAGGCTGTGGGCGAGGTTGGTTGCCAACTCGCCGACCATCGGCTGCATCTGGATGCAGGCGATCCGCACTTTGCTGTCGTCATCCGTCGTCAAGGCACGAGTCTCCGTTGCGTTCGCGAGGTCCGCGCGCGCCAAACAAAAAGCCCCCGACTGCGCCTTGCGGCGCAATGCGAGGGCTGCATAGCCTGATGTGAAATGGCCGACCGGCCATTGGCGGACATCCGATGTCCGCGATGGCCTCAAGTAATTCCCATGCTTGATACGAAGTCAACGCCATCGGCTGCAAAAATTTCGGGCCGCGGCTGCCCAACGCATGAGCGCGGAAACACCCGCTCAGCGCGAGGCCGGCGCATCCAGCACCCCCAGTCCTCCGAGCGTCTCCTGTGCATTGATGATGGAGATTGCGATGTCGGCCATCGCGACGCGCTTCTGCGTCGCCTGCGCGCGGATCAGCTCGTAAGCCTCGACCTCGCCGACCTGCTTCAGCCCCATCAGGATCTTCACCGCCTTGTCGACGTCGCGCCGCGCCTTCAAGGTCTCCTCCAGCTTCTGCACCTTGCCCTCGAGCCGCCGCGTATAGCCGCGCAGCGAGCGCGCCAGCACCAGCGACGACAGGATGCCGAACGAGCGGATCGGCTTGTTGACGACGCCATGTGCATTGCTGTCGAGCAGTCGCTTCAGGATGGTCGGGTTCTCGTAGTCGACGATGGCGATGAAGGTGAGGGGATGATCGCTGGTGCCCTCGGGGAAGATCATTTCCTCCGACGTCTCGATCAGCTGGAACACCGTGTCGATGTCGTGCGGGATCGCGGCCGGCGGCGGCCAGACGCCGCGGACGTTGCAGCCGATCCGCTTGAGCTGGTCGATCAGCGCGTCGCCCTCGGCATCGCGCGGATGAATCACCAGCACGCGCGCGCCGCGCAGATCCTCGATGAGCCGGCGCACGCCGGGCTTCATGCGGTCATCCGGCCTCATGCTGAGAGCGCCTCTTCGCTCAGCCAGCGGCCGCCGATCGGCGACACCGAGAGGTAGGGATCGGGCTTGATCGGGCTCTTGCTCTCCCAGACGATGTCGAACTGGCCGTCGGCGCGCACGCGCCCGATCCGCGGCGTCACCCAGACATGGTTGTTGTCGGGATCGATCCGGATCGGTCCCTCCGGCGCATCGAGGCTGAGGCCGAGCGCAGCTTCCACCAGCTTCTGGGTGTCGAGGCTGCCCGCCTGCGCCAGCGCCAGCGCGAACAGCTTGATCTGCGCATAGGCCGAGGCGCTCCACATGCTGACCGGCTTGTCGGGGCCGAAGGCGGCGGCGAACGCCGCCTTGAAGCGGTCGTTGCTGTCGCGCGCGAGCGTACCGAAATAGCTCGCCGCGGTGAGGTGACCCGCGCAGTATTCGGCGCCGATGGCGCGGACCTCGCCTTCAGCCATTGTGAGACTGGCGATGGGCAGCCGCTTCGGATCGAAGCCCGCCTGTGCATACATCCGGTAGAAGCGCTGCGCGGTACGGCCGACGATGGTCGAGAACACCACGTCGGGCGCGGCGTTCCTGATGGAGTCGAGCCCGCGTGCGAGTTCGGCGTCGGTCGCCTCCATCGTCACATATTGCTCGCCGACGACGCGGCCGGCATAGGACTCGACGAGGTCGCGCATGATGCGGTTGGATTCGCGCGGGTAGATGTAGTCCGATCCGATCATATAGACGCGCGGGCCGTGCTTGCGCACGATGTATTCGGCGAGCTGGAACGCGTTCTGGTTCGGCGCCGGTCCCGTGTAGATCACGTTCGGCGAATATTCAAAACCCTCGTAGAGCGAGGGGTACCAGAGCAGGCCGTTGCGACGCTCGATCGCCGGCAGCACCGCCTTGCGCTCGGCCGAGGTCGAGCAGCCGAAGATGACGGAGGCGCCGTCCTCGGTGAGCAGGCGGTCGGCGAGCTTGCGGAACGTTTCCGGCTGCGAGCCCGGATCATAGGCGATGACCTCGATCTCGCGGCCGAGCACGCCGCCGTCCCGGTTGATCTCCTGGATCGCCAGCGCGGTGCCGAAGAAGTGCTCGGACTCCGTGACCTCCATCAGGCCGCTGCGCGAGAACAGCACGCCGACGCGCCAGACATCCTTGTCGGATGATTTTGCGGCCGGTCTCGTCGTCATCATCATGCCTCCAGGTCAACGGGCCGGTCGGGCCGGCTCGGAAGCGCGGACTATTGCGGCTCGCCGTGCGGTTGGCAACCGGGGGCGGGGCCGCAGGCGGGGATCCCGATCAGGCAAGCCACAGCATCGCCGCGACGCCAGGGCGTCCGGATCATGCATCAGGCGGGCCCTCGACAATGATGAGGGCGCAGGGAATGCCGGGCGCTGGCCGCACCCATGGCCCGCCTGCAGAAAAAAAGCAGGCGGCAGTCACCACAGGTCAGCC
The DNA here is from genome assembly GCF_032381235.1 of Bradyrhizobium sp. SZCCHNR1053. Lineage (NCBI taxonomy): Bacteria > Pseudomonadati > Pseudomonadota > Alphaproteobacteria > Hyphomicrobiales > Nitrobacteraceae > Bradyrhizobium > Bradyrhizobium sp. SZCCHNR1053. Next base: position 430,675 of record NZ_JAUHJM010000004.1, read on the forward strand.
GAGACATCCCGGCATTCCCTGCGCGGAGGTTTTAACGCTTATACGCGATCTCCCCGGGGACCGGCTTGATTGACCCCGTCGATCGCAGAGCTCATCAGGACTCCGCAACCTCCAGCCTCAGCACCGGGAGGCCAGGACCACGCGATTTCACGTCCGCAAGGCCATCGTTCGTCCGCACACATGATGCGCGCCGATGCCCTCGCGTCCACCGCATTGCCGGTCCAACGTCTCGTGACGACGCGTACGCCCCTCATCCGGACCGGAACGCGGACCTTATACGCCTGATTTGCTGATTTTCAGAAGCGCTTTATTTTTCGAGCAGGCTCTTGAAATCGGCGTTGTTGCTGGAACGGCAGACAAATTCGGCGTTCTGGAGCATGTTTTCGCCGGCAATGTCGCGTCGTGGCAGGGGCCAAAGTCGAATTCGAACGTTGACCATTTCGCGACCAAGCGGCAAACCGTCCGCCGTGGAGGAAGGAACGGTCCAACTCATGGTCCCGGTCCGCTAGGAAAGCCAGATGCGTAGCCTCGAAGACCGAGCCCTGCTTCTCTTGCTCGTCGCGATATCGCTGATGTTCGGGTGGATCCTGCTGCCGTTCTACGGCGCGGTTCTGTGGGGCGTCATCGGCGTCATCGTCTTCGTTCCGCTGCACCGTTGGTTGGCGCGGTCGATGCACGGCCGACACGGCCTGGCGGCGGCCGTCGTGGTGTTGATCTTCGTCGTGATCGTCATCCTTCCGCTGTCGCTGATCGGGGCGTCGCTGGCGCAGGAGGCCTCCGGAGTCTACAAACAGATGCAGTCCGGTCAGCTCGACATTGGACAGTACTTCCAGAAGATGCTGGCCGCGCTTCCGACATGGGTGGTCGATCTGCTCAATCGCTTCGGACTCGGCAGCCTCGCCGGAATGAAGGGCAAGCTGTCGGCCGTCCTGCTGAAGGGCAGCGAGGTCATTGCGAGCCAGGCGCTCGTGATCGGACAGGGTACGTTCGAAGTCTTCGTCAATCTGTTCATCATGGTCTATCTGCTGTTCTTCCTGCTGCGTGACGAAGAGACGCTATCGGAGCGCATCAAGAGCGCCATTCCGCTGCGCCCGGAGCAACGTGATGCGCTGCTGCGGAAGTTCACCGTGGTCATCCGCGCGACGGTGAAGGGCAGTCTGCTCGTCGCTCTGGCGCAAGGCGCGCTGGGCGGCCTGATGTTCTGGTTCCTCGGCATCAACGCGCCCCTGCTGTGGGCAGTCGTGATGGCCTTCCTGTCCTTGCTTCCGGCAGTGGGAGCGGGCCTCGTCTGGTTTCCGGTCGCGCTCTATCTTCTTGCCATCGGATCGATCTGGCAGGGTGTGGTTCTGATCGCCTATGGCGCCCTCGTCATCGGTCTCGTCGACAATGTCCTGCGTCCGATCCTGGTCGGACAGGACACCAAGATGCCCGACTATGTGGTGTTGATTTCGACATTGGGCGGGATCGAGGCGTTCGGCCTCAACGGGTTCGTCATCGGGCCGGTGATCGCGGCAATGTTCATCGCGATCTGGGACATCTTCTCGACCTCGCGCCGCGAGAGGGCCGTGGCGCCGGATGCCACGCGCGGGACGGGATGAGGGGAACGCGGTGCACAATGTGGAGCGCGCATTTCATCGGGCGGATTAACGGATCGTAACCCGTCCTCTCCTAGCCATGAGGCGTTCGACGGGTTAAGTTTCATTGATCCGCCGCACGCGCTCTTTACCCGTCTCCTGACGGGCGTCCACGTCCCAGACTTTCTCTTCCAGAGAGGTTCATCGTCGGGCGCACGATGAACCATTTGGCTTCGACGGCGGTTAAACCGACGATAGCTCGTGATTTCGAACTCCTGCAGCCTGTTCGGCGGTCCGCAGGGGTCCATTTGGCCGCGGTCTCGCCATGCGCGATCGCCAAGAACACAAGGTGGAGACGACATTGCAGTTCGATCAGCCAGTCGCGATGGCGATTGTGCCGCCCAAGGACCGCGCCACGCTGCGCGCCGGCGATAACGAGGGCCGCGCCGCGGCCGATGCCCGCTACTGGATGCAGATTCTCAGCAGCTACCGCACGCCAAACCGCCTGCGCAGCGTGACCGAGCTGGTGATCACCGCCGTGCCGCTGGTGGCTCTGTGGACGGCCGCCTGGTTCGCGTTCTCGCTCGGCCATGCCTGGGCTTCGTTGCTCATCGCGATCCCCGCCGGCGGTTTCCTGGTGCGTCTGTTCATGATCCAGCACGATTGCGGCCATGGCACCTTCTTCGCCGGGCGTCAGGCGAACGACTGGGTCGGCCGTGTCCTCGGTGTGCTGACCCTGACGCCCTACGACTGGTGGCGGCGCACCCATGCGATCCACCACGCCACCAGCGGCAACCTCGATCGGCGCGGAATCGGCGACATCGATACGTTGACCGTGCGGGAATATCAGGCGCGGTCGGCCTGGGCGCGGCTGCGCTACCGGCTGTACCGCCACCCGCTGGTCATGTTCGTGGCAGGGCCTGCGTATTTGTTCTTCCTGCAGCACCGTCTGCCGTTCGGTCTCATGCGGGCCGGCTGGTCGCCCTGGATCAGCACGATGGCCACCAATTTCGGCATTGCCCTGGTGGTTGCCGGGCTGATGTGGCTCATCGGCATCCAGGCGTTCCTGGTCGTGCATCTCCCGATCATGCTGCTCGCCGCCATGGCCGGCGTGTGGCTGTTCTATGTCCAGCATCAGTTCGAGCACACCGTCTGGGAGCGGGACGAGCGCTGGACGATGCAGCAGGCCGCGCTCTACGGCAGCTCACATTACGACCTGCCGGGATGGCTGCACTGGCTGACCGCCAATATCGGCATCCACCACGTCCACCATCTCTCGAGCCGGATTCCCTATTACCGGCTGCCGGTCGTGCTGCGCGATCATCCCGAGCTGCGCGAGATCGGCCGCATCACGCTGCCGGAGAGCCTGCGCTGCGTCCGGCTGGTGCTGTGGGACGAGTCGCAGCGCCGGCTGGTGTCGTTCCGCGAAGCCAGGATGGCGAGGCGCTAGAGCCCCGGGAATCGTAGGGTGGGCAAAGCGACGCCGTCAGGCGGCGCGTGCCCACCGACGGCGCCGTTCAGTGACGGCGGTGGGCACGGCGCGCGATACTGCGGTGCAAGCCGAGATCGCGGTGGAGCGCGCCTTTGCCCACCCTACGATTGCTTCGCTGCGCCGCTGCGCTCGCAATCAAAGTATGTAGGGCGGATTAGCGCAGCGTAATCCGCCAATGGGCGGCGTAGCATCGTGCGGCGGGTTACGCTGCGCTAACCCGCCCTACGGACTAACAACGCCATCAAAACCCGTACAGCCGCGCCGGATTGTCGACCAGGATCTTCTTGCGGATCGCGGCATCCGGGGCCCAGACCGGGAGCTGGTTCATCAGCCGGCCGTCGTCGATCGGATAGAACGGCCTGACATCCGTGACCTTCAGCTCCGGATGCGGCGACGAATCCGGGTGCGGCCAGTCGGTGCCCCAGACGATGCGGTCGGGGTTGGCTTCGATCAGGGCCTTCGCGAACGGGATCACGTCCGCGTAGTCGGGGCCGCGGGTCGAGGCGCGATAGGCGCCGGAGATCTTTACATAGGCCTTGCCGCTGCGGACGAGCTCGACCAGATCGGCAAAGCCCGGCTGCCCGAGGCCGAGATCAGCCTGCGCGCCGCCGAAATGATCGAACACGGCCGTCACGGGCGATTGCATCACGAGGTCCTTGATGGCCGCGATCATCGCCGTGTTGGTGTAGAGCTGGACATGCCAGCCGCGCGCCTTCATCCGCTCGACCGCGACATGGAAGCGGGCGCGGCCGACATTGGGGTCGTTGATGCCACCGGTCGCGAGATTGAGGCGGATGCCGCGGAAGCCCTCGGCATGCATGGCATCCAATTGCGCCTCGGTGGTCTTGTCGTCGATGACCGCGACGCCGCGCGCGTCATTGCCGCGCGCCTTCATGCCGTACAGCGTCGCAGAGTTGTCGGTGCCGTAGACGCTCGGCGTCACGATCACCACGCGCTGGATATGTAGAGCCTTGTGCAGCGCCGCCATCTCGTCGGGCAGGGCCGGCTCCGGCGTGTAGACCCGGCTCGCCGCAAACGGAAATTTTTCGGGGTCGCCGTGGATGTGGGTGTGGCAGTCGCAGGCCTGTGGCGGCACGTCGAAATCGACCGGGGTCGAAGGTTGCGCCGGCTTGGCGCGCGCGGCTGTCGTGGTCATCGTCACTCCGGCGGCAAGCGAGGCGAGCAGCAGGCTGCGGCGGTTCAGCATGGCGATCCTTCCCAGGGCTTGGCGCGTGCATTGTGGCTGACGCGCTCATTGTCGATGAAGGGAGCCTGAACCCGCTGTCGTCAGTGGGCAAGAACGAAGTGCGGCATGGCTGTTCGCAGGACGAGAGCGAGACGAGGAAGTCTATGGTGAGGCCGCGGCCGCCGGCCGCAGCAACCGGTCGGAAAGGACCGGTGCTGCCGACCGAACAGATCGGTCTTACTCCTTGACGATGCGCACCGCGCCCTTGGCGGCGCTCGACGCGAACGCGGCGTAGGCCTTCAGCGCGGTCGAGACCTTGCGAGCGCGCGTCTTCGGCTTCCAGGCTTGATCGCCCTTCGCCGCCATCGCTGCGCGGCGGTTGGCGAGCTCCTCATCCGACACTGCGAGATGGATGGTGCGGTTGGGGATGTCGATCTCGATGCGGTCGCCGTCCTGGACGAGGCCGATCAGGCCGCCCTCGGCAGCTTCCGGCGAGACGTGGCCGATCGAGAGCCCCGAGGTGCCGCCGGAGAAGCGGCCGTCGGTGATCAGCGCACAGGCTTTGCCGAGGCCCTTCGACTTCAGATAGCTGGTCGGATACAGCATCTCCTGCATGCCCGGGCCGCCGCGCGGGCCCTCATAGATGATGACGACGACGTCGCCTGCCTTGATCTTGTTGGTCAGGATGGCTTCGACCGCGGCGTCCTGGCTCTCCATGACGCGCGCAGGGCCGGAGAACTTCAGGATCGAGGCATCGACGCCCGCGGTCTTCACGATGCAGCCGTCGCGCGCGATGTTGCCGGTCAGCACGGCCAAGCCGCCGTCCTTGGAATAGGCGTGCTCGATGTCGCGGATGCAGCCTTTCTCGCGGTCGAGATCGAGCTCCTCGTAGCGGCGGTCCTGGCTGAAGGCGACCTGCGTCGGCACGCCGCCGGGCGCGGCTTGATAGAAGTTCTTCACGCTCTCGCTCGCGGTCCGGCGGATGTCCCAACGCTCCAGCGCAGCCGCCAGCGAAGTCGAATGCACGCTCGGCAATTCCGTGTGCAGCAGGCCGGCGCGGGCGAGCTCGCCGAGGATGCCCATCACGCCGCCGGCGCGATGCACGTCCTCCATGTGCACGTCGGCCACAGCGGGCGCGACCTTGCACAGGCAAGGGACCTTGCGCGAGAGGCGATCGATATCCGTCATGGTGAAGGGGATTTCCCCCTCATGCGCGGCCGCGAGCAGATGCAGCACGGTGTTGGTCGAGCCGCCCATCGCGATGTCCAGGCTCATCGCGTTCTCGAACGCCTTGAAGTTGGCGATGTTGCGCGGGAGCACGGACGCGTCGTCCTGCTCGTAATAGCGGCGGGCGAGGTCGACGACGAGATGGCCGGCCTCGACGAACAGGCCCTTGCGGTCGGCATGGGTCGCCAGCACCGAGCCGTTGCCGGGCAGGGACAGGCCGAGCGCCTCGGTCAGGCAGTTCATCGAATTGGCGGTGAACATTCCCGAGCAGGAGCCGCAGGTGGGGCAGGCCGAGCGCTCCATCACCTCGACATCCGCGTCCGACACCTTGTCGTCGGCGGCGGTCACCATGGCGTCGATCAGATCGACCTTGCGCAGCTTGCCCGCGATGTTGACCTTGCCGGCCTCCATCGGGCCGCCCGAGACGAACACGGCCGGGATGTTGAGCCGCATCGCGGCCATCAGCATGCCAGGGGTGATCTTGTCGCAATTGGAGATGCACACCATGGCGTCGGCGCAATGCGCGTTGACCATGTACTCGACGCTGTCGGCGATCAGCTCGCGCGAGGGCAGGCTGTAGAGCATGCCGTCATGGCCCATCGCGATGCCGTCGTCGACGGCGATCGTGTCGAACTCCTTGGCGACGCCGCCGGCCTTCTCGATCTCCCGCGCGACCAGCTGGCCGAGATCCTTCAGATGCACATGGCCGGGCACGAACTGGGTGAAGGAGTTGACGACGGCGATGATCGGCTTGCCGAAATCCTCGTTGGTCATGCCGGTGGCGCGCCACAGGCCGCGGGCGCCGGCCATGTTGCGGCCATGGGTTGATGTGCGGGAGCGATAGGCGGGCATGACGGTTTCCTTAGGCGTTCCTCGGGATCAGGCAATGTTGGTCCGCGGGCGGAAAGGGTCCCGACAACCGACGGACGGCAATGATGCGGCGAGGCATACAGCGAAGTGCTTGATGATTCGACCCTAAATTTCGCTGTTCCGGGATGCCCTGCGGGCAGGGCCGGGGCCTCGTGCCGCTCCCGCAGGTTCCGGCCGGCCCCGGTCACGCGTTTGTGGCTACGTCGGGAACAGGAAGGTCGCTTAGATTAGAACGGTAGAGTTTTGTTCGTCCCGGTCTTGTCCTCGAACGTTCCTGCCGCAGCCTTCGCCGCCCGCGCGTCCCATGCCGTCCGTCATCCGCTTCCGCCACCTGCCGACCCTTGCCGCGCTGCTTCTGGGCGTTCCCGGCGCCGCCTCGGCCCATGCCATCATCGTCTCGTCGCAGCCCGCGGCGGGCGGCACCATCGAGACGCAGGCGACACTGATCCGGCTGCGCTTCAACAGCCGCATCGATCACGCCCGCTCGCGGCTGAAGCTGCGCGCGCCTGACGGAGCCGAGCAGGCGCTTACTCCGGCAGCCGACGCGCCGGCCGACGAGATCGACGCCGAGGCCAAGGCGCTCAGCCCCGGCGCCTGGCATCTGCAATGGCAGGTGCTCAGCGTCGATGGCCACATCACCCGTGGCGACATTCCTTTCAACGTGCGCTAGCCGTGTCGCTGTTGCTCGACATCTTCGGCTATCTCTCGGTGGTGCTGCGCGGCCTGACCCTGCTGGCACAGTCCTTCACCATCGGCGGCTTGGCATTTCTGCTGTTGCTGCTGCGCCCGCTACAGCAAAGGCTGTCCGCTGACGCGATCGTGGTCGGCAAGCGCGGCCAGCGTTTCCTGCGCCGAAGCGCATTCGGCTGGTTCGCGGTGGTGCTGGCCTCGCTCGCGGTCAACATGGCGGCGCTGATCGGGACGCTCGACCTGTCGCTCGGCGCGGCGGCGAGCGCGGATTTCGCCCGCTCCGGCATGGCCGTTGCCGCCTGCGCGCTCGGCATCGCCGTGCTCGCCCGGACCGGCAGTTGGGCCGCCTGGCGCGTCCTGGCGCTGACCGTGCTGGTCGTCTCAGCGCTGCTGCTGCAGCTCAACCTGACGCACGCGGCGAGCCGGCTCGAGGTACGCTGGCCGCTGCTTGCCGCCGACTTCCTGCACATGCTCGGCGCCGGCGTCTGGATCGGCGGCCTGCCGTATTTCATGATGGCGCTGAACGGCTGCAAGGCGGATGACGATCAGCGCCTGATCGGCCGGCGCTACTCGCTGATGTCGATGGTCTCGGTGGCAGCCATCGTGATCGGCGGCATTGTGATGGCGATCGCCTATCTCGGCGCGTTCGCGGCGATCTACGGCACCGCTTACGGCGTCATGACCTCGGCCAAGGTCGCGATGCTGCTGATGCTGCTCGCGCTCGGGGCAGCCAACTTCTTCGCCGTGGAGCGGCTGCGCCGTCGTGATCCCATCGCACCGCTCTCGCGCATGAGGCGCTTCGTCGAGGTCGAGCTCGGCATCGGGCTGACGGTGCTGCTCACCGCGGGCTCGCTGACCTCGCTGCCGCCGGGCATCGATCTCAGCCAGGACCGGCTGAGCTGGCAGGAGATCGTCGCGCGCGCCGCGCCGCAATGGCCGCGGCTGACGAGCCCCTCGGTCGACCAGCTCACGATCTCGCAGCTGCAGGCCAGGATCGATGCCGCCGACGCGCAGCGCGTGACCGCGCCGCAGGCCTATGTCCCCGGCGAGGGCGTGATCCTGCCGCGCAGCGCCGCCGACATCGCCTGGTCGGAATACAACCACCATTGGGCGGGCATCTTCGTCGTGCTGATCGGCGTGCTCGCGCTGATCGAGCGCTTCTCCTGGGGCCGCTGGGCCCGGCACTGGCCGCTGTTGTTCCTGGGGATGGCGGCGTTCCTATTCCTGCGCGCCGACGAGATGGCCTGGCCGCTCGGCCCGATCGGCTTCTTCGCCTCGTTGCGCGATCCCGAAGTGGCGCAGCACCGGCTGTTCGTGGTGCTGATCATTCTGTTCGGCCTGTTCGAATGGCGGGTGCGGCTGCGCGGGCAGGCGGCGGGCCGGGCGGCGCTGGTGTTTCCGCTGACGGTCGCCGCCGGCGGCGCGCTGCTGCTGACGCATTCGCACGCCATCGCCAACATCAAGGACCAGCTGCTGATCGAGATGAGCCACACGCCGCTGGCGCTGTGCGGCATCACCGCCGGCTGGGCGCGCTGGCTCGAGCTGCGCCTGGACGGCCGCATCAGCCGTGCCGCCGCCTGGGTCTGGCCGGTGGCCTTCGTGCTGGTCGGGCTGATCCTGCTGGATTATCGCGAGGCGTAAAGAGCCTCACTCCTTCCGCAGGAACACGTAATCCGCGGAATAGGCGACGCTGCGGAATTGCCCGGCGGTGTCGCAGGTGCCTTCCAGCTTGCCGCCGGCGGTGTTGATCCGCTGCACGGTGGTGACGTCGGAGAGCACGCCCTGAGCGCCGCGGTGAGAAATGACGGCGAGCTTCAGCCAGGGGATGTCGTTGTCGGTGGCGCCGATGGCGGTGCCTTGCACCCGGCCGCCGACGATCGAGCCGTCCTGGTGCTCCCAGCTCGGCCCGGCATAGTGCCGGCCGACGGTCTTGCCGTCCGCCAACAGGGTGGCAATCGGCTCACGGAAGGTCCAGGCGAGCTTGCCGTCCTTGTCGGTCTTGCAGTCGTAGACCTGCGCGCCCTCGGCATGCAGCGTCAGCACGGCCTTTTCGCCGGCGGCGACCAGCGCATCGGGAATCGTGGTCTCTGCGGCGTGGGAGGAGCCGATCTGGGCCCCGAGCAACAGCAGGGCGAGCGATGAGGTCAAGCGCATGATCAGGTTCCTCGACGGCAGGGGAAAACGGAAACGGGCCACGCTGGTGGCGCGGCCCGTTGATAGGTGACGAAACCAGAAGGCGAAAGTGGGGAAACTTACGCCGCCATCGCCTTGGTGAGGTTTTCCGCGATCTTGTCGAGGAAGCCGGTGGTCGACAGCCAGCGCTGGTCGGCGCCGACCAGGAGCGCGAGGTCCTTGGTCATGTAGCCGGACTCGACGGTGTCGACGCAGACCTTCTCCAGGGTGGCGGCGAACTTCGCCAGTTCGGCATTGTTGTCGAGCTTGGCGCGGTGCGACAGGCCGCGGGTCCAGGCGAAGATCGAGGCGATCGAGTTGGTCGAGGTCTCCTTGCCCTTCTGGTGCTCGCGGAAATGGCGGGTCACCGTGCCGTGGGCGGCCTCGGCCTCGACGGTCTGGCCATCCGGGGTCATCAGCACCGAGGTCATCAGGCCGAGCGAGCCGTAACCCTGGGCCACGGTGTCGGACTGCACGTCGCCGTCATAGTTCTTGCAGGCCCAGACATAGCCGCCCGACCACTTCAGCGCCGCGGCGACCATGTCGTCGATCAGGCGGTGCTCATAGGTGATCTTCTTGGCCTCGAACTTGTCCTTGAACTCCTTGTCGTACACCTCCTGGAAGATGTCCTTGAAGCGGCCGTCATAGACCTTCAGGATGGTGTTCTTGGTCGACAGGTAGACCGAATAGTTCTTGGCGAGGCCCATGTTGAGCGAGGCGCGGGCGAAATCGTAGATCGACTCGTCGAGGTTGTACATCTCCATCGCGACGCCGGCGCCGGGCGCCCTGAAGACCTCCTTCTCGATCACGGTGCCGTCGTCGCCGACGAACTTCATCGTCAGCACGCCCTTGCCGGGGAACTTGAAGTCGGTGGCGCGGTACTGGTCGCCATAGGCGTGGCGGCCGATGATGATCGGCTTGGTCCAGCCGGGAACGAGGCGCGGCACGTTCTTGCAGATGATCGGCTCGCGGAACACGACGCCGCCGAGGATGTTGCGGATGGTGCCGTTCGGCGACTTCCACATCTCCTTGAGGCCGAACTCCTTCACGCGCGCCTCGTCGGGGGTGATGGTGGCGCACTTGACGCCGACGCCGACCTTCTTGATGGCGTTGGCGGCATCGATCGTGATCTGGTCGTTGGTCTTGTCGCGGCTTTCCATCCCCAGGTCGAAATACATCAGGTCGATGTCAAGGAACGGGTTGATCAGCTTGTCCTTGATGTACTGCCAGATGATCCGGGTCATCTCGTCGCCGTCGAGCTCGACGACCGGGTTGGTCACCTTGATTTTTGCCATGATCGATGGGGCCTCTTGGGAACAGCGCGCCAGGAGTGGAAAGCGCTTGTGAAATCAAGCGCGTCATAGCACTGCTGCACCGCGGGCGGAAGCGCACCCGGTATGCGCCCGGTGCCGATTTTCGCAGCCCGCTCATGCGGTGGGCAACGGCGGCTGCCGGCCGGCCTGCAGGTTCGAGCAAACCCTAAAATTCTTGGCTAAGCCGATTATTTTGCTTGAGAATTCTCCCCGGTCAGGTCAACGGAGCGGGCAGGGCGCGCCGCGGGCGCTTCAACCGGATTCAGAGGGCGAGGATTGAGCGTGTCGGGCACCGACAAGACCAAGGTGGGATTGGAGATTGCTGGCCCGGTGGTGATCCTGGTCGAGCCGCAGCTCGGCGAGAACATCGGCATGGCCGCGCGCGCCATGGGCAATTTCGCGCTGTCCGAGCTGCGCCTGGTCAATCCGCGCGACGGCTGGCCGAACATCGCCGCCCAGCGGGCGGCCGCCGGGGCCGACCACATCATCGATCATGTCCGGCTGTTCGACACCCTGCCGGAGGCGATCGCCGACCTCGACCTCGTCTTCGCGACCACCGCCCGCGCCCACGACCAGGCCAAGCCGGTGATGGGGCCGGAAGCGGCCGCCCGCGAGATGCAGGGCCAGATCGCCGCTGGCGGCCGGGCTGGCATCCTGTTCGGCCGCGAGCGCGCGGGCCTGACCAACGAGGAGGTCGCCCGCGCCAACCGCATCGTCACCTATCCGGTCAATCCAGGCTTTGCCTCGCTGAACCTCGCCCAGGCGGTGCTGCTGATGGGCTATGAATGGTTCAAGCTGGTGACAGCGGGCGCGCTGCCCTTCGCCATGCCCGAGCGCTCGGAGCGCGCTTCCCAGGAGCAGATGGAGGCGTTCTTCGAGAATCTGGTGCGCGAGCTCGACCGGGTCGAATTCCTGCGCCCGGCCGAGAAGCGCGAGACCATGCTGGTCAATCTGCGCAACATCTTCTTCCGCATGGAGCCGTCGCGGCAGGACATCCACACCCTGCACGGCGTGGTCATGGCGATCGCCGAGGGGCGCAAGGGGCCGGCCAAGGGCGGCGTGCTCGACAGCGAGCAGGCGACGCGTCTGCGCGCCCTGATCGCCGAGCAGGGCACGGTGGCGAACCTGCCGGATTCGCGCGGCTCGCTGCGCGGGCTGGCGCGGCTGCTCCGCCGCAACCCGACCGACGCCGAGCGCGCGCTGTGGCACGCGCTGTCGCGCGACCGCCGCTTCGCCGGCCAGTTCAAGCGCCAGACCCCGGTCGGCCGCCACATCCCCGACTTCGTCTCTTTCATCCACCGCCTGGCGATCGAGCTGGTGGGCCCCGACGAGAGCGAGGGCGTCGTCGCCGACCGCAGCGCACGGCGGGCGTGGCTGGAAAGCCGCGACTACCGCGTCACCGAAGTGAAGGCGGCGGATGTCGAAGGGAATCTCGAGGCCGAGCTGGTGCGGCTGCAGGCGCTCATCGCCGAGACGAAGTAGCTGACGGTCGCATTGCCGGCTGCATGGCGCCGACTGCCAGCTCCCCGCGTGAGCGCAATCGCCGATTGCGCCGTCGCGTGGCTCACACCGCCGTAGCAGTTGATCCAAACATCCAGGGCAGGCCGAGTCTGCGATCCCGTTTACACCGGCTGAAGGATGATTTGCGATCGCAATTCCAGATTGTGGTTTGCCCGATCGGTTTTGGTTAGATCGCAGCACAAAGAGCAAGACCAAGGGGGCATTCATGACTACGCGACGATGGCGCTCGTTTCTGTGTTGTGCGTTGATCATCGGTTCGATCTTCGGCTTGTCGGCAAGCGCCCACGCAGCCGGCGCGAAGCGGTGCACGACCGCGGCCGATCTCGGCGCCGATGAGCGCATTGCCGGTTGCACTGTCGTGATCGAGCACGGCAAGCCGGCGACGCCGCAGGTGATCGAGGCCCGTTTCGCGCGCGCCGGAGCCTATTTCCGCAAGGGAGACGTCGAGCATGCGATCGACGACTACAAGATCGTCATCGAGCAGTCCTCGGCCGGTCTTCTTGCCGCATTCGATCGCGCCGCTCCTGATCTGCGCGAGAGCGAGCCGCAGCCGGGGTCGGGTTTCGGGCGGGCGTTCGGGCGCAACGGCTACCGGGCGCAAGCCTATCGCGCGCTGGGGATCGCAAGCTTCCAGGCGGGTCTTCTGGAGCAGTCGCACGACGATTTCAGATGGCTCAGCGAGATCGATCCCCACAATGCCGATGCGGCCCTGTGGCTGGATCTGGCCCGCCGCCGCGCCGGCCTGCCGAGCGAGCTCGCCGACCACGCGAAGCGGCTCGACATGGGCAAATGGCCGGCCCCGATCGTCCGTCTCTTCCTCGGGCAGGAGACGACAGAGGCTGTGCTTGCGGCGGCCGACCGTGGTGCTCCCGCCACGCGCAGGGCACGGCGTTGCGAGGCGAGCTTCTTCGCCGGCGAGCTGATGCTCGACCAGAGTCGTGAGCGTGATGCCATGCAATTGATCGACCGCGCTCTCGCCGAGTGCCCGTGGACATCGCGCGAACGCTCGGTCGCGGAGGCCGAGGCGCGCGCGCTCCGCGTCATGCCGTAGGCCTCCTGCGTCGCTCGCGCGGGAAGAACGGATCGGCGCGGCGATCGCGCCGCGACCGGATCCCCGGCCGCATGCTTAACGCGCACGCGCGCATTTGAGTGAAAATGCCCGGTCAAATCCGCACGGCGCGGGTTACGGAACGCTCGGGTTCGAACGCTATGATCTGCGCATTGCCCTTTCATCGTTGCAACTGTGCGGCCTTTCATCATGAACGAAACCAGATCGGTGTTGCGGGACCTCGAGGATGCGATTGCGCGGGGGACCGCGGACAGCCGCGAGCGCGCGCTGTGGCATGCGACCGACCTGCTGATCGCGGGGCGCTACTGCGAGGAGGAGATCGCCACCTTCGGCGAGGTGATCGGCCGGCTCGCCGACGAGATCGAGATCGAAGCGCGCGCCAAGCTTGCGGATCGCCTCGCCAGGATCGAATATTCGCCGGCCAGCGTCATCCGCAAGCTGGCCTTCGACGACGAGATCTGGGTCGCCGGTCCAGTGCTGCGCGAGTCCGAGCGGCTCGATGACGCCACGCTGGTCGAGAACGCCAGCACCAAGAGCCAGGACCATCTGCTCGCGATCGCCGAACGCCGAACGCTGAGCCCGGCGGTGACCGACGTGCTGGCCACGCGCGGCAACCGTGACGTCGCCACGGCGGTGGCGCGCAATCAGGGCGCCCAGTTCTCCGGTGCCGGTTTCCTGCACATGGTCCAGCGAGCAGAGAACGACTCGATCCTCGCCGAGCATCTCGGCCGGCGGCTCGACATCCCGCGCCACCTGTTCCAGCAACTGATCGCCAAGGCCTCGGACGATGTCGGCAAGCGGCTGGCCGGGGAGCGGCCGGAGCTGCTTGGCGAGATCAGTAGCTCGGTCGCCAACATCGCCGGCGACCTGCAGTCGAAGTTCGGCCCCGGCTCGCGCAACTACTTCGTCGCCAAGCGCACCGTGACGATCCAGCACCGCCTCGGCAATCTGCACGAGAGCACCATTGCCAGCTATGCGACGGCACACAAGGTCGAGGAGGTGACGATCGGCCTCGCGCTGCTGTCGGGACTGCCGGTCGACGTCGTCGAGCGCGCCTTGTTCGACCGTAACCGTGAGATGCTGCTGATGCTCGCCAAGGCGCTTGGCTTTACCTGGGATACGATGATGGCGCTCGCCTTCCTCGGCGCCCGCGAACATCGCATCACGGCCGGCGAGCTGCAGGAGCTGGAGCGCGACTATGCCAAGCTCCAGTCGCAGACGTCGCGCAGCGTGCTCGAATTCTATCAGTCCCGCAAGAATCCAGGCAAAGGCGGCAAGGCGTCCGCGCCGCGCGCCGCGGCGTATTGAACCTGCAGCGACGGACGGAGGTGATCGCGGATGAGCGGCATGGGATTTCCTCTTCGCGGAGAGCAACGGCTCGGCCATCGCGAGGCGCCTGCGGACGGCGCGGCAGTCGATGCGGCCTGGCATGTGCTCGAAGCGGCCAACGAGCTCGGCGACGAGGCTGCGGTCGCCGCCTGCCGCCGCGTGATCGATTCGAGCCTGAACGGCGCAGTCGCGGATCAGGCCGACGTGAAGCTTGTGACAGAGTACTTCCGTTAGTTCGATTGATGGCTTTGCACGGGCGCTCCGCGGCGTCACGAGTTGACGGCTCCGTCCTCCCCGTCCATTCCGGGGCAATCGCCAACGCGCTTGCGCGTTGGCGATTGAACCCGGAATCTCGAGATTGTGAGGAATGGACGCAAGACAAGATCGAGATTCCGGGTTCAAGCCCTGCGGCTTTGCCCCGGAATGACGGTGGGTGGGACTCAGGGCGAGCAGGCCGCTTCACACAGCGGCGAGCTGCGTGTCCGCCTTGCCGACGCGCTTTCCCGTCTTGTGCTTCGCCGGCTCGATCAGCGCCTTCGCCGCCAGCCCGGCCGTGTCCGCGACCTCGGGATTGCGTGACACCATTGCCGCCACGATCGCGCCGTCGATCAGCAGTGCGAGCTGATGCGAGAAGCTCTCCGGCTCGGCAGCGCCCATCTCACGGGCGAGCTTCTCGATATGCGCCAGCACCACTTTCTTGTGGCGCATTGCAATGGTGCGAAACTGCTTCTGGTCCTTGTCGTGCTCGCCGACTGCATTGATGAAGGGACAGCCGTAGAAGCGCTCCTCGCCGAACCAGCTCTTCAGCGCCGGAAAGATGCGTGCCAGCTTGGTCTCGGCGTCACCGCCGCCGCTCTCCATTTCCGCGATGAACCATTCACGCCACTGCTTGCCTTCGCTTTCGAGCACGGCTGTGACGAGCGCGGTCTTTGATCCGAACAGCTTGTAGAGCGTGGTCTTCGCGGTGCCCGCCTCACTGATGATCGCATCGATGCCGGTGGCATTGATGCCGTTCTTGCAGAACAGCCGCGTGGCGGCGCCGAGCAGACGGCCGCGCGCGGATTCGTCATCGCTGGCCGCGATCGTCCTTGCGATCGCCTGCTTCTTGCCGGTTTGTTTGCCCGCAGCTGACTTGCCCATGTGTACGAGCTTAATCGCTGTGCGCGTGAGTCAGCAAGGCTGCTGATGCGGTCGAGGCAGCGTTGCGCTCAATTTGATCGCTGAAGGCGGCATTCTGCATCGCACTTGGGCAGCGGCTGGGTCGTGGCGGGGCGCTGCTCGCCTCCCTGATCGCATAAGCCGCGAGGATCATTCCGGCTTTTGATTTTCGGCCTCTCTGGCACGCTTCGTGCAGGATACAGACCGTTCGGTATCCTCATCCCAGGGAGAGAAATGAGATGACCGCTGTGGTTCAGAAGACGGCGCTGACGGGCTGCCTCGCACCCATCGATAAGAACGGGCTCGAACAGCTCATCGTCAACGGCAAGGCCAACCCCAAGGTCATCAAGACCCTGAAGTGCAAGACCGTGGCGGAAGGCAAGTTCCGCCACGCCAACTACATCCGCAACCTCGCGCCCTATATCGTCGACGAGCCGCCCGGTCTGCTCGGCGACGATACCGCACCGAATCCGTCGGAGGCCTCGCTGGCCGCGCTCGGCTCCTGCCTTGCGGTGGGTTTGCACGCCAATGCCGTGCATCGCGGCTGGACCGTCAACAAGCTCGAGCTGGAGCTCGAGGGCGACCTCAACATCACCGCTGTCTGGGGCACCGGCGACGTCAGCGAGAAGCCGGTCGGCTTCACCGACGTGCGCGTCAAGGTCGACATGGAGTGCGAAGGCATTTCCAAGGAGGAGGTCCAGGCCCTGGTCGACCACGTGAAGAAGTGGTCGCCCGTCGCCAACACCTTCACGCGTCCCGTCAATCTCGAGGTCGGCGTCTGAGCCTGGCTCGAGGCCATGTGGAGCGGAGGACGTCATGGGTTCACTCGGACAGCATCTGGCGATCGACAGTGCGGGCGTGGTGCCCGTGCCGTCGACCGTGGAGCAGGTCGCGGCGATCGCGCGCAACGAGCTTGCGCCGCTGGCCAGCGGAATCGACGCCGGAACGGTGTATCCGGCTGACGTTCTCCGCCGCTTCGGCGAGGTCGGTGCGTGGAGCAGCCACGTGCCTGAGAGCGGCAAGGCCGATCTCAACTGCGCCATCGATTCGATCTCGGCGATCGGCGAGGTCTGCGGCGCTTCCGCCTTCATGGCGTGGTGCCAGAACACGCTGGTCTGGTACATCGCCAATTCGGACAACAAGGCGCTCAAAATGCGTCTGCTCGACGATGCCGCGAGCGGCAGGCTGCTCGGCGGCACCGGCCTTTCCAACCCGATGAAGAGCTTCTTCGGCATCGAGAAGCTCAAGCTGAAGGGCCGGAAAGTGGAGGGCGGCTACGTCGTGCGCGGCGTGCTGCCCTGGGTCTCGAACCTCGGGCCGGACCACATGTTCGGCACGATCTTCGAGCGCGAGGATGCGCCCGGCGAGATCGTGATGTTCATCGTCGACTGTTCGGACCCGGCGGTGACGCTGCAGCCGTGCCAGCAGTTTCTCGCAATGGACGGCACCGGCACCTACGGCATCCAGCTCCGCGACCTGTTCGTGCCGGACGAGCTGATTCTGGCCGACCCCGCTGGCCCCTTCGTGAAGAAGATCCGCGCCGGCTTCATTCTTCTGCAGGCCGGCATGGCGCTCGGCCTGATCAGGGACTGCATCAAGATCATGCAGGAGGTCGAGGCGCCGCTCGGCCACGTCAACCGCTATCTGCCGCAGCAGCCGGTCGACTTCAGCGCGCTCGCCGACGAGCTCGCACGGGAGACCATGATCCTCGCCAGCGATCCGTTCAACACGGACGAGACCACCTGGCGCAAGGTCGTCGCGCTGCGCCTCCGGGCCGGGGAGGCCAGCGTGGCTGCGGCTCACGCCGCGATGCTCCATTGCGGAGCGCGCGGTTACATCAAGGGCAATCGCGCCGAACGTCGCCTGCGCGAGGCCTATTTCGTCGCGATCGTCACCCCCGCGACCAAGCAGCTCCGCAAGATGCTCGCCGACGGCTGACGCCGGCGAGAACGGCAAACCAACAAAGTTTAGACCAGGAGAGGCCTGCCATGACGGACGTTCTGATTACTGCCGGCGAACTCGCTGATTTCATCAAGAAAGAACCGTGTGTCGTCATCGACACCCGCAATCCGGATGCTTATGGCGCGGGACATCTTCCCGGCGCGGTCAACGTCCATGAGATCTTCACCTATCTCGCGACGTCGACGCCGGAAGGCATCGAGGAGCTGAAGACGAAATTCGCCGACGCGTTCGGCGCCGCCGGCCTGTCGGGTGCCGAGACCGCGGTCGTCTACGAGCAGTCGATGAACTCCGGCTTCGGCCAGTCGTGCCGCGGCTACTTCCTGCTGACGATGCTCGGCTATCCCAAGGTGAAGGTGCTGCATGGCGGCTATGATGCCTGGGTCGCGGCTGGCATGCCGGTGACGACCGACGTGCCGTCGCCGGCCAAGGCCTCGTTCGCGATCGTGCCGGAGGCGGGCAGCATCCTGATCGACGCCAAGGCCATGCTGGCGGCGGTCGGCAATCCCGCCATCGCCATTCTCGATGTCCGCGATGTCGACGAGTGGATCGGCGATTCCTCCTCGCCCTACGGCAAGGATTTCTGCCCGCGCAAGGGCCGCATCCCCGGCGCCGTCTGGCTCGAATGGTACCGCATGATGAAGCCGACCGCCGAAGGTCCGCGCTTCAAGTCGAAGGACGAGATCCTCGCCGAATGCGCCACCGTCGGCATCACCCAGGACACGCCGGTCTATCTCTACTGCTTCAAGGGCGCGCGTGCGTCGAACACCTTCCTCGCTCTGAAGAACGCCGGCGTGAAGGATGTGCGGATGTATTTCGGCTCGTGGAACGAGTGGTCGCGCGACCCGTCGCTGCCGATCGAGGAAGGTCTGCCGATGCCGGCGATGACCAGCAAGGCGGCATAAAAGCTGCATAGAAAATTCGCAAGGGCACGTCCGGCCGCTGAAAAATGCGGCCGGATGAGCAGTTCGAAGGCGCAGTTCGCGCAGGTGTGACAAAGGGGCGCAGCACATGTCGATTTTCGATGATCCGTTCGATGCCGAGGCCAGCGTGAATGCCGGTTGTATCTGCGGCCAGCATCGCAGTCCGGCCGAACACGAGCACGCCGTGCTGGCGCTGCGCTGCGAGCCCGTGACGGACTCCACCGAGAAGCGTTACGAGAACGTGGTCGCGTCAGCCGTGCTGCGCGCGGTGTTTCCGGAAGCAGCCACCCGTCGCGCGTTCCTGAAGTCGGTGGGCGCCGCCACCGCGCTCGCCGCGGTCTCACAATTCTTTCCGCTGAAGACGGCGACCGAAGCCTTTGCCGAAGCGGGCGCGCCCGAGAAGAAGGATCTCAAGGTCGGCTTCATCCCGATCACCTGCGCGACGCCGATCATCATGGCCGCGCCGCTCGGCTTCTATGCCAAGGCCGGGCTCAACGTCGAGGTGGTGAAGACCGCCGGCTGGGCCGTCATTCGTGACAAGACCATCAACAAGGAATACGACGCCTCGCACATGCTGGCACCGATGCCGATCGCGATCTCGCTCGGACTCGGCGCGCAGCCGATCCCGTTTACCGTGCCCGCGATCGAGAACATCAACGGGCAGGGCATCGTGCTTGCGATGAAGCACAAGGACAAACGCGACCCGAAGGACTGGAAGGGCATGAAGTTCGCCATTCCGTTCGACTATTCGATGCACAATTATCTGCTGCGCTATTATCTCGCCGAGCACGGCATCGACCCCGACACCGACGTGCAGCTGCGCTCGGTGCCGCCGCCGGAGATGGTCGCGAACCTGCGCGCCGACAACATCGACGGCTTCCTCGCGCCGGACAACATCTGCCAGCGTGCGATCTTTGACGGCGTCGGCTTCCTGCATATTCTCTCGAAGGAGATCTGGGACGGTCACCCCTGCTGCAGCTTCGCGGCGAGCCGCGAGTTCATCACGGCCGCGCCGAACAGCTTCGCCGCGCTGACCCGCGCCATCGTCGATGCCACCGCCTATGCGTCGAAGGCCGAGAACCGCAAGCAGATCGCCGAGGCGATCGCGCCGGCCAACTACATCAATGCGCCGGTGACGGTGCTGGAGCAGGTGCTGACCGGCACCTATGCCGACGGCCTCGGCGGGGTGAAGACCGATCCGAAGCGCGTCGATTTCGATCCGTTCCCGTGGCAGTCCTTTGCGGTGTGGATGCTGACCCAGATGAAGCGCTGGGGCCAGATCAAGGGCGATGTCGACTACAAGGCGGTCGCCGAGCAGATCTATCTCGCCACCGACACCCGCAAGGTCATGACCGACATGGGCCTGACGCCGCCAAAGGACTCCTACAAATCGTTCTCGGTGATGGGCAAGCCGTTCGACCCGACCAAGCCGGACGACTACGTCGCCAGCTTCAAGATCAAGAAGGCGTCGTGATGGGGGCGACGAGGGCGACGCTGCTGACCCCACCCATGGTGATGAACACGCCCCCAACCACACCACCGGTGTCGTCCCCGCGAACGCGGGGACCCATACGCCGTGACCTGTCTTGGGGCAGGGGCGGTAGCGACAATCGTTTCCACCAACTGCCGACGGTGGCTATGGGTCCCTGCGTTCGCAGGGACGACAGCGGTGGTGGGGCTGCTGAATGAGCACCTCGCTCCGCCTGCGCGCCGCCGTCGTCTCGATCGTCTTGTTGGCCGTCTTCCTCGGCGCCTGGCATATCGCCACCCGTAGCACGGGCACGGCTGCCAACATGAGCCCCGAATACGCCAAGCTGATGGGCATGACAGCGACGCAAGGCAAGTCGGCGATGCCCGGGCCGCTCGATGTCGGCGCCAAGCTGTGGGAGCATCTGCGGCGGCCGTTCTACGACA
This sequence comes from Bradyrhizobium sp. SZCCHNR1053, assembly GCF_032381235.1. Taxonomy (NCBI): domain Bacteria; kingdom Pseudomonadati; phylum Pseudomonadota; class Alphaproteobacteria; order Hyphomicrobiales; family Nitrobacteraceae; genus Bradyrhizobium; species Bradyrhizobium sp. SZCCHNR1053. The sequence goes on from NZ_JAUHJM010000004.1 coordinate 451,072, forward strand.
ATGGTCCGAACGACAAGGGGCTCGGCATCCAGCTCGCCTTCTCGCTCGGGCGGGTCATGCTCGGCTACCTGATCGCGGTCGCGGTCGCGATCCCGCTCGGCTTCCTGATCGGCATGTCGCCCTTGATGAGCAAGGCGCTCGATCCGTTCATCCAGATTCTCAAGCCGATCTCGCCGCTCGCCTGGATGCCGCTCGCGCTCTACACCATCAAGGATTCCAGCCTGTCGGCGATCTTCGTGATCTTCATCTGCTCGGTGTGGCCGATGCTGATCAACACCGCCTTCGGCGTCGCCAGCGTGCGCAAGGAGTGGATCAACGTCGCCCGCACCCTCGAGGTCGGGAATTTCCGCCGCGCCTTCACCGTCATCCTGCCGGCGGCGGCGCCGACCATCCTGACGGGCATGCGGATCTCGATCGGCATCGCCTGGCTCGTGATCGTCGCCGCCGAGATGCTCGTCGGCGGCACCGGTATCGGCTACTTCGTCTGGAACGAGTGGAACAACCTGTCGATCACCAACGTGATCATCGCGATCCTGCTGATCGGTCTCGTCGGCATGGTGCTGGATCAGATCCTGGCCCGTGTGTCGCGGCTCGTGACGTTTCCGGAGTAGGGGATGATCAGGCGAACTGCTGCAAGGTGCGCAACTCCGTTCCCCTCCCCCTTGCGGGGAGGGGTTAGGGGTGGGGGTGCCCCAGGCGCGAGTCTTCGTGGAGGACCCCCCTCCCTGACCCTCCCCCACAAGGGGGGAGGGAACGGAAAGACCTTCCTATGACCGACAAGTTCATCTCCATCGAAGGGATCGCCAAGCGCTACGACGGGGCGCGGAGCACGACGATCTTCGAGAACCTGTGGCTCGCGATGGCGCGCGGCGAGTTCGTCTGCGTGATCGGCCATTCCGGCTGCGGCAAGACCACGGTGCTGAATGTTCTTGCCGGCCTCGACGTGCCGAGCGAGGGCGCCGTCATCGTCGATGGCCAGGCGATCGAGGGGCCGAGCCTCGACCGCGCAGTGATCTTCCAGAGCCACGCGCTGCTGCCATGGCGGACGGTGCTCGGCAACGTCGCCTATGCGGTCTCGTCGAAGTGGCGCAAATGGGACCGCGCCAAGGTCAAGGCGCATGCGCTGAAATATATCGAGCTCGTCGGCCTCGCCGGCTCGGAGCACAAGCGGCCGTCGGAGCTGTCCGGCGGCATGAAGCAGCGCGTCGGCATTGCCCGCGCGCTGTCGATCACGCCGAAGATCATGCTGATGGACGAGCCGTTCTCAGCGCTCGATGCGCTGACGCGCGGCACGCTGCAGGACGAGGTCCGTCGCATCTGCGTCGAGACCGGCCAGACCGTGTTCATGATCACCCACGATGTCGATGAGGCGATCTATCTCGCCGACAAGATCGTGCTGATGACCAACGGGCCGGGCGCGGTGCTGGCGGAGATCGTCGAGAACCCGCTGCCGAAGGACCGGCTGCGCGGCGACCTGCACCGCCATCCGCTGTACTACGCGCTGCGCAACCACATCATCGACTTCCTAGTCAGCCGCAGCAAGACCTTCACCGCCGAGACGCCCGATTACGACCCGCGCAAGGTGCCGGTGGTGAAGATCGGGCGCAGCGAGCCGACGATCGTCGCGTCCAACCCGGTCGAGAACGACGCGCCGCAGGCGATCGCCCGCTGACGCCCCGCCGGAAGAAACCCATCAACGAAGACTCTCAAGGGAGACCAAGCATGAAGCGATCCGACCTCACCGAGAAGCTGCTCGACATCAAGCGCGAGAAGGGCTGGAGCTGGCAGTACATCTGCGAGACAATCGGCGGCTATTCCGAGGTGCTGATCGTCGGCGCCGTTCTCGGCCAGATGAAGCTGACCAAGCCGCAGGCCGCCAATGCGGGCGAGCTGTTCGGCCTGTCGAAGTCCGAGATCGCGATGCTGAACGAGACGCCGATGCGCGGCGAGGGCGTGCAGATGCCGCCGACCGATCCGCTGATCTACCGCTTCTACGAGCTCGTGATGATCAACGGCCCGGCCTGGAAGGAGCTGATCCAGGAGGAATTCGGCGACGGCATCATGTCGGCGATCGATTTCGACATGGTGATGGAGCGTCTGCCCAATGCCAAGGGCGACCGCGTCAAGATCACGATGTCGGGCAAGTTCCTGCCGTACAAATATTACGGCGCCAGCGGCAACGTGCCGGAATATGGATTCAAAGAGGAGTAAGCGAGTAGCGAATTGCGAGTAGCGAATAGGGGCAGGAGATCCCTATTCGCCACTCCCTATTCGCTATTCGCCTGTCACTGTCCCGCCTTGACCTGGGCGACGGCGGTCGACAGCAGCTCGCTCATCTTCGCGCGCACGTCCGCCTCGGTGACGGCCGCGCCCTTGGCGGTGAGGTCGCCCAGCACCTTGCGCAGCACGTCGGCATCGCCCGCTTCCTCGAAATCGGCCGCGACGACCTCCTTTGCGTAGGCGTCGGCGTCAGCGCCGGACTTGCCGAGCTTTTCGGCTGCCCACAGGCCGAGCAGCTTGTTGCGGCGGGCTTCTGCCTTGAACTTCAATTCCTCGTCATGGGCGAATTGCTTCTCGAAGGCGTCCTCGCGCTTGTCGAACGTGGTCATGGTCGGAACTTCCAGTGTTGCCGAAGAGGGTTAACCGCGCAGGCGGTTGCGGGGCGGTGGCCGCACGCCTAAATAATTGGAACATCTTGCCAATACAACGGGTACGAGGCCGCAGGGAAGGGCGGTAAAACTCCGCTCCCGAGGCCCGGATCGATTGTGCTCGGGACACCAATGAGATAGGTTTCCCACAGGCCCGGTTCTCGTTCTGTTTCCTTAACATCCGGGCCCTCGCGGCAGCTCCGTCGTGGTCCTGTCCAAAGTCATCCGGAGCCCACCATTTCATGGATTTCAACAAAACACGGTACATCCCAATGAGCCGTCGGCGTCGCATTTATGAAGGCAAGGCCAAGGTCCTGTACGAAGGCCCCGAGCCGGGCACCCTGATCCAGCACTTCAAGGACGACGCCACCGCCTTCAATGCCAAGAAGCACCAGGTGATCGAAGGCAAGGGCGTCCTCAACAACCGCATCTCGGAGTACCTGTTTCAGCACCTCAACGACATCGGGGTACCGACTCACTTCATCCGCCGGCTCAACATGCGCGAGCAGTTGATTCGCGAGGTCGAGATCGTGCCGCTCGAGGTCGTCGTTCGAAATGTGGCGGCGGGCTCGCTGTCGCAGCGCCTCGGCATCGAGGAAGGCACCCAGCTGCCGCGTTCGATCATCGAATTCTATTACAAGAACGACCAGCTCAACGACCCCATGGTGTCGGAGGAGCACATCACCGCGTTCGGCTGGGCGACCCCCCAGGAGATCGACGACATCATGGCGCTCGCCATCCGCGTCAACGACTTCCTGACCGGGCTCTTCCTCGGCATCGGCATCCGCCTCGTCGACTTCAAGATGGAGTGCGGCCGGCTGTTCGAGAACGAGATGATGCGGATCATCGTCGCCGACGAGATTTCCCCCGATTCCTGCCGGCTGTGGGACATCAAGTCGAACGAGAAGCTCGACAAGGACCGCTTCCGCCGCGATCTTGGCGGCCTTCTGGAGGCCTATACCGAGGTCGCCAAGCGGCTCGGCATCCTGATGGAGAACGAGCGTCCGGTGGGCTCCGGTCCGGTTCTCGTCAAGAGCTAAAAGGGAACAAGACGTGAAAGCGCGTGTCACGGTGACGCTGAAATCCGGCATCCTCGATCCGCAGGGCAAGGCGATCGAGGGCGCCCTCAAATCGCTCGGCGTCGACGGCGTCGCGAGCGTGCGCCAGGGCAAGGTGTTCGACATCGAGCTCGAAGGCGCCGACAAGGCCAAGGCGGAGGCCGCCCTGAAGGCGGCCGCCGACAAGCTGCTCGCCAACACGGTGATCGAGAATTACCGGGTGGAGCTGCTGGGATAGGGCAATGGCCGTGACCGAGCGCGAGATCTACGAGCGACTGCTGGAGATCTCGCGTGATCTGGTCCTTGTCGAACATTCGGTCGATGAGCTCCTTGCCGGTGTGCGAGCGTTGAATTTGGAGCTCTCGTCAGACTCAAACACTCTCGCGTGGCCGCGAGGGAGCGATCCTCGAGCAAGCACGTAAGATCATGAAATCCGCCGTCCTCGTCTTCCCCGGCATCAACCGCGAACGCGACATGGCGCGCGCGCTGCGCATGATCTCCGGCCATGAGCCGGCGATGGTGTGGCACGCCGAGACGGCGCTGCCGAAGGGCACCGATCTCGTCGTCGTCCCCGGCGGCTTCTCCTATGGCGACTATCTGCGCTGTGGCGCGATCGCGGCCAGGGCACCTGTCATGGACGCGGTGCGCGACCACGCCGCCAAAGGCGGTCTTGTGCTCGGCGTCTGCAACGGCTTCCAGATCCTGTGCGAATCCGGCCTGCTGCCGGGCGTGCTGATGCGCAACGACAAGCTGAAGTTCATTTGCAAGGACGTGCATCTGCGGGTCGAGCGCTCCGACTCGCCGTTCACGCGCGGCTACAATGCCGGCCAGGTGATCCGCGTGCCGGTCGCCCATGGCGAGGGCAACTATGCGGCCGACGAGGAGACCCTGAAGCGCCTCAATGGCGATGGTCGCGTGCTCTATCGCTACTGCTCGGCCGATGGCGAGGTCGGCGACATCAGCAACATCAACGGTGCTGCGCATTCCATCGCCGGCATCGTCAACGAGAACGGGAATGTGCTCGGCATGATGCCGCATCCCGAGAATCACGTCGAGGACATCATGGGCTGCACCGACGGCCGCGGCCTGTTTGCCGGCCTCGTCGCCCATCTCGATCGCGCGGCCTGAAGGCCGTTCATCGAAATCGTTCCGTAGCTTTTTTCTCGCGCCGCCCGGCAACACCGGGCGGCTGTTTGCGTTGTCCGCCCGATTCCATGGGGCATGAACCAAGGAGGTTCTTATATGACGACGAAACATTGGCTGGGAACTGCCGCCATCATTCTCGCGATCGGCGCGGGTGCGAATGCCGCGTCAGCGCAATCGGAAATGAAGCACGAGGGTGGCCCGGCGGCGGCCTCGCCGCGCGAGGCGGCCCGTCCGGGCGCGGAGTCGAAGGGCGGCGGCGCTGCCGCGGCGGAACGCGCCGGGTCCGATGCGAAGCAGAGCGCGCAGGAGCGAGCCTCGGAGCGCTCGGCGCATGAGACCAAGCAGGGCGCTGACAGCAAGGCTGAGCGCGGGCCGGCGTCGGCGCAGCGCGACCACGATGCCAAGGACAGCGCCGAGACAAGGTCCCAAGCTGACAGCAAGCAGTCTGACAGCAAGGGCAAGGCCGAGTCGAAGCAACAGCAGGGACGCGCCGACGAACCGCGCAAGGGCGAGGATCGCGCGGCCGAGAGCAAGTCGGGTGCAACCGACCGCAAATCCGACCGCGAGGCCGATCGCAGCGGCATCGACAAGAGCCGGCAGAGCCAGGACGAGCGCAAGGCCGGCACGTCGGACCAGGCGGCCGACAAGCAGACCGACCGCGGCAGGCAGGCCAATCAGCCGGGCGCAACGGACAGCAAGAGCACGACCGCGCAGCAGAACCAGCAGACCGGTCCGGCCGGCGCCACCGCGGGCAAGCCGGATGCGACCGGGCAGGCCAGCAACCAGACCCAGACCAACAGCACCCGCTCGAGCACGCAGGTTTCGGTCAACGAGCAGCAGAAGACCCGCGTGGTCGACCAGCTCAAGCGTGATCACGACTTCGATCGTGCCCGCACCGACATCGACATCCGGATCAACATCGGCGAGCGCCTGCCGGAGCGCGTGCGGCCGCGTCCGCTGCCGTCGGAGATCGTCACCATCGTTCCGCAATATCGCGGCTACGAGTACACGGTTGTGCATGACGAGATCGCCATCATCGATCCGCGCAGCCGCGAGATCGTCGACGTGATCCCGCAAAACGGCATGCGCGCCGATCGCGGCTATGACCGCGGTGGCTACGGCGTAAGCTCGACCCGCATCGTGCTGTCGGACGATCAGCGCCAGATCCTGCGCCGCGCCGCCACCGAGACAGGCACTGTGGGCTCGACGACATCGTCATCGACCTCGTCCGGACCGAGCTGCCTGAGCCTGCGCCGCGTGCCCGATGAGCTCGCGCGCAGCAATCCGGAGCTCGCCAACTACCAGTATCTGGCGATCGGCGAGCAGGTCGTGCTGGTCGACCCCCGCGATCAGAAGGTGGTGCAGGTCATCGACCAGCAGCAATAACGGCGCGGCGATACGACGGCGGCTCGAGGGCGGGAGCGCGACGCGCTTCCGCCCTTTTTGCGCGACAGGATCGCCTTCCGTACGGCCATTGAACAAGCCTTGCTCTGTTGTTTGAACCGGCCGTTGTCCCGATGCGTCCAACCGGCATCGTCAATTGAGCCGGCGGATGCGGGATTGTCGGCCGCGCTCGGCCACGCTATCAACGTCGGCGTGTAGGGATTGGCCGTGGGGACCGTCGTGCCGGTTGCACTCGTCATTATACTTCTTCAGATCTCGCTGATCTACCACGCCTCGCGTACCGGGCGGATGCAGCCCTGGGCGTTCATCATTTTGCTGGTCCCCTTGATCGGCGCGCTCGCCTACATCGTGGTCGAGCTGGTGCCGGAATGGCTGGGCAGCCACGACGTCCAGAAGGCGCGCAAGCGCGTCGCCAACAAGCTCGACCCGGAGAAGTACTACCGCGAGTTGTCCGATCGTGTCGCGATCACGGACACGATCGCCAACCGCGCGGCGCTGGCCGAGGAATGCGTCGCCGTCGGTCGCTATGACGAGGCCGAGCAGCACTACGATCACATCCTGAGCCTGCCGATGGGCCACGAGCCGCTGTTCGCGCTCGGCAAGGCCAAGGCGCAGTTCGCGCGCCGCCGCCCCACGGATGCGCTGGCGACGCTCGACGAGCTGCAGAAGGCCTGGCCGGACTACAATTCGGCCGAGGCGCATCTGCTCTATGCGCGGGCTTTGCAGGAAGCCGGCCGCACCGACGAGGCAATCGAGGAGTACCAGGCGCTGCTGGACTATGCGCCGGGCAGCGAGGCGAAGGTCCGCTACGGCACGCTGCTCAAGCTGGTCGGCCGGATCGATGAGGCCAAGGTCGTGTTCACCGAGCTGCTGATCCAGATGAAGCGCGCGCCACGACATGTGCGCAAGGCGCAGGCCGAGTGGATCGCCCTCGCCGAGAAGCAGCTCGCGGGGTGACGCCGGAAGCCCGGGTGAGTGCAGCGATATCCGGGTTCACGGACAGCGCGCGTGAGACCCCGGATATCGTTGCGCTCATCCGGGCTACGACATCATCCGCTACGGCGAGTTCGCCGCCTCCGGCGTCCGCCGCTTGACCCGCTTGATGGTCCCAGAGAACGAGAACAGCGGCCTCGGGCCGGAATGCAGCATGCCGCGCAGGAAGATCAGCGAGGCGCCGGCGCGGGTGACCTCGCCGGTGGCCTCGATCAACTCACCCTCGCGCGCCGCGTCGAGGAATTCGCTCGAGAACGAGACCGTGACACCCGGGCCCTGCATGATCGGCGCGGCGAAGGCGAACAGGCAGTAGTCGGCGAAGGTCATCAGGCAGCCGCCATGGACGTTGCCGCCGCCGTTGAGGTGCTTCTTCTCGACCCGGAAGGCGCAGCGGATCGAGCCATCGTCCTCCATCCGGTGCCAGAATGGCCCGGTGTGGGATTCGTAGCTGTCGCGCATCCAGGTCCGCCAGCCGGCGAACTCGCCGTCGGTCGCGATGTGGATGCCAGGACGGTTCTCGAAGGCGGAACGGGGCAGGTCGTGCACGTGTCAGGGCCTTTAACTGTTGATTTACCGTCTTAAATCCGATTGGTCGCCAATCTGCAAATATCCCTTCTGGCGGTCCGGGCCAAAGCTCTGGACAGGGCGGAATAGGGCCGTAAAAGGCCTTTTCCCGCCCTGGCGATCTTTCTATGAAGCAGGCTTCAAGGGACCAGCGGCCCACGGGCAAAGGCATTTCTCCATGCGCAATGAACCGCAGATCACCCCCGAGCTCGTCGCCGCCCACGGGCTGAAGCCCGATGAATATGAGCGCATCCTGAAGCTGATCGGGCGGGTGCCGACCTTCACCGAGCTCGGCATCTTCTCGGCGATGTGGAACGAGCACTGCTCGTACAAGTCGTCGCGCATCCACCTGCGGGGACTGCCGACCAAGGCGCCCTGGGTGATCCAGGGCCCCGGCGAGAATGCCGGCGTGATCGACATCGGCGACGGCCAGGCCGTCGTATTCAAGATGGAGAGCCACAACCACCCGAGCTACATCGAGCCGTACCAGGGTGCGACCACCGGCGTCGGCGGCATCCTGCGCGACGTGTTCACCATGGGCGCGCGCCCGATCGCCTGCCTGAACGCGCTGTCGTTCGGCGCGCCGGAGCATCCCAAGACCCGGCATCTGGTGTCCGGGGTGGTGGCCGGTATCGGCGGCTATGGCAACTCGTTTGGCGTTCCGACGGTCGGCGGCCAGACCCGCTTCCACACCCGCTATGACGGCAACATCCTGGTCAACGCCATGGCGGTCGGCCTCGCCGACGCCGACAAGATCTTCTATGCAGCGGCCTCCGGCGTGAACATGCCGATCGTCTATCTCGGCTCCAAGACCGGCCGCGACGGCATTCATGGCGCCTCGATGGCCTCGGCCGAGTTCGACGATTCCTCGGAGGAGAAGCGCCCGACGGTGCAGGTCGGCGACCCCTTCGCCGAGAAGCTGCTGCTGGAGGCGTGCCTAGAGATCATGGCCGCGGACTGCGTGATTGCGATCCAGGACATGGGTGCGGCCGGCCTGACCTGCTCGGCGGTCGAGATGGGCGCCAAGGGCGACCTCGGCGTCGATCTCGATCTCGATGCCGTGCCGACCCGTGAGATCGGCATGAGCGCCTACGAGATGATGCTCTCCGAAAGCCAGGAGCGCATGCTCATGGTGCTGAAGCCGGAGAAGGAGAAGGAGGCGGAAGCGATCTTCCGCAAATGGGGGCTCGATTTCGCGGTGGTCGGCTACACCACGCCGAGCAAGCGGTTCGTGGTGAAGCATGGCGGCGACGTCATGGCCGACCTGCCGATCAAGGAGCTCGGTGACGAGGCGCCGCTGTACGACCGTCCGCATGTGGCCTCATCGGCGCTGCCGGTGATCCACGCCCGCGAGGTCAAGTCGCCGATGGACATCATCCCGGCGTTGGAGAAGCTCGTCGCAACGCCCGATCTGTGCTCCAAGCGCTGGATCTGGGAGCAGTACGACCATGTGATCCTCGGCAACACCGTGCAGCGCCCCGGCGGCGATGCCGCAGTGGTGCGCGTGCAGGATGGCCCGAAGGGGCTTGCGCTCACCGTCGACGTCACGCCGCGCTATTGCGAGGCCGACCCGTTCGAGGGTGGCAAGCAGGCCGTCGCGGAGGCCTGGCGCAACATCACCGCGGTCGGCGGCCGGCCGCTCGCCATCACCGACAATCTCAATTTCGGCAACCCGGAGCGGCCCGAGATCATGGGGCAGTTCGTCGGCTGTCTGAAGGGCATTTCGGAAGCCTGCCGCGCGCTCGACTTCCCCGTCGTCTCCGGAAACGTCTCGCTCTACAACGAGACCAATGGCCGCGCGATCCTGCCCACGCCGTCGATCGGAGGCGTCGGCCTGCTCGATGATTTCACCAAATCGGCGAGCATCGCGTTCAAGGCCGAGGGCGAGGCGATCCTGTTGATCGGCGAGACCCATGGCTGGCTCGGCCAGTCGGTCTACCTGCGCGACATCTGCGGCCGCGAGGAGGGCGCCCCGCCGCCGGTCGATCTCGCCGCCGAGAAGCGCATCGGCGATGTCGTCCGCGGCATGATCCATGCGGGCACAGCGACGGCCGCACACGATCTCTCCGACGGCGGCCTGCTGGTGGGGCTCGCCGAGATGGCGATGGCCTCCGGGATCGGCGCGCGGCTGCTGGCCGCGCCTGCGTCGATCGTGCCGCATGCCTATTGGTTCGGCGAGGACCAGGCGCGCTATCTCGTGACGGTGCCGGAGACCGAGGCTGGCCGCGTGCTCGCCAAGATGCGCGGCGCCGGCGTGTCGTGCACCCGCATCGGCACCACCGGCGGCACAGCGCTTGCCATCGCTGGCGACGCGTCGGTCGAGGTCACTGCGCTCAAGACCCGCTTCGAGAGCTGGCTGCCCGGCTACATGGGCGGGGCCGCCTAACTCACCCCTGTCGTCCCGGACAAGCCACGACGGCGCAAGGCGCCGTCGCGGCGCCGATCCGGGACCCAGACTCCGCGGCCGCGGTTGTCACGCACGCTGGTCGTTGAGCTCTTTCAACAACGACGCCCTGTGGTTATGGGTCCCTGCTTTCGCAGGGACGACAGGGGAAATTGCCGTGAGCGCCGCAGCCTTGCCCGGCGTCATTGCGAGCGAAGCGAAGCAATCCAGGACTCCATCGGCGGATGCAGTCTGCATTGCTTCTTCGCTTCGCTCCTCGCAATGACGGAGGAGACAGGGTCGTGCTTACAGCACGTTCTTCGCTCCCGGAATCTGCCGTAGCGCCCACGTTGCACCCCAGCTCAGGAGCACGGTGGCGACGAAGGCGATCGTGGCCTTGGCAATGGCCGGCAGATTGAGGTCGAACAGCCAGTACTGGATCCACAGCACGATCGGATAGTGCACCAGGAACATGCCATAGGCATCGGCCTGCATGCGATCGAGCACGGAGAATTCCGAGCGGCGGTTGTTGAGGAAGTAGGACAGGATCGCGAACAGGATCGCGGCGCTGAAGATGACGAACAAGAAGCCGTAGGCCGCCTCGTACCACTGCGGCAACACGGGCGGATTGCCCAGCACCTGGCGCTTGATCGTGATCAGCACCCAGAGCAGCGCATAGGGCACGAGCGTGACCACGATCCAGGCCCCGAGTCCGCGCTGCGACATCTGCCCTTCTGCGGCCAGCAGGCCGCGTTCGAAATTGGCCGAGCCGATGCCAGCCCCGACGTAGAAATAGGCGGCGTAGAGCAAGACGCGGCTGGCCTGCACCGAGAGCGGTCCGGCCTCGAACCAGAAGGTCGGGCCGAAATAGAGCCGGGACGGGATGTAGAGCACGCCAGTGATCAGCAGGAAGACGAAGAAGAAGTCGCCCGGATTCTCGAAGGCGCGCTGCGACAGCCGGTTGATCGGATCCAGCAGGCGCGGCGAGACGCGGTACAGCAGGGCCGCCGAGGTGTCGAACGCCAGCAGCACCCAGATGAACCAGATCGGCCCGCTCGGCCATGGACCGACCGTGACCGTCTTCCACCAGAAGGCAGCGAAGCTGGCTTCGGGATTGGCGCGCAGCTCGATCGCGTAATAGGCAAACGGAATGACGGTCAGGGCCGCGATGGCGAAGGGCAGGCCAAGACGCAACAGCCGGTCGCGCAGGAATTGCAGCGTCGACTTGTGAGCAAGGCCCGACCACACGAACAGGCCCGACAGGAAGAAGAACATGGCCATGAAGAAGCTGTCGGTGGCCAGCACGATGGCATCGAAGCCGAGGAAGGACGTCGGATCGGTGTGCCCGAAATAGGTATAGGGAATCACGGCGTGGTGGAGCAGCACCACCAGCGTCAGGAATGTCCGGGCGTGATCGAGCGCGGCGTTGCGCGCCCGGGCGCGCGGGCGGGCCTGAAGCTCGACCTTTGCGGCCGCCGCCGATTGTGTAACCGATATGACCATATGCCCCCCAGCGTCGCTGCTGCCCGGCCCGTGCAGCGGATGTGACGTTCGCATCCCCTTCGCCGCGGGGCGTCACGCAAACGCCGTCCAAGGCTGCGCGAGCCGGAATGATTCAATGAGATCGTGTGACTGTCTGGCACCGTCATTCGCTGGAGACGCCCGCAAGCGAGCGAATGACGGCGCCGGACCACCAGATGTTGTCGTTGGTGCTGCAAATCAGCAAGTGCCGCGGTCCGCAAGCCGGTTTCTCACACCCTCTGCCGATTTCCGCTCCCGATATCCTTACGAACCGACGACCTACGAAGTTACGGGCGGGACTGCCGTGGGTTGCGCACTTCTCGGCGACGGGATCGATGGCCGAAGGAACCGGTTCCCCGCGGCATCGTTAGTGAGGCGCCGCGCCGGCACGGCGCAGAACCGGAGGACCATACCGTGACACTTCTCAAATGGGCGTTGCTGTTCTTCGTGATCTCGGTGGTGGCCGGTATTCTCGGCTTCACCGGCATTTCGGCAGCTTCCGCCGACATTGCGCGGATCCTGTTCTACATCTTCCTGGTGATCTTCCTCGTGCTCCTGATTCTGGGGCTTACGATTTTCAGAGTGTAGCACGCCATCAGGTCAGTGACCGAAACGACCGCCGCGCCGGTATGGCCTCGCGCCGGCCGCGCGGCGGGCTGTCACCGCAGTTCAATCAACTGCGATCTCCTCGATCCGCACCTTGTCCGGATAGAACGCCAGGTGGCCCGAGATCTCGGTCATCGCCGGGAAGGGCGCCTCGTAGCTCCAGATCGCATTGTCCAATGTCTTGCCGTTGGCGACGACGCTGAAATAGCTCGCATCCCCCTTGTACGGACAATGGGTGACACGATCGGTCTTCTGCAGGGCCGCCATGTCGACGTCGGCCCGCGGCACGTATTGAACCGCGGGGTAGCTCGCTTCCTTCAGCGTCAACGCGCGGGTGGTGTCGGCAATCACGGCGCCGTCGGCGATCACCCGCACACGTTTCGGATTGGGGGTGATGGTGATCGGGTGATCCGGTCCTGGAAGCTTCATGTCGCCCTCACGATTCAGCCTTTTGGGTGCGTCACCCGGTCCGACGTATCTCGTTTGATCCCGGTATATAGTGGTTCCGCGCGTGACCTCGAAAGCGGTTCGCGCTAGATTTCACCATCACGGTCCCGCGAGAACGCCTTGATTCGCCGTGCTCGGCGGGCCACTGATGGGAGTGCAGCCAAGCCGCGGGCCCTGCGGGCTACATCGTCCACGGGATGCGGCGCCTGCCCGACATAAGGAGATGCACCGGGATGCCCATGGATGCCCACGATATCGAGCAGATGATCAAGTCTGCCATCCCTGACGCCCAGGTGACGATTCGCGATCTCGCCGGCGACGGCGACCATTACGCCGCGACGGTGATCTCGGAATCGTTCCGCGGCAAATCCCGCGTGCAGCAGCATCAGCTCGTCTATCAATCGCTGCGCGGCCAGATGGGTGACGTGCTGCACGCTCTGGCGCTGCAGACCGGCGTGCCTGAGCAGCGCTGACCGTTCATTGCAGATCGCGCAGCACGCATCCGGGGGAGATGGCGGTGGACGATCCGCGTGGTGCGCTGTTTCGCGTCATCGAGCCGAACCGGCACAGCCGGGTCACGTTCGTCGAGCTGTTCTTCGATCTCGTCTTCGTCTACGCGGTGACGCAGATCTCGCACTATCTGATCGGCCATTTCTCGCCGCTCGGCGCCGCCCAGACGGCCGTCCTGTTTCTCGCGGTCTGGTGGGTGTGGGTCTACACCGCCTGGGTCACCAACTGGCTCGATCCCGAGAAGGCGCTGGTCCGAGGTCTCTTGTTCGCGCTGATGCTGGCGGGCCTCGTGCTGTCGATGTCGATCCCGCGGGCGTTCGACGACCGCGGCCTGTGGTTCGCGATGGCCTACGCCGCCATGCAGGTCGGCCGGACCGCGTTCTGGTTGACCGCGACGCCGCCGCAGCGATCTGCCGTCCGCCGCAACGCCGCCCGCATCCTCTCCTGGCTCAGTGCCTCCGCCGTGCTCTGGCTGCTCGGCGGCCTTGCCGAGGGCCCGGCGCGGATGGGGTTGTGGGGGGCGGCGCTCACCCTGGAATATGTGTCGCCGGCCGTCCGCTTCTGGGTCCCCGGGCTGGGTGCATCCACCGTGGAGGACTGGATGGTCGAAGGCGGCCACATGGCGGAACGCTGTGCGCTGTTCATCATCATCGCGCTCGGCGAATCCATCGTCGTCACCGGCGCGACCTTTGCCGAGCTCGACTGGACCGGAGCCAACATTGCCGCCTTCGCCAGCGCCTTCATCGGCACGGTGGCGATGTGGGCGGTGTATTTCAACCGCGGCGCCGAGGCGGGATCGGAGGTGATTTCGCAGTCGGCGCAATCCGGGCTAATGGCGCGCTCGGCTTACACCTACTTGCACATGCCGATCGTCGCCGGCATCATCGTGTCGGCCGTGTCGGACGAGATCGTCCTGAAGCACCCGCTCGGGCATGCCGACTTGAATACGGCGGCGACAACGATCGGCGGTCCGTTCGTGTTTCTGCTCGGGACCATCCTCTTCAAGTTCAACATCCGCGGTTTCCTGCAGTTGTCGCACGGCGCTGGACTGCTGGCGCTGATCGGGCTCGGCTGGTTCGCGACCGAACTGTCGCCTCTCGTGCTCTCGGCGCTGACGAGCGCGTTGCTGGCGATCGTCGCCTTGTGGGAGACGCTGTCGCTGCGATCGAAGCCAGAGCCTCACGCCTCGGCGACGAGCGCCTGAACCGAGAACATCTTCTCCGCATCCGTCCACACGGTCCGGACTTTCCAGCCAGAACCACGGGCCAGCGCGCCGAAGCGCTCGATGCTGTATTTGTAGCTGTTCTCGGTGTGGATGCTCTCACCGGCGCGGAACGAGAGGGTGGTGCCGAGCAGCCGTACAGTCTGCGGCTTCCGCGCCACCAGATGCATCTCGATGCGGTGCTGCTCGCGATTGTAGATCGCCCGGTGGACGAAGGCGGACAGGTCGAAATTGCCGCCGAGCTCCCGGTTCATCCGCAACAGCAGATTGAGATTGAAGCGCGCGGTCACGCCGGCCGCGTCGTTGTAGGCGGCATGCAGGACGCGCTCGTCCTTCTCCAGGTCAACACCGACGATCATCAGCGCGCCGGTCCCTAAGATCTCGCGCGCCGAGCGCAGGAAGCGGCAGGCCTCGTGCGGCTCGAAATTGCCGATCGTCGATCCCGGAAAGAAGCCGACCTTCGGCTTGCCTTCGATGGCCTCGGGGAGTTTGAACGCCGTGGTGAAGTCGGCGACGACCGGGTGCACGGCGAGCTGCGGGAAGTCGCGGCGCAGGCTGTCGGCCTGTGCGGTCAGGAACTCGCCGGAAATATCGACCGGCACGTAGGCCGCGAAGCGGCAGCTTTCCAGCAGCAGCCGCACCTTGGTGGTGGCGCCGGCGCCGAACTCGACCAAGGCCGCCTCATCGGGAATGATCGCTGCGATCTCGGCGCCGCGATCCCTGAGAATGCCGAGCTCGGTGCGGGTCGGATAGTACTCCGGCAGCCGCGTGATCTGCTCGAACAGATCCGATCCCGCCGCGTCATAGAAATACTTCGGCGACAGCTGCTTGGGCTGCTGCGCGAGGCCTGCGACCGCATCGCGCGCGAATGCCGACGTCTCGGCGTCGGGAAGGTGAGCGTTGGACAACGTGTTGACGTGCACGTTCATGATACTCTCCTGGACGCGCACGGGCGCGACTGTCGGGAAGCGAATGTGGGTTGATCAGGCGTAGTCGGCGAGCCGGAGCCCAGTGAATTGCCAGCGATGATGCGGATAGAAGAAGTTGCGATAGGTGACGCGGCTGTGGCCTGCCGGCGTCGCGAGCGATGAGCCGCGCAGCACCAGCTGATTGACCATGAATTTGCCGTTGTACTCGCCGAGCGCGCCTTCGATGGCACGATAGCCGGGATAGGGGCTGTAGGCGCTGCGGGTCCATTGCCACACGGTGCCGAAGGCATCATTGAGCTGGTTGCCGCGCGCGGCGACCTCCCACTCCATCTCGGTCGGTAGGTGCTTGCCGCGCCAGCGCGCGAACGCATCAGCCTCGTAGTAGCTGACGTGGCAGACGGCTGCGTCAGGATCGACGGTCGTCAATCCGCCCAGCGTCATGATGCGCCACTCGCCCTCGACCTTGTACCAATGACCGGGAGCCTGCCAGCCCTCGCGGCTGGCGGCAGCGAAGCCGTCCATGAGCCAGAGCGTGGCGGTCCGGTAGCCGCCGTCATCCATGAAGGCGAGCCACTCGGCATTGGTGACGAGATTGCGCGCGATCCCGACCTGCCCGACGAGCGCCCGATGCGCCGGCCCCTCATTGTCGAAATGGTAACCATCGCCGGCGTGCCCGACGGTGTGGATGCCTTCGGGGAGGTGGACCCAATCCTTGCTCCGGTCCGTTGGGGACGGAAATGTCCACGATGGATCGTAGGCCGGCGCCGTCGGATTCTGCGCGAACGCATGCAGGATGTCGGTCAGCATCAGCTCCTGGTGCTGCTGCTCGTGATTGAGGCCGACCTCCACGAGCGGCGCCACGGCTGCCAAGGTCGCGGCATCGGCTTGGTCCAGGAAGTCGACCATGGCCGCGTCGACATGCCGGCGGTACGCCGTGATCTCGGCCACCCCCGGGCGGGTGATCAGTCCCCGCTCGCCCCGCGTGTGGCGCGGGCCCGCACTGACGTAATAGGAGTTGAACAGGAAGGCATAATCGGGGTGAAAAGGGGCATATCCTCGGCAGTGCGCGCCGAGCACAAATTGCTCGAAGAACCAAGTGGTATGGGCGCGATGCCATTTGGCCGGACTGGCGTCCGGCATCGATTGGATGACCTGGTCTTCCGGGGTCAGCGGGGCCGCCCGGGCTTCGGTCTCGTTCCGGACCGCGAGATACGCCTCGATCAGACTGCCGGCCAGGCGACCCGGCCCAGGGGTTTGCGCAGCGGTGATCTGATGCGGGGCCGTGGCGGACGCTGAACTGGTCACGAGGGTCTCCGTTTGCCGGGAGAAAACGATGTTCGACGGAACAAGTTCCTTTTGGGCGGTTCGTCCTAGATAGGGGCTTGGTTACGGGATGAAACCCTCGTGGCGGCTATAATATTGCTGCCATCAGCCTATGGTCCGGCCGGGTGACTGTGTTGCGGAATGATCCTCGGCATTTTACTTTGGCTGAACAACGGTTTGCGCTACATATAAGACAGTGACGGTCGGCTCTGGACGAAATCTGTCCGGCGGCGACCCGCGCGGCACCGAGCCCCAGGCGTTCCTTGAGGCGCCCTAGAGGAAGCGAAGATGAGCATTGAGCAATTCATTGACAACGAAGTGAAGTCGAACGACGTCGTCCTGTTCATGAAGGGGACACCGCAGTTTCCGCAGTGCGGATTTTCCGGCCAGGTCGTGCAGATCCTCGACCACGTCGGCGTCGGCTATAAGGGCCTCAACGTTCTCGAATCTGCCGAGCTGCGCAACGGCATCAAGACGTTCTCGAACTGGCCGACGATTCCGCAGCTCTATGTGAAGGGCGAGTTCGTCGGCGGCTGCGATATCGTCCGCGAGATGTTCCAGAGCGGCGAACTGCAGCAGCTGTTCACCGACAAGGGCATCCCGGTCGGCACGGCGGCCTCGGCCTGAGCTATCCAGTCCGAAAGATCGGCGCGACCCGATTCGAGGTCATCGTTGCCGACATCACCAAGCTCGGCGTTGACGCCATCGTCAACGCCGCGAACTCGTCTTTGCTCGGCGGTGGCGGCGTCGACGGTGCGATCCACCGTGCGGCGGGGCCGGACCTCGTCATGGAATGCCGCATGCTCCATGGCTGCAAGACCGGTGAGGCCAAGATCACCAAAGGCTACCGGCTGCCGGCCCGCCACGTGATCCACACCGTTGGCCCAGTCTGGCAGGGCGGCGACCGCGGCGAGCCGGATTTGCTGGCCTCGTGCTACCGCCGCTCGATCGAGCTGTGTCACAAGCATGTCTTGGACTCCGTCGCGTTTCCCGCGATCTCGACCGGCATCTTTCGCTTCCCCGCCGATCGTGCGGCGTCGATCGCGGTCGCAACCTCGATCGAGGCGATCAGCACGGAGACCTCGCTCTCCCAGATCGTGTTCTGCTGCTTCTCCGAACAGAGCGCCGGGCTGCACGATGAGGCGCTCAGCGAGGCGCTCGCCAGCCGCGCTCGCGCGGGCTCGGTGAGGTGACAGCCATCGACACGCGGCGGTGCCGTTAGGATGGACCGGCTGGTCTCGCGACGGACGCTGCTCGGCGCGTTGCTCGCGATGCCCATGCTGCCTGCTCTGGCCCGCGCAGGCGCACAGTCGCCGCGCGATCTCGACCGGCGGCGCCTCGAGGCGGTCCCGACCTATTTCCGCGACGAAGTCTCCGCCGGCAACATTCCGGGCGCGGTCGTGCTGATTCAGCAGCACGACAGCCCTGTCCTGCTGCAGAGTTTCGGTGTTCGCGATCCCGCGACGCGCGCGCCGATGACGGAGGATGCGATCTTCCGCATCTACTCGATGTCGAAACCGGTCACGTCGGTGGCGGCGATGATGCTGGTCGATGACGGCAGGCTGAAGCTCGATGATGCGCTGGCGAGCTACATTCCCGCCTTCGCTGACGTGAGGGTCGGCGCTGCTCCAGTGGCGCGCCCGATCACCATCCGCGATCTGCTGCGCCATACCTCCGGCATCACCTACGGCTTTTATGGCGAGACGGCCGTGCGCCGGCTCTATGCGAAGGCGCCTCTGTTTGACGGCGACATCGACAACGCCACCTTCGTCGAGCGCCTCGCCAGGCTGCCGCTGGCCGAGCAGCCTGGCACGGTGTGGGACTACGGCCACTCGACCGACGTGCTCGGGCGGGTGATCGAAATCGTCTCCGGCCGCTCGCTCTATGAGTTCGAGCAGGAGCGGCTGCTCGGGCCGCTCGGCATGCGCGAGACGGCGTTCTTCCTCGCCGACCCGAGCCAGCGTAGCCGCGTCGCCGAACCGTCGCCGCGCGACTGGTTCGATCGTCCGATCGCCGGCATCGACGATCCCATTCGGCCCAGACGCTGGGAGTCGGGCGGGGCGGGGATGATCAGCACCATCTCCGACTACGCGCGGTTCGCTCAGATGCTGCTGAACGGCGGTGAGCTTGACGGCCGCTATTATCTCAAGCCTGAGACCGTCGCGGTCATGACGCGGGATCATGTCGTTGGGGCGGGAATTCGTCGTGACGACCTCTATTTTCCCGGCGCCGACAGCGGCTTCGGCTTGGGTTTCTCCATGCGCATCACGGAGAAGCCTCCGGTGCCATCAGGCGAATATGGCTGGGACGGCGTCGGCGGGACGTTCTTCTTCATCGATCCCGCCGACGACCTGTTCGTCATCGTCATGATGCAGGCGCCCTCGCAGCGCGGCCGCATCGCGAGCGATGTGCGGCGGCTGGTCTATGCGGCGCTCGCACCATGATCCTCATGCTCCGCGCACGATCTCCCGGACATGGCCGATGGTCTCCTCGATCATGGCTGCGGTCACGTCGAGATGGGTGCAGGCGCGGATGCGGCCGTCCATCATCGCGAGCAGCACGCCGCGCTTGCGCAGCTCGGTCACCATCTTGTCGCCGGGCACACCGGAGCCGTCGGGCTTGAAGAACACGAGATTGGTCTCTGGCTCCTGGACCTCGACGCCCTGGATCTGCGACAGCCCGCGCGCCAGCGCCCGTGCATTGGCGTGGTCCTCGGCGAGCCGGTCGACATGGTGATCGAGCGCGTAGATGCAGGCTGCCGCGACGATTCCGGCCTGGCGCATCGACCCGCCGAGCCGCTGCTTCCAGCGCCACACCTCGTCGATGAAGGCGGCGCTGCCGGCGAGCGCGCCGCCGATCGGCGCGCCCAGCCCCTTGGAGAAATCGATCCAGGCCGAATCCCAGCCCGCGGTCATCTCGGCGGCCGGAATGCCGGTGGCAACCGTCGCGTTGAGCAGCCGCGCGCCGTCCATGTGCGTCGCCATGCCGTTCGCCTTGGCGATCTCGACGATCTCGTCGAGATCAGCCTTCTTCCAGATCGTGCCGCCGCCGATATTGGCGGTCTGCTCGACGCTGACGACGGTCTGCGGCGGCTGGTAGCGCGAGCGCGGATGCAGCGCGGCGCGGAATGTCTCCGGCGTGAACTGGCCGTCGGGCCCCTTCAACTGCGTGACCTGAAAGCCGCCGAGCGCGGCATGGGCGCCGCCCTCGCGCGAGATGATGTGCGCGGTCTCATGCGCGAGGATCTCGTCGCCCGGCCGGCAATGCACCAGCGTCGCCGCGACGTTGCACATCGTGCCCGACGGCATCAGCACCGCGGCCTCCTTGCCGAGCAGCGCGGCGACGCGGCCGCACAATTCATGCACGGTCGGATCGTCGCCGATCTGCTCGTCGCCGACCTCGGCGCGCGCGATGGCCTCGCGCATCGCGGCTGTCGGGCGGGTCTGCGTGTCCGACAACAGGTTGACGCGCACGGGCGGCGCCTTGGGATCGCGCGGGGGCGGGGTGTAATACATCGGCAGTCCTCGTTCGGCTCATCACGACCCGACCTTACCCAACTCGCATCGCCCCCGCAAAACGCCTCCTCGATTACGCCGCGCGCGGCGGGTTGAGCCAGATGTCCGGCCGTCGCAACGGCCGGGTCTCGATCGGCTCGGCCACCAGCGGCGGCGCCTCGGTGCAATCGAACACCCAGGAGTCGAGCGGGCTCTGCCGTGACGGTGAAAGAAGCAGCGCGGCGCCCGGCCGCTGCCGCCGGATGTTCCAGCCCATGTTCACCGCGGCCCAGCCGACCAGCATGGTGTGCCATTCGTCGGCGAGCTCGCGCGAATCATCGAAACAGTGGAGGAGCTCGAGCGCGTAGGGATCGTGGCGAAGCTGCGCGTCGGCAAAGGTGAGCCCGGTGCCGAGATGGCGGATCACATGGGCTGTCGCATCGGACTGGACGTGCCAGCAGGAGCGTTCGAGAATGTCGAAGACCGTCGAAGGGTAGAGGCCGTCATTGAATCGGTAACGGATCCCCGAGGACCGTGCGCGTAACGGTGAAGCGCTGAGGGGCGGCGCCCGCAACGGCGGCAGAGGCGGAGCACCGACCGCATCGGTCGGCAACGCACCGAAGATGATATTGCGCCTGTTGAACTCCATGGCGAACGCCCCGCTACTTTACAACTGCAGACAGTGAATCACGGGACGGATTCGCTGTCAGCCCAGCTTGGGGCGATTTCGTGGCAGGTGTGGCATTCGGGAATCGGTTCGTCCCATCCGAAAAGAAGCCCAAAAAGGAAAGGCCCCGGCGCGTGCCAGGGCCTTCGGATTATCAGATGGGATCGGACCGCGGTCCGGTCAAGATCAGCGCGAGTAGAACTCGACGATCAGATGCGGCTCCATCTGCACCGCGAACGGCACGTCCGACAGCGCGGGGATGCGGATGAACTTCGCGGTCATCTTGGAGTGATCGGCCTCGATGTAGTCGGGCACGTCACGCTCGGCGAGCTGGGTCGCTTCCAGCACCACGGCGAGCTGCTTGGAGGCTTCCTTGACCTCGATCACGTCGCCCGGCTTGACCTGGTAGCTCGCGATGTTGACCTTGCGGCCGTTCACCTTGATGTGGCCGTGGTTGATGAACTGGCGCGCGGCGAACATGGTCGAGACGAACTTGGCGCGGAAAACGACGGTGTCGAGACGGCGCTCCAGGATGCCGATCAGGTTCTCACCGGTGTCGCCCTTGAGACGGCCGGCCTCGACATAGATGCCGTGGAACTGGCGCTCGGAGATGTTGGCGTAATAGCCCTTCAGCTTCTGCTTGGCGCGCAGCTGCACGCCGAAGTCCGAGAGCTTGCCCTTGCGGCGCTGGCCGTGCTGGCCGGGGCCGTATTCACGGCGGTTGACGGGGCTCTTCGGGCGGCCCCAGATGTTCTGGCCCATGCGGCGATCGATCTTGTACTTCGCCTCACTGCGCTTAGTCATCGCGTCCTCTTCGATCAAGTTAGGGTTTGAGGAAACGCGCCCTCCTGTGTGTCCGGAAGCCCGGTCCACCGACAGGCCCATCCCCAAAGCATGAAGGGAGAAGGCCACGGGTCGCGAAACGCAACGCGGGCCGAAACCGGCCCGCGAGCAGGCGGGTTCTACGGGAGAACCTGCCGACTTGTCAAACCGCAACCGGCGCCTTTGCCGGCGAATCACCGCTGCGGCTCTCCCGCAACGGTAATTTTCTGCCGCGCAGCCGGGAATCCGGGTACGGCCTCCGCCGGCCCACGGCCGCACGGGGTTCCGGCCTTCAGCTCGGCCGCGATCTCCCCGTTCAGCACCTGCTCGAGCCGGATTGCGGTCCTGGCCATCATGGCGCCGTCGGTGACCCGGTGGTCCCAGCGGATCAGGATGGCCAGGGTATGGTCGGGCTGGATGACGTCGTAATTGACGATGAACGGTCCCGGGCTCAGGGCCAGCAGCTGGCCGCCACCGCAGGCGGCGACGCTGGTCACGGAGAAATTGCCGAACCAGTTGGCCCGCTGCCGGCCGAAGCCGAGCCCGACCCACCAGGCGAACCGGCGCAGCGGCAACGGCAGCCGGGTCGCCCGCATGATCTTGCGGAACATGGCGACGTCCTCGACCGGCGCCTCCTTGCCCTGCCGGATCACGGCATCGATCTCGGCCAGGGTCATGGTCTCCGGCCCGGAGATGCGCTGCGGCAGCACGCAATCCTCACCATGCTCGACCCGGGCGATGGTGACGGTGGCGACGCTGCGCGGCAGCTCGTAGAAGCAGGGCCAGGGCCATTTGACGTAGAGCGTGCGCAGCACCGGCTCGTCGCGGGCGACCAGGGCGAACGCCTTGACGAAGATCGCGGCGAAACCGGGCGGGCGGACGGCCGCGGCGCGGGCCTCGAGCAGCGGGCCGATCTGGATCGTGCGCGCCAGCGACACGAACGGCACGTCACGCGAGGCATGCATCAGATCGATGATCAGACGGCGGTGCAGCGAGATCGGCTTGGTTGTTCCGCGCATCGTGAGATCGATCGCTCCCGCTGGTTTCTGTCTTGGCCGTCTCGCGTGGCCGTTGCTTGGTGGCTCCCGGCCTGGGCCGGTGGCGGGCCTCTGTTAGCACCGGGGCGCCGTGCAGCAAACGCCTCGTTTGGGCGTCAGGGCGCCGGCGAGGCGAGCGGCTTGGTCTTGTCGACCACCCCGAGCCCGGGCAGGGCCAGCGACAGGCCGAAAATCGTCTTTTTCATCATGGTGTTCCCCCCAACTCTTGTTCTTTGTTTGGAACGTGAAGGACCGGCCCAAGCCGGCCGCCGACTTTAGCGCTTGATCCCCTCGAAGCTCGCGGCAATGCCGCGCTGGAACAAGGACCAGTCGAAGCCGAGCGCCAGCGCCACGTAACCGCGCTCAATCATTGCATTGGCCTGCTCAGCCGAGCGCGCCGCGCCGCCGATCGGCACGCCCGATCTGAGGATGCCGGCCTCGGCGCGGGCGATCAGGGATTTCACTTCGGGATCATCGAGCTGGCCGCGCTTGTTGATCGAGGTCGCCAAGTCGCCGGGACCGATCACGGCAATGTCGATGCCGGGGGTGGCCATGATCTCGTCGATGCGCTCGACCGCCTCGACGTGCTCGATCGTCACCATGCAGACCATGTCGTCGTCGGCGGTCGCCATGTACTCGGCCATCGACACGTTCCAGCGGAATGGCGCATGGAACGGACCCCACAGACGGTCGCCGTGGGGCGGGTAGCGCACGCTGCGCACGGCTTTCTCGGCGTCCGCGCGGCTCGAGATCATCGGGAAGTTGATGCCGAGCGCGCCGAGGTCCATCGGCGCTTTCGCCAGATGCGGCTCGTTGGCGGCAATGCGCACCAGCGGCACGCAGGGCGTGCCTGCCGTGGCGGTGATCATCGCATGCGCGGTGGAGAGATCGATCGGGCCATGCTCGAGATCGACGATGATCCAGTCGAGCGACTGCGCCATGATACGCACGGTCTGGATGCTCGGGATGGTGGCGATGGCGCCGAACGTCGGCTGCTTGGCGCGCCAGGCCTGCTTGAGGCGGTTGAGCGGTTTGGGCGCTGCGGACATCGGCGGTCTCCGTCAGGCCGGGACGCGGCCGCCGAAATAGGGCGTGAGCGCGCGGCCGAGCTGATGTGGCTTGTTCGAGGTGAAGATCATGGTGGCGCCGCCATCGTCGGGGCCGCTGGCCGGCGGGCCTAGCAGGTCGGCGACCCGGCGCGCGATGGCCGGCGCCGGGTCGATCCAGGTGACGGGCCAGGGCGCCAGGCGTTCGAGCCGGTCGAGCAGCAGCGGATAATGCGTGCAGGCCAGCACGACCGTGTCGGTCCGGCCTGTGGGATCGGCGGCGTCGCCCACGAAGCAGGGCGCGATCTCGGCGGCGATGGCCGCATCGCTGACCTGGGTGCCGCTAAGCGCGGCCTCTGCCAGCGACGCGAGATCCGGCGAGCCGACCAATGTGACGGTGCAGCCTTGCGCGAAGTCGCGGATCAGCGCGTGGGTGTATTCGCGCGCCACCGTGGCCTTGGTGCCGAGCACCGAGACGCGCCTGGTCTGCGACTGCGCGCAGGCCGGCTTGATTGCTGGCACGGTGCCGACGAAAGGCACGGCATAGGCGGCCCGCAGCGGCGCCAGCGTCTGCACCGAGGCGGTGTTGCAGGCGATCACGATCAGGTCGGGCCGGTGCGCGGCGATCAGCTCGCCCATCAGTGGCACCACGCGGGCGATCAGGGCCTGCTCGCTGTGATGGCCGTAGGGGAAGAAGGCGTCGTCGGCGACATAGACGTAGTGGGCATCGGGCCGCGCCCGCACCACCTCGCGCAGCACGGACAGGCCGCCGAGGCCTGAGTCGAAGACGAGAATCGTAGGGCGGTGGTTCACGCGGCGAGTCTACCGGATCGGGGAGGCGGATTCAGTCGGTTTTTCTGCGGGATTTGGCGGGAGTGAGGCGCTTGGGTGTGTTCGGGCAGCGGGGGTGAAGGTTCAAACATGCATCGGTGAGCCGCCGCAGCCGCCACACATTCAGTGTCATCCCGGCGCATGCCGGGATCCATACCCACCGGCGGACATTGGCGCGAAGGCTGCCAGCTCCAGCGTGCGTCACACAACCGCTGCGGAGTATGGGTCCCGGGGCGGCGCCACGCCAACGCTGACGCGGCGTCGCAGCTTGCCCGGGACGACGCGGAGATGAAGGCGTCATTGCGAGCGAAGCGAAGCAATCCAGAGTCCCGCGACGACTCTGGATTGCTTCGTCGCTGCGCTCCTCGCAATGACAGCGGAGGGTGTAGGCACAGCATCTCATCCTCGCGCCCGCCTTCGCGTCCGAGTGTTGCTCGTCTGATCGCCCTCTTCAGAATGAGGGCGCGGGAAAGGCCGGGTGCCGGTCGCACCCATGGCCCGCCTGCAGAAAAAAATGCAGGCGGCAGGAACCACAGGTACGGGCCGGATCATCCGGCCTTCCCCGCGCGATGGCGTTACGGCTTATACGTGATCTCCCCGGGGATCGGCTTTCTTGCCCCCGTCGCCCGCGCGCTCGTCGAACTTGCGCATCGGACTTGGCATCAGCACCGGGATGCCAGGACCACACGATTTCGCCGTGCGCATCGGATCGTTCGTCGGCATGATCGCTCACGCTGCAACCCGACACGCCCACCGCATCCCGCACCCAACGCTCGTGACGATCGCGAAACGCCCCTCAAGTGAGGCGGGACGGCGCGAAGGATAGCATATGATTCCGAAAAACAGAAGAAAAATCTTCGAGGCCGCCGGCCGAAACCGTGATCCCCTTGTAACGATTTGGCAAACCTGATTTTTGCTGCCGGCAATCTCGCCTTGCTCGGAGACGGGCGGAGGATGTTTCCTCCCAGGCTGGGAGGAGCCTGCGATGATGGGGCTAGCGCTGGTCGAGCTCGACCGCACCGTGACCGAGGCCGAGCGCCGCCGTGTCCCGCAGGGCCTGATGCAGGCAAGGCTCGATGTTGCCCGGCTCGGCGTGCTCCGCGATAGCTTTGCTGATCTGGCCGCACTGCGGCCGCTTGCGGTGCCCGAAGGCGCAGCGCCGACCGATCTCGCGCGCACCCGCGCCGCGCTGCAGGCCCAGGCCGCCGAGCAGCTGTCGAAGCTCGCCGCCAATCAGCAGCAGATTGCGCAGAAGCGCGCCGAGGCGCAGTCGATCGAGGCCGCAATCGCCAAGATCGACGCCACCCTGCCGTTTCTGCAGGAGACCGCCGATATCCGCCGCAATGCCAAGGAGATCCAGTACGGCAACCAGATCGCTTATATCGACGCGCAGTCGCGGCTGATCGACCAGCAGAACGAGCGCATCGTCCAGACGCGGCGCCTGGTCGAGATCGAGGCCGCGCGTCTCGCGCTGGAGCAGCAGCTCGGGCAGACGCGCTCCGGCTTCGAGCGCCAGGTGCTGTCTGATCTCACCGACGCCGAGAAGAAGGCCGACGAGCTGACCCAGGACCTCGTCAAGGCCGAGCGCAAGATCGCCGAGCAGGTGCTGCGCGCCCCGATCGACGGCACCGTGCAGCAGCTCGCGCTGCACACCGTCGGCGGCGTCGTCACACCGGCGCAACAGCTGATGCTCATCGTGCCCGCCGACAGCCAGATCGAGGCGGAAGCCATGATCTCCAACCGCGACATCGGTTTCGTCAATGTCGGGCAATCCGCCGAGATCAAGATCGACGCCTTCAACTTCACCCGCTACGGCCTCGTCCACGGCAAGGTGCTGAGCGTCTCCCAGGACTCCATCGCCCGCGAAAAGCCGGCCGACAAGCAGAATGGCGGCAAGACCGCGGGCGGGCTGGCCGAGACCAGCGAGCCGGCCGGTCAGGAATTCATCTACTCGGCGCGGGTGTCACTGGACGAGAAGCAGATGCAGGTCGAGGACAAGATGGTCGCGCTTGCGCCGGGCATGGCAGTGACGGTGGAGATCAAGACCGGGACTCGGAGGATCATCGAGTACGTAATGTCGCCGCTGCTGAGGTATAAACAAGAAAGTTTGAGGGCGAGATAATCGCCTCCTCGAGAATTCGAGGCTAGTGGAGGTCAGAGCATGCCAAGCAGCTACCGTCCTCTTACTAGGCGATATACTGCAATTCGAGGAGAATACATGCGCGACTTCGTTCTAACCATCGCGATTTTCGGTGTTACGGTCTTGACGTATTGGTACTTCGGAGGTGCGGTCTTATGTGCCGCTATAACAGGAGTCTGGTCCATGAACGGCGAGGTCTTTACCAGGTCCGAGCGTCCCCTGCGATACTATCTGGCGCTGCTCGCCTCGCTTTGGTTCCTACTGATTGTTACGGGATCATCATTCGCGATGGCAATGTTCTGGTTGATGTAGTCCACAAAACGAAAGATCAAAAAATGTCAACTTTCGCCGAAGACTGGGAAATTACGGTGACAGCACTGGACTGCACCCCTTAAGTGAGACACGATAATTTCTGTGACAGGCATTTCGAGGATGACCTGTGGCAGCAAGAGGG